>CALUVJ010000015.1 GCA_944324195.1 Candidatus Gastranaerophilales bacterium
CAACACCAATATCGCTGCAGCTATTGATGAAATGAATCAATCTGACACCGATTTTGATACGCAAGATATTGATTATACTCAGGCCGGTAAGGACGAAAATGGTAATACTATAACAGATGAAGCTACCGGAGCTGATGTAAGCACGCTATACGCTACAGGGCAGGTTTTAACAACTAAAAAACGCGGCGCAGATTACTATATGAATCTTGCGGAAACTATGATTGACAATATGAAATCACAAATGCTTAAAAAAGCAAAAGCCATGTGTGATGCAAACGGAATAGAATTTGACAATAACGTATTTAATACATTGTTTAATAATGCGAAATCCGTAGCTATAAATGCCGGAGTTTCAGGCGTTACATCAAGCGGCAAAAAAGTCGGCGGAATTATTGGCGGCTCTGCCGGAATAGCAGCCGGCGGCACCGTAGCCATAGGTGCTGCAACCGCAACCGTAGCAACTGCAGGCATAACCGCCGGTGCAACCGCAAGTGTTTTAGGAGTTTCCGTTGCTGCAAGTGCTGTACCTGTAATCGGATGGGCTGCTGCCGGAATCGGAGTCTTAGCAGCAGGACTTATGTCAATATTCGGAAACGGTCATCATTCATCTTCAACACTTGACACAAGAACACTTTTGGATACTTTTACAGAACAGTTCAAAGCAAGCTTAACCGCTTGGGTTGATTCGGAAAAAGCTGAAGAAAAGAATGTATAATAAGTAAAAAGGCGGGAGACTTTGTCTCCCGCCTCTATTTAATGATTGACAAAAAACTAAACACCTACTTTCATAGTGTTTGCAATAATTTCATTGAAGCTGTCAGCTTTTAAACTTGCACCGCCTACTAAAGCACCGTCAATATCTGATTGTGACATTTGTTCTTCAATTGTAGAAGGTTTAACGGAGCCGCCGTAAAGAATTCTGATTGAATCACCGGCAGAAGCAGATGAAACTTCTTTAACGACATTTCTAATCATAGCAATTACTCTGTTAGCTTCTTTACTGTCGCAGGTTTTACCGGTACCGATTGCCCAAATTGGTTCATATGCAATAACTGATTTGGCAACTTCTTCTTCGCTTAAACCGTTTAATGCCGCGCGGATTTGAGTTGCAATATGTTGATCAGTTACACCTGATTCTCTTTGTTCAAGAGTTTCACCGCAGCAGATAATAGGAATTAAGCCGCCTGCCAGAATAGCTTTTGCTTTTTTATTAATCATCTCATCTGTTTCAGAGAAATATTGTCTCCTTTCAGAGTGGCCGATAATTACATAAGAGCAGCCTGCATCTTTTAACATTTCAACAGAGACTTCGCCTGTGTAAGCACCGGATTTTTCCCAGTGGCAGTTTTGAGCAGCAATAGCGATTTTGTCACCGCCGCATCCGCAGTTGCATTTTTCAGTATGAACAACATTTAATGATGTAAATACAGGTGCTATAACAATTGTAGGCAATTGAGGTGCCGTAAAATCTTTCGTAAAATTTTTAATACCTTCAAACAAAGATTTTGCTTCGTCTTGAAGTAAATTCATTTTCCAGTTCCCTGCAATAATTGGTTTTCTTGACATAACGCGTCTCCTTATTTATCTAACATTTGCAGTGTAGAATAAACAGGCTGAAAAATCAAGGTTAAAAACTACGCTGATAATGAGGTTGAAATACCTTCCATTATATTGTAAAAATCTTCTTTCGGAAGTGTAGACATTGTTTTCATTGCATAAGATAATAAACTTACTTTGTCATACCATCTTCTTGAATTAGAAATTTTATATAGCCCGAGAACCCTGTCAATACCTATACTAACGTCGCATTCTTCATCTTCGTTTTCTTCACGCATTTCTTTAATCTGACGCACAACCGCTGTCAAATCACGAGAAAGCGCACGACGTCTTTCTTCATCCATATCTTTTAATATAGCTAAAGCTTTTTCCGTATACTCATTTGAATCGTACCAACGCCTGTTCATCGAAACCTCTCCCAATACACATTAACATTATATTAAAACCAACATTATTTTGTATCATGCATTTGGTGGAAAATTTACTCTTCATTTATTACGCCGAGTTCTCTGCAAGCCGCGTAAGCACAATTTTGCTGAGCTTCTTTTTTTGTTTTACCCTCCGCTCTTGCAATAATTTTTCCCTGCCATTCAACTTCGACCTCAAAAACCGGCTTATGTGCAGGCCCCTTTGTACCGACTGTTCTGTAAACGGGAAGTGTTTTATCTATTCCCTGGGTATACTGCTGCAAGATGTCTTTTGCATTGTATCTCACGAAATGTTTACCGACATCGTCCGCGTAAATCATTACGTACTCTTTAATAAACTTTTCTATCCTCGCTTCTTTTCCGCTCAAATAATAAGCGCCGAGAACCGCCTCCATTGCACAGGCCAGATTTGATTCGCGCTTTCTTCCGCCTTGCTTTTCTTCACTCGGTCCGAGAATTATCTCTTTATCAATCCCGATTTTTACCGCAACCTGAGCAAGTATTGCATCGGATACAAGAATTGAACGGATTTTTGAAAGCTCTCCTTCAGGTGCTTCAGGATAAGTTTCATACAAAAGCTTTGAAGTAAAAAGTTTCAAAACCGAATCACCGAAAAACTCCAACCGTTCATAATTTCCAAGCGGACTTAATTCATTTTCGCTCGTATAAGAAGGATGAGTCAGTGCTAATTTCACCAACTCATTCTTTTCCCCAAAAATTTTTTCTAGCATGGAAATATTCCTCTGAATAAATCAAAAAAGTTATTCACTACAAAGAAATACAAATAATAATGAAGAACCGGAATTGTCAAAATATAACTGTCAGTTCTGTCCAAAAATCCGCCGTGTCCCGGAAGAAGATTGCTTGAATCTTTCACCCCCGCATCACGCTTTATCATTGATTCGCACAAATCCCCAATCTGCGCAAATCCTGCAATTAAAAGCCCTATAATAATACAATGATACCAAGGAATTTGAATTATCGGACCAAAAACAAGACAGCATATCATACACATCAGAGTTCCGCCGATAGAACCTTCAACCGTCTTATTTGGGCTGATTACTTTTGACAGCTTATGTTTGCCGAATCTCAAACCTGCATAATAGCAAAATGTGTCCGTCAAAATTACTGCAAAAAGAAGCAGCAATGCGTAACAAGCCCCCTCATAAGTAACATTTTGCTTTATAAACCCGCTATAAGTCGGATGACTGCCCAAATCTCTCAGAAACAGCAAATGAAGCGGAAACCATCCGCAATATACAAATCCAAGAATCGTTGTCGCAACATTTGCGATGTAAGGCTGCTTACCTTTAAACAAAACCGACATAAATGCCAATATCGAGCAGGCGGAAAATGCCAGTGCAACAAGGTCAAACCTGTTAAAATATGCTAACGCAGCAAAAATTAAACTCGAAATTATAATTATTTTAAAGCTCGGAAGAAAACCTTTATTCTTTAAAATAAACGTATATTCTCTTGCCGCTAATACAACTATTGCCAAAACCAGAGCTACGAGATACAACCCTCCAGCAATAATTGCAAACAAAGCCGCAAATCCGATAATAAGCCCGGTAAGCAGTCTTTTATTTTTCATTATACTGTCATAACCTCTTTTTCTTTTTCACTAACAAGTGAATCAATTATCCCTACGTATTTATCAGTTAATTTTTGAATTTTATCCTGATTATCTTTTACCGCATCTTCAGGCATATTTTCTTCTTTTTCAATTTTCTTTAAAGAATCAACCATGTCGCGTCTGACATTTCTGACTGCGACTTTCGCATCTTCGCCGTACTTTTTGACTTCTTTAGCAGTTTCTTTTCTTCTCTCTTCGGTCAAAGGCGGGAAGTTTAATCTAACGCAAGTTCCATCGTTATTTGGAGTAACGCCGAGCTCTGCTTTAATAATAGCTTTTTCAAGCTCTTTCATAATGCTTTTATCAAAAGGAGTAATTACAAGTGTAGTTCCTTCGCTTACGCTAACCTGAGCCATTTGTCTGATTGGAGTCGGAGCACCGTAGTATTCTACAATAACCTTGTCTAAAATAGCTGGATTAGCACGTCCTGTACGTACAGACGCAAATTCTTTTTTCATCTGCCCTACAGCCTTTTCCATCTTTTCCTCGCCAAATAAATACATCTCTTCAAGAGCTTCTGACATAATTTTCTCCTTATATAAAATATTAACTTACGTACGTACCAACGGCTTCACCGTTCATAATTCTTACCAAACTGCCTTTTGCTTTAAAATCAAAAACAATAATCGGGATTTTGTTTTGTTTACATAAAGCACAAGCGGAAGTATCCATAATCTTCAATTCATTTTTAATAATGTCGTCATAAGACATGTTATCAATCTTTCTGGCTTCCGGATTCGTTTTCGGGTCGTCACTGTAAACTCCGTCAACACCGTTTTTCGCCATCAGCATAACTTCCGCATCAATCTCGGAAGCTCTGAGGGCAGATGCGGTATCTGTAGTAAAAAACGGATTTCCCGTGCCTGCAGCAAAAATTACAACCCTGCCTTTTTCAAGATGCCTGATAGCCCTGTGCCTTACATAAGGTTCTGCAATCTGATTCATGGCAATTGCAGTTTGTACTCTGCATTCTACATTGATTTTCTTTAATGCGCACTGCAAAACTACGGCATTCATAACAGTTGCAAGCATGCCGACGTAATCTCCGGAAGCTCTGTCCATACCAAGCTTTGCACTGTTTTTCATCCCGCGGAAAATATTTCCGCCGCCGACAACTACAGCAACTTGTGCACCCTGTTCATAAATAGATTTAATCTCATTGGAAATCATTTCAACAGGGTCATAATCTATGCCGAACTGTTGATTACCCAGCAATGCCTCCCCGCTGATTTTTAATAACACACGTTTATATTTTGTAACCATTAGTAACCTCTCATTGTATTAATAGTATTAAAAACGGATACATTTGTAAAGAGGGAGAATATTTTCAGCATAATTAATTTAACCCTAATTCATTATTTATTCTTTCTTTGTAATCTAAAAGAATAGGATTATTTGCTTGCTCCTCTGCAAGCTTGTTTAATTCTTTTCTTGCAAGTGCAAGATATCCGGTATCGTATAATATTATTGCTTTTAATAAATCAGCTTCAAAAAAATTATCCTGCAGCTCCTCCAGGGCTCTTTTATAATGCTTTTCCGAATAATAAAGATTCGCCAATGCAAAATGATAATTGCGATTTTCAGGATTCAACGAAATTGCATGGTTATAATACTGTTTTGCATACGCAACATCTCCCTGCTTATAATAAATATTTGCAAGATTAAAGTAATATTCATCATTTTTCGGTCTTAGTTTTATTGCTCGTAAAACATAATTCTTTGCCGCCTTAAAATCACCGCAATAACTTGATACCGCACCATAAAAATTTAACAAATCAGGATTCTCATCATCTTGAATTAATTGCGGTAAAAGTTCTACACACTTATCCTTTTGGTTTTGAGCATAATAAACCTGCCCAAGTGTAAGTAAAACCTCCTGATTTTCAGAATCCATATTTAAAGCTTTTTTTAAAATTTCCTCTGATTGCTTAAAATCTTTTTTATAATACAAAGCCTTTGCCTGTTCTAAATATATATAAATATTTGGATTGCCGATTTGATATTCAAAAACTTCATCAAACTTACCCTGCAAGTTCAGCAGCTTAAATATCTCAACAAGGTCATTTACATTTTGAGATATACAATAAATGTTTTTCGCCGTCTGCTCAGCCCTGTCAAAAGCGTTTTTACTGATAAATATTTGTTTCAAAAGCTTCAAAGCTTCTATATGCTCCGGATTTTTATTAAGAATTTGCTCAATATAACTGAGAGCCTTTTCTTCATTATGCATTTTATAATATAAATCAGCAATCTCTAATAGCAGTTCCGTACTGTCATTATCTTCTTCTAGAGCCTTGTAAAAAACCTCTATAGCGTGTTTATAATGCCCTCTGTTCTTTAATAAAAAACCTTCTTGCAATAAATCTTTAATCATGTTTTGTTAATCTCATAAGTCTTAAGACTAAATCTTTTTCATTTTTCTCTTCTTCAGGTTTGGTATTTATAATTACCAGAACCTCATCTTCACTTGACATTTTTAAATTGTTTCTGGCTATGGCTTCCAGACCCGTTACGTTAGAAAAATTCTTAATATTATCCTGAAGCTGCTCATTTAATGCTTTAGCCGCATTTCTTGTTTTTGTAATTTGTACAATCTTTGCCTTATATGACACTATTTTTGATATATTTAAAACCGCGCTTATTGTAATTTGAATCAGGCACAACAGCAGAATTACAGTCAAAAAAGAATAATAAAACCCGTTAGAAGAAGTCCTTTTAACCTTCTTATCATCCCTCTTTTTTTTATCCGTGTTTACAACTTTTTTAAGTTGTTTTTGCTCTTGTTTATACCGTGCCATATTGTTTATAATTATATAAAATTCTTTATTGAATTACAACTTAAACCCTGTAGTGAAACTCACTGCGGAACTCCTTCCGCCGTTTGAATAATATGATTGCGCCACACCCAGTTCAAACTTTAAAGAATCCGCATACTTCTTCAAAGCAGGACTATACACAAGCGTTATTTCATTTTTATTTTTTGGTGCGTTCACATAATTTGTAAAACTATCTTTCAGAGTCAATTTATCTGTAATATGCCACTCCGGCGTAACTCTTACAGTACCGTATTGACTTCCGATATCCTGAGTAGCAGATCTTTTAAAAGTCGTATCCAGAGAAAAATACTTAGGAGCATCATACCTTAAAAATACCCCTGCTGAGGATTCCATTTGTGATAAGGAGAGTTCTTCTCCCCATAGCGTTCCGTATGTGATTCCGTGAAAACTTTCAGACAAAGTTCCGCTGAGAGGAAGAATATCTTTCATGTTATTTCTGGTTATGGCCGCCCTTGCAAGGGCACTCCTGGGCGTGTTGGTGTTTGACTTAATATTTAAAATTTTAACCGGTATTGTTACTGAACGCTGCGGAATATTAACCTGCGGTTTTTCAATATCATCATCTAAATAAATTGTCTCAACCGGATTATCGTCATACTCAACCTGCCCTTGAAGTTTATAGGTTTCTACAACCGGTTTGACCTCCTCTTCTTCCGAAAAAACCGGCATAAAATTTACAAACATTAAAGCTATGACAAATAATAATTTACGCATAGTTATATTTTAAATTAAATAAACATGGTTTTCAATTATTTTTTACCCTACAGGAGAATGTTTTTTTATTCAAATTTAAATAATAAATAAATAAGAATTTTAAGGAGGAAAACTATTTTATGAAAAAAAGTATTTTAATTTTATCTATGGGGGTATTTATGATTTCAAATAATGTATTTGCTGCAGAAAATATTGCGGTTGTCGACTTACAAAAAATTGTAAGTAATTCCGGGCAAGTTAAACAATTAAAACTTGAACACGAAAAGAAAATGGAAGAATTAAATAAAATAATCGTAAATGCCAGAGGAGAGATATCTAATACAACTGACAGTGCCAAGATACTTCAACTGGAAGAGAAATATACAAACGAATTCAATGCAAAAAAAGCCGCGCTGGAAAAAGATTACAGCAATCGCCTAAACGCTATTGAAAAAAGCATAAAAGATGAAATCGCTAAAAAAGCCCAGCAAGATAATTATGATTACGTTTTCGCCAAAAGTGTCATGTTATACGGCGGTAAAGATATTACAAATGATATAAAAGTCAAGTAGAATGGCGGGGGGGGGGATATTGGGTTGGTTGGTCAATTCCCCTCGTCTCCGGCATGAGGGGTAAATATATCATATAACTTATAATTTATCATATTCGCGTTTAATTTCCTGAATATCTTGCCACATAAGCCACTTTGGTCCGCCTTTTTCCCTGGTATCATTCCTCAACAAATATGACGGATGAAAAATTGGCATCATTCTCGCTCCATAGACATTAACAACGGCACTTTCAGCTTTAAACCAGTTCCCGCGAATCTTTGTAATTCCGCCTGCATTACCCAGAATCGACTGCACTGCCACATTTCCGCAAAGTAAAATAATTCCGGGTTTAATTATTTCAATCTGAGCACTTAAATACTCCCAGCAAGCAGCTTTTTCGTCAGGCAGCGGATTCCGATTATTCGGCGGACGGCATTTTAGAGTATTGCAAATATAAACATCTTTTTTGCGTGTAAGCCCTACAGATGCGAAAATTCTGTCCAAAAGCTGTCCGGCCTTGCCTACAAAAGGTTTACCCTGCTGATCTTCATAAAAACCCGGAGCTTCACCAATAAGCATCAATTTGGGATTAGGAACACCGTCATCAAAAACAATATTATGCCTGGTCTCGGCAAGAGAACACTTCTGGCAAGCAAGACATTTTTCTTTAATCTCACTTAATCTTGCCAGCATTTCTTCTTTTGTTAACGCTTCCACTTCCAACCTCTATTTTGAATAAACTAACTCTTTAACCTTTTTACGTTGAACTTTTCTTGTCGCAGTTCTCGGAAGCGCTTGGTCAAGAATCATTATATTAATCGGCCGCTTGTATGGAGTTAACCTTTGCGAAAGTTTTTTAACCTCATCTTTCATCAACTTATCCAAAGTATTTTTGTCATATTTTTCTTTGAGTTCTCCTTTTGGCACAACTACTACGGCAATGTCCTCTGTACCATCCTTTGCACCGCCTTCGCGAGAAACTCCGAAAACACATACTTCTTCAAACAAATCACTTTTTTCAAGAACAGCTTCGACCTCTTCCGGAAATACTTTTTTACCGCCGGAAAGTACAATCATATTTTTTATCCTGCCGGTTATATAAACCCTTCCCTGTTCATCGATTCTGGCAATATCACCCGTATGAAACCATCCGTTCTCATCAATAGCTTCCCGCGTTAATTCCGGTTGATTATGATACCCCTTCATAATGGAAGGCCCCTTTAAAAGCAACTCGCCTGTTTGCGGATCGGTTTTTGCTTCATAACTCGGAAGCGGTTTCCCGACAGAGTGCAAGTCCCTGTGACGTTCAATATTTATTGTTGCAATAGGACTTGTCTCGGTAAGTCCGTAAACTTCATAAACCTGAATCCCCACACGCTGGAAAAACTTGGCAACATTTATATCAAGCGGAGCTCCGCCGGACATACATCCCTTAAACGAGCCGCCAAAACATTTATGAATTTTTCTGAACATAATCTTTTTGGCCCAGATAAATGGTACAAATTTAGCAAAATGGTATAGTATCGGAAAAATCTGCTGCGAAAACTTTGAAGTATTTTTCATTTCCGCTTCCAGACCGGTCTTTAAAAGTTTTAAAAATGCCGGCACTACAACCATAAATGTTATTTTCCGGTCGCGCATTGTGTTTAATATATCTTTAGGTTTAAGATTATGTGTATAATAAACGGTAAATCCCAGATTCAAAAAAGTTGAAAACCCGACTGTCATTTCAAACAAATGATTCATCGGCAATATTGATAATACTCTGACATCGCCGTAAGGCAAAATTTTATTAAAAGCGGTTTTCAAATCCTTTAATTGGGCAAGCATGTTTCCAAAAGTTGTTTCAACACCTTTTGGCTTACCGGTCGTGCCGGAGGTGTATATTATAAATACAGTGGATTTTCTTGAACGGTGTCTCCATTTACAAGTATAGTTATTAGGAATTGTATAAATACTTTGCAAATTATCATAAACAGGGTGTTCGTCCATAACTATAATGTGCTTAAGTGAAGGGATTAATTTTTGAAGTTCAAGGGCCTTATCTATATAAGTTTGAGACACAAGCATTACAGACGGTAAACAATCGGAAAGAATAGATTGAAGCTCATATTTCGTAAGTTTTATATCGAGAGGAACAGTAATTAATCCCGAAATAACAGATGCAAAAACACAAGCTCCGTATTCAGGTTTAGATTCAGAAAGTATTGCAAGCTTTTCTCCTCGCTGAAGCCCTAAATCATGCATCAAATATGCAGCAAGTCTTCTTGACATAAGCCCAAGTCCGTCATATGTAAGTTCTTTCCAGCCGAATTGAGTTTTCATTCCAAGAGCTATCTTACGCGCATATATATTAGTTTTATCTTCAAGCAAAGATAATACGTTGCTTTCACGTTCTTTCATACTTCCCTCCTGCATAATCCGTAGCCTTAACACCAGTATTATAACAAAATAATACTGATAAGAAAATCTTTCTTAATAAAATGTGACAATTTGAGTTTACCTGAAAAGTATATTTATTCCCGCAATGATACTAAACAGCAGGTTGGCTTTATTAAGCCGACATTAACTTCAACATTGAAATTTACCCATGGAAGCGGTGTTTTTTAGCCTTCATTTTAATACGGCTTTTTGCAAACTCTATTGCTTCCATTTCTGTTTTGAAGAGATTTTCTTCACCCAGCTGGGCAATGATTCCGTGGTTTTCAAACTGTTCTTTTACCGCATCTGATTCAAGCACAAGAACAATTTTAATTTTTTGCGCCTGAAGCCTGATTATAATATCCTCCAGTGCAAAGATTGCGGAAATATCCAGAAGATTTTCCGAAGAATAATCAAGTATAAGAAATTTTGTCCCGAGAATTTCTTCAAACTGTGAGACAAGCTGGGTTGCAGAGCCGAAGAAAAACTGGCCGTCAATGTGCACAACACGGATTTTGTGTTTGTAATCCTTTTCAAGAATTTTTTCAAGCTTTGCAATATCTTTATCATAAACCGTTTTTTGAACAAGCTTTGCACTGTCTGCCGTTCTTTTTGCATAAAGAAGCGCAGCACAGGTAATTCCCGCACCGACTGCGACAATCAGGTTATAAAATACAGTGAGTAAAAATACGAGCGCAAGAACATACAAATCATCCTTTGGAGCAAACTTAATTACTTTAAGCAATTTGACATCAATAATATCGTATCCGATTTTTATCAGAATCCCTGCAAGCACAGCAAGCGGAATTTGTGCAACAAATCCGGAGAGTTTGAACAGGAGAAATAGCAAAATTACAGGACAAATCATTGCGGTAATTCTTGTTGAAGATCCGGAATTTATAGCCGCAACGGTTCTCATAGTGGCGGCGGAACCGGGAACAGAGCCGGTGAGTGCGCAGACCATATTCCCGACCCCCTGCGAGAAAAGCATACTTTTTGACGAAGTCTTTGTTTTAAGAAGCGAATCCGCAACAAGGAGGGTAAGCAGGCTTTCTGAAGATAAAACTATTGCAAGAGTTACCGCATAATGAAAATATGTGATAACATCATGCAGGTTTGTTTTTGGAAGAGTAAGCGCCGGAAAAGAAATTGAAATTTCTGAAATCCTTTCTACATTCAACCCCGTTTTTATGGAGACGAATGTGCAGACAACAAGCGCAATTGCCTGACCGGGGATAATTTTATTAAATTTTTTCGGTATTGCAAACACAATTGCAAGAGTTAGAACTCCGATAAATAATGCATCTTTGTTTATTTGTGAAAGATTTGTAAAAAACGAACAGATACTTGTTATAGTATTAGACATAACAGGATGTCCGATAATCGGGTTGAGCTGCATAAGTATTATAATTATACCGACCCCGTTCATAAACCCTGAGATTACCGGATATGGAACGTATTTTACAATTGCCGGCAGTGAAGTTAAAGAAAGAACTGTCTGCAGAATCCCTGCCATAAACATAACAAGAATAACAGATGAAATATTCGCGTTTAGTGCTGCCATAATTGAAGCGACAACAATAGTTACAGGCCCTGTAATTCCTGACACAAGCGGAATTTTAGAGCCTAAAATTCCGGATACAAAAGTCAGGATTATAGCGCCCCACACGCCCGCACCTGCTCCAAACCCGGTTGCAACACCAAAAGCCAGAGCCTGCGGAAGCGCAACAATAGAAGCATTTAAGCTCCCCAGACAATCCCCTGCAAAAGTTTTTAAATATGTTTTAAACATAAGTCAATATTAGCACGAAAAATTTCTCCATGGTATAATTAAACCCATTGAAGGAGAATTGCATGAACAAATTAAGAATCGGAATTATAGGTTTAGGAACTGTCGGCTGCGGAGTTTACAAGACATTGCAAAACGCCGATAATGTTGAGATAGTAAAAATTGCGGTAAAAAATATTAATAAGCCGAGAGGTGTTGAAGTTGCATCGGAGATGCTTACAGATAATCCTTATGACCTTGTAAACGATTCTTCAATTGACGTGATTGTAGAACTAATCGGCGGTGTTGAGCCGGCTTATGATTATATAGCTGCAGCTGTTAAAAACGGTAAACATATCGTTACCGCAAATAAAGAACTTCTTGCCAAACGCGGAGAAGAGCTGTTTAATTTGGCGGAAGAATATAATAGAGTAGTTTTGTACGAAGCTGCTATTGCAGGCGGTATCCCGATAATTATGCCGATTAAAACAATTCTTGCCGGAAATAAGATTAATAAAATTCAGGCAATTCTAAACGGTACAACTAATTATATTTTGACAAAAATGGATGTTGACGGTGCTTCTTACGAAGATGTCTTGAAAGAAGCCCAGCTTCTGGGTTATGCTGAAACTGACCCGACAGGCGATGTTGAAGGCTTTGATGCCGCATATAAAATCACAACCCTTGCGACTATTGCCTTCAAAAAAAGAGTTAAAATCGAAAACGTTTACAGAGAAGGTATAACAAAAATCAGAAAAGAAGATATGGCAAAGGCCAATGAATTCGGGTACAAAATTAAGCTTATTGCAAGTGCAACTATTGACGAAAATGACAATGCGGATGTAAGGGTCCATCCGATGCTTGTTCCGAAAAACAGCCTGCTAGCTCATACTGATTATGTTACAAATGCCGTGTTATTAAGCGGTCACCCGATAGGAAGCATTGTCCTTTCGGGCCCGGGAGCCGGCGAATTTCCGACGGCAAGCTCGGTTGTCGGAGATATTCTTGCAATCGCTGCCGAGTTTGGAAAAACTGATTATCTGCTTCCGATGATGAGATGTAACCACACGTCAAAAGCAAATCCGGTAAACATTGATAACACTTACAATAAATATTACATATCAATTACCGCGCCTAATGCAATCGGCGTCATTGCAAAAATCGGTACAATATGTGCAAATAAAAACATAAGTCTTTCAAGCATACTTCAAAAAGGTGTTTCAGATGATAATACAGCTGACATTACGGTAATTACTGAAAGCTGCCAGGAAAAACTTATAAAAGAAGTCGTTGAAGAACTGAAAGATTGTACGGTAAACAGTATAATCCGCGTAGGTTGATATATCTGTCTGATAAAAACTTTTAACTCTTTTTTTGTTATGCTATATTTAAAAAGTGAAAGAAAAGAGGATTTTATTATGTATTATCAGGGATTAATTAATAAGTACAGAAAATATTTACCGGTAGATGATTCAACTCCTGTGGTAACTTTGAATGAAGGTAATACACCTTTAATCAAAGCTGAAAACCTTGCAAAAAAAATAGGGTTGGAAGCTAATATTTATTTGAAGTTTGAAGGCTGCAATCCGACCGGAAGTTTTAAAGACCGCGGTATGACAATGGCTGTAACCAAGGCAAAAGAAGCCGGAGCAGGTGCGATTATCTGCGCTTCAACCGGAAACACTTCCGCGTCCGCTGCCGCATACGGTGCAAGAGCAGGTATCAAAACTTTTGTACTTATACCTGACGGATACATTGCACTCGGCAAACTTTCGCAAGCTATGATGTACGGTGCGGAAATTATCGCTATTCAGGGTAATTTTGATCAGGCGCTCGAATGCGTAAGAGAAATTTCTTCAACGCATCCGATTACACTTGTAAACTCTGTCAATCCTTATCGTATTGAAGGACAAAAGACAGGCGCATTTGAGATTTGCGACGCGTTAGGAAAAGCTCCGGAATACCATTTTATTCCTGTAGGTAATGCCGGAAATATTACTGCTTACTGGAAAGGGTACAAAGAATATTTTGCAGAGGGTACTATTAAAAACCTGCCAATGATGATGGGGTATGAAGCGGAAGGATCTGCCGCAATCGTCAGAGGTGAAAGGATTATGAAGCCTGAGACATTCGCTACCGCAATCAGAATCGGCAACCCTGCCAGCTGGAAGCAGGCAGAAGCGGCAAGAGATGAAAGCAAGGGTAAAATCGGCTGCGTAACTGACGAAAAAATTGCGGAAGCCTATAAAATGCTTGCTTCTACAGAAGGTATTTTATGTGAACCTGCAAGCGCCGCATCTGTTGCCGGACTTATTCAGGCGCACTCTCAGGGGCTTGTTAAAGAAGGTGCGGATATTGTCTGTATTCTTACAGGAAACGGACTCAAAGACCCTGATAATGCAATCAAGTATTCAAATGCAGATGTCAAGAAAACTTCTTCAGACATAAAAGATGTTTTGAAAGCTATGGGTATATAGTTATGAACAGAGAAGAATTTGTAAACGCAAAAAGAATTGTTATAAAACTCGGTACAAATGTTTTGAGAAATGCTGACGGAGAAGTTGCAATCTCCAGAATTTATTCATTTATAGAAGATATGGCAAAGCTTGTGAAAGCGGGTAAAGAAGTTATTCTGGTTACAAGCGGAGCAGTAGGGCTCGGAAAAAAGAAATTAAACCTTGAATCTACTGCAGAGGATGGCGTAAAACAAGCCTGCGCCGCTGTCGGACAGAGCCGTCTGATGTCTTTCTATGAAAACGGATTCGGAATTTATGACATTCCGATTGCGCAAATTCTTTTAACCGAGGATGATTTTTCCCTGAGGTACAAATATTTAAGCCTTAGAACAACTTTGAATAAAATTCTGGAATTTGGCGTTGTGCCTATTATTAATCAGAATGATACCGTTTCAACCATAAAAATGAATCAGCTTTTATCCGGAGTAAAAGTTTGTTTTGCTGACAATGACAAGCTTTCTGCACTTGTTGCAAGCGAACTTGATGCGGATTTGCTGATAATTTTGTCTGATATAGACGGACTTTATACCGCGAATCCTAAAACGAATCCGGAGGCGGAATTAATAAAAGAAGTTAACGGCGTAACGGATGAAATTATGGCGGTCGGAACGGATGCTTCAGAAGGCGGAAGGGGCGGTATGAGAACCAAACTTGAAGCCGCAAAACTTGTTACAAGATTTGGCGGAAAAGTTCTTATTGCAAACGGAAAAATACCTTATGTAATCAGCAAAATTTTTGATAAAGAAGATATCGGAACGATGTTTCTTCCGACAAATGAAAATCTTCCCGATAAAAAACGCTGGATTGGTTACGCTACAAATATTATCGGCGGGCTTATCGTTAATGACGGCGCTAAAAAAGCTATCCTTGAAAAATGTTCAAGCCTTCTGCCTATCGGGATTATAAATGTAGTTAACGATTTTAAGCAGGGCGAAGTCGTTTCTATTATGGATGAGCATAATTTTGAATTTGCCCGCGGAATGGTTAATTACAATTCTCAGGAATGCAGAATGATTGTAGGTGCGCATTCTAATAATATTGAGACCATTCTCGGATATAAAAATTATGATGCGGTAATAACGAGAGATAATATTACCGGACTTGTGTAGAAAATTTGCGTAGAAAATTTTTAAATAAACTTTTGTAGTATAATTATCTGTAAAATGGGGAAAAAGTAATGCAGGAAGTTATAGAAAAAAAATCAATTAAGAACATAGATTTTAACTGTGATTTGGCGCAAGCTTACGGGGTGTATAAAAATATTCAGGAATACGAACTTTTGGACTATGTAAGTTCCGTTAATATTTCCTGCGGATTTCACGCCGGCGACCCTGTAACCATAAAAGAAGCTATGCTTAAAGCAAAGGAAAAAAATGTTGCAATCGGCGCGCATATTGGATTCAATGATATTCAGGGCTTCGGCTACCGGCCTGTTGAATTAAAAGAAGATGAGCTTGAAGCTCTCGTTGTTTATCAGGTCGGTGCGATTATGTCTTTTGCAAAGGCTTACGGGTTAAGTATTGAGCACGTAAGACCGCACGGAGCTATGTATAAAATGGCGGGAGAAGATTTCACGTTTTCTTGCGCAATAGCAAATGCAATAAAAAAATGTTCCGAATGGCTTGTTTATTACGCTCCTGCAGGTGATATTACCGCAAAAGTCGGAGATTATACAGGTATTCAAATTGCTCAGGAAATCAGCCTTGAAAAGACTTACAACCCTGATTTAACAATTGATTATTCCGTTCCTGATAATACAAATAATTATGAATTGATAAAGAGATTTCAGCACCTTCTTCATACTTCCCAGATTCGTAATAATCTTGGAGGAATGAGTTTTACGGAGGTGAGTACAATACATTTTTCCAATAAATACAAAAATTCGCTTGAATTAATTCAGCAGGCAAGAAGTTATATTACACCGGCACCTGTAAATTATATCAATGCAAAATCTTCAGGATGGGTAGATTAATATGTTTTCAAAATTCAAAAATAATGTAAAAGTGACAAAAGATGTCGGCTGGCTAATGCCCGGGCTGGAAGTGAAAAGATGGTTTTTCCTGATATTTTTGGGCTCTGTAATGATAGTTCTTGGTTTTATGGTGCTTGCAAACGTAAGACCTATATACTTAACTCTTGAACTTATAAGAAAAGCTGCGCTAATTCTGCCTTCTAATTTCCTCGCTGCAGTATTTATTTTAATCGGTGCGGTTATCTTTTTTAAAGGCTGGCAAAAAACAACTTTATCTATAATGGATATGGATAATAAAAAAGGCAATTATTCTATTCTGGAAAAGTTATACAGAAGAAGAAAACTTAATAAAGGTGCAAAGATTGTTGCCATAGGGGGCGGAACAGGACTTTCAATGCTTCTTAGAGGCATAAAAAAATATACCAATAACGTAACGGCAATTGTAACTGTAGGAGATGATGGCGGAAGCTCAGGCAGATTGAGAGAAGAAATGGGTGTTCTTCCGCCCGGTGATATCAGAAATTGCATTGCCGCACTTGCTGATGACGAAGATTTGATTACAAAGCTTTTTCAATACAGATTTAAAAACGGTGAAGGGCTTGAAGGACATAGCTTTGGTAATTTATTTCTAACCGCTCTTTGTTCAATAACCGGCGATATGGTGCGTGCGGTTAAAGAATCGTCAAACGTTTTAAATATCAGAGGTGTGGTTTTACCGGCAACGTTAGATGACATGAAACTTGCGGCAAGGTTTGAGGATGGAAGAATTATTCACGGCGAATCAAATATTCCGGAAGCTCATGGAAAAATTAAAAGATTATTTACCGAACCTGAACATTGTCATGCCTTGCCGGAAGTGATTGCCGCTATTCATGATGCGGACTTGATTATTTTAGGTCCCGGAAGCTTATATACAAGTGTTATTCCGAATCTGCTGGTAGACGGTATTGTTGAAGCTATTGAAAATTCTCATGCCAAGAAAATTTATGTATGCAATATAATGACTCAGCCCGGTGAAACAGACAATTATTCTGTAGCAAGTCATTTGAATGCATTGATTACTCATGCAGGCGGAAAGAAAATAGTCGACGCGGTTCTTGTAAATGACAGTTTGCCGGATAATATGTCAGAGGGATATGCAAACAGCGGCTCTTACCCTGTAAGACTGGATATGGAGAACATTGCTCCGATAGGGATTGAAGTTGTTTCTCAAAAATTAATACTGGAAAACAGGCAGGGACTTGTAAGACACAGTTCTCACAGAGTCGCAAGGGCGGTTTATTACTGGTATAGACGGGCAATTAAGCGATAGTGTGATTCGTGAGGGGTGAAGTGTGAGGTGTGAAGGGAACATATAAAATTTGATAAAGTGAATAATGTCAAATTAATAAAGTTTATAACGACCCTTCACCCTTCACCCCTCACTCTTTACATTCATCAGGAAAAACCGGAGGGATCTTATGAAAACAGTTAATACATTTCAGAGATTAAAAGATAATAACGAAAAAATTGCGATGTTGACAGCATACGATTATTCAACCGCGCAGGTATTGGATAAGGCTGAAATTGACGGTATTCTTGTCGGAGATTCCCTTGCAATGGTGGCTTTGGGGTATAAAGATACTTATAATATTTCAATTGATGAAATGCTGGTTTTTGTGAAGGCAGTTTCCAGAGGGGCGCCAAATTCTTTTATTATTGGTGATATGCCGTTTATGAGCTATAATTTGACTGTTGAACAGGGACTGAAAAACGCATCGGAGATGATTAAAGCGGGTGCTTCCGGGGTTAAACTTGAGGGTTGTAACGAACATATTATAAAGCTGGTAAAACGCTGTGTGGAATCAGGTATTCCTGTCCTCGGGCATCTCGGCTTTACGCCGCAGCTGATGAATACAATTGGCGGGCATAGGATTCAGGGCAAAACTTCCGATAAGATTGAGCAAATTTTAGCAAGTGCAAAAAAGCTGGAAGAAGCCGGATGTTTTGCAATTGTACTGGAGCTTATGCCGGCAGAAAGCGCAAAATATATAACAGAGAATTTAAAAATTCCTACAATAGGTATAGGAGCAGGGAAATACTGTTCGGGGCAAATTGTCGTAATAGATGATATTCTTGGAAAATTTACCGATTTTACACCAAAGTTTGTAAAGAAATATGCAAACTTGCATGATACGGTTTTAAATGTTATAGAAATGTATAAAAGAGAAGTGAAGGAAGAAATTTTTCCTTCCGAAAAAGAATCGTTTGAATTGAATAATGAAGAAAAAGCAAAGCTTGGGAGATGAAAATGCTTTTACACAGTATAAAGGAATTAAGAGAGCTGAGGAAGAACTGGAGAGGATTGAAAGTTGGGCTTGTACCGACTATGGGCGCACTGCATGAGGGACATTTGAGTTTGATTAAAAAAGCAAAAGAAACCTGTGACAAAGTTGTCGTTTCAGTGTTTGTAAACCCTATACAATTTGGCCCTGCGGAGGATTATGACAAATACCCGAGAACTTTGGATAACGATACCGTATTGTGTGAAAAAGAGGGAGTGGACATAGTTTTCGCACCAACTCCGGACGAAATGTACGGTTCCGGAAATCGTCTTTCTAATGATACTTTAACTTATGTATGTCCGCCTTTTTTCTATGTAAACAAGTTGTGCGGCAAAACGAGGGTCGGACATTTTGACGGAGTCTGTACGGTTGTTTTGAAGTTATTTAATATTGTACAGCCTGATTATGCATTTTTCGGACAAAAAGATGCCCAGCAAGTGGTTATAGTAAAGAAAATGGTCAAAGATTTAAATGTTCCGGTTGAAATTATTCAATGCCCGATTGTGAGAGAAGAGTCAGGGTTGGCGTTGAGTTCAAGGAATAAATATCTTTCTGATGAGGGTAAACAAAAGGCTCTTGCATTAAGTAAAATTTTAAATAATATTAAATCTTGTTATAAACGCGGTATTACTGATATAAAAGGATTAAAAGAAACCGCGTATAATTTTTTGACAGAAGATTATGAATTAGAATATTTGGAGATACTTGATAAAAATACTCTGGAAGAGCAGGAGTATGCTGATAATAATTCTATAGTGCTAATTGCCTGCAGGGTTGAAAATGTACGTCTGATTGATAATATATATTTGGAGGATTAATGCATAAGTGGGTTTTGAAGGGATTTGAGGCTTTAAGGAGTTTTTTGCAATTCCTGAAAATTGTATGTGTATTTTTAATAATGATGCTTTTACTTTATTGGATACAAAATCTTATTCATTCAACCTGGGGGTGGATGAAGTTTTTTTCTTCTTTTTTTGATGCATTGCTAAAATTCTCGGATAGTATATATTCTTTAACTCTAACTTTCAGCGATACTGTTTTTGAATTTAAGTATATAATTGCGATTATATTAATCTTCATAGTATACGTTTTAATAGATATTTTAATGAAGCTCTCGCACGTTTTGGAGGATAGTTATGATGATACAAGACGACTTTGTAAAAGGTCTGAAGAACGTGTTATGAATAAGATTCTGTATGATAAAGTTGAAAAACAGGAAAAACAAATTAACAGATATTCGGTAGTAATTCATACACGAATAAAACCGCTTTATGTACATAGAAAAATAAATATAGATTTGGATAAACAAAATGAATTAATGGTTGATTTTATATATGAAAAACTCGGCGTAAAGCCTGTACCGTTTGAAGAGGGCTTTATGTATACATTTGACAGTTATAATCGTATTGATGAAATATTGAATGTTTTATTTAAAGTTATACACGGATCGACACCTTTAGATTACGCAATTTGTATTCAGGTAGAGGATAATATGCAGCAGCTGCGAAAGTTAATAAGTTTAAAGCATTATAATAAAATAACAATGGCAGCAGATACATCTTTCAGATATAGATTTAACACTGTTCAAAGATATGAGACTTCACAATTAGGTGTTTTCCAGAATGGAGACCGTACAATAGAGGTTCATGAATTTCGTGAGTGTTCATAGTATAATAAAAAGAGTAAAAAGGAGTATAAATTTATGAGATACGATGCGGGTGAAGTTATAACGGCAATGGTTACGCCATTTAACGAAAAGCGTGAAGTTGATTATGATAAGGTGGAGCAGCTGGCATATCAGCTTATAAATACCGGTTCAGATGCGGTGCTGGTTACGGGAACAACCGGCGAGTCTCCGACTTTGACACATGAAGAAGAAATGGAAATTCTCTGCAGTGCAAAACGCGGAGTAGGTTCCAACGGTAAAATAATCATGGGTACCGGCTCAAATTCTACCGAGACAGCTGTTATGATGGCAAAAAAGGCTGAAAAAGAAGGCGTAGATGCAATTTTATCAGTTGTGCCGTATTATAATAAACCTTCTCAAAACGGTATCATCGAACACTTTTCAGCTGTAGCGGAAGCAGTTGATCTTCCGGTGATTTTGTATAATATCCCGTCAAGAACCGGCGTTAATATGGCGGTAGAGACTGTAAAGACTCTTGCAAGAAAATACGAAAATATTGTTGCAATCAAACAAAGTTTTGGAGATATGGATGTAATAACAGATATTAAGATGAGTTGTCCTAAAGATTTTGCAATATATTCAGGTGATGACAGTCTGACTCTTCCGATGCTTTCAGTCGGAGCGCATGGTGTAATTTCAGTAGCTTCTCACCTTTTCGGAAAAGAAATTAAATCTATGATTAGAAACTTCAAAACCGGTGATGTAATGACGGCAAGAAATATGCATCAAAAACTCTATCCTATATTTAAAAAACTTTTCATGGCGCCGAATCCGGTACCGGTAAAGGCGGCTTTGGCATATAGAGAAATTATTTCCGATTATGTAAGGCGCCCTCTTGTAGAGCTTACAAAAGCCGAAAAAGCGGATTTAATTTTTACACTTGATTCGATTTAGACAATCGGGTAAGAAATTTATTTTCTTATTTGATGTAAAATAAGATAGGGTTGGTTTAACACAACAAACCTGCATTGAAAATAGTGTATGGATTTATCGGAGAATAAACTAGAAATGTCTGGTCACTCCTCACGATTCACTATTCACCAGAAAAAAGGAGTATATAAAAAATGAAAAATAAACTAATACTGTTTTGGGTAATCGTAGCTATTGTTATTGCCAGTATTTACGTAATTTATTCAAAACCGACAAAGCTTGGACTTGATTTGGTTGGCGGTTCCCGTCTTGTTTTGGAAGCTCAAACGACTAAAACGCTTGCTCAAATAACCCCTGATATGATGTCAAGCTTGCAGTTTGCAATAGAAAACAGGGTTAATAAGCTCGGTGTATCAGAGACGGTTGTACAGCGAGCAGGAGACAGACGTCTTGTTGTAGAAATCCCGGACGTATCAGATTTAGAGCAGGCAAAAGAGTATATAGGTGAAACTGCGGAACTTGATTTCAGAAAACCGGTTATGAAAGAGGATGGTCCGGAATGGGAAGCTACAGGGCTTACAGGTAAGGATTTATCAAAAGCAAATTTAAGTACAAACTCTCAGAACGGCCAGTGGGTTGTAGATTTGGAGTTTAACGGAGAGGGTACAAAGAAATTTGCGGATTTAACAAAACAGCTTGTCGGACAGCCTATGGCAATTTTCTTTAACGGTGAATTGCAGTCGGCACCGGTAATAAGAGAAGCAATAACGGGCGGCAGAGCTCAAATTTCAGGCGGTGACAGCGGATTCGTTTATGAAGAAGCGAAGAAAATGGTTGATTTATTGAATGCCGGAGCGTTGCCGGTTCCTGCAAAAATCATAGAAGAAAATACCGTCGGTCCGACTCTGGGTGCGGATAGTATAGCAAAATCCAAGATAGCCGGTATTATCGGTTTAGGTTTTGTAATGGTGTTTATGGCTGCATATTACAGGGCTCCGGGTTTGATTGCCGATGTGGCGCTGGTAATTTACGGTTTGATATTATTTGCTCTGTTTAAAGCAATCCCGGTAACTTTGACTCTTGCAGGTATTGCAGGTTTTATTCTGAGTATAGGTATGGCGGTTGATGCTAACATTCTTATTTTTGAGAGAACAAAAGAAGAGTTAAAGGCCGGCAGAACACTATTTACAGCTATTAATTCGGGTTTTGACAGAGCTTTTACAAGTATTTTTGACTCAAATATGACTACAATTATTACCTGCGCAATTCTTTATTGCTGCGGTACAAGTATTGTAAAGGGTTTTGCTCTGACATTGGCTCTCGGTGTTGTTGTTTCGATGTTTAGTGCAATTACAATAACCAAAAACTTTATGCACTTGATTTTTGGTACCGGTAAACTTACACATCCGGCATTGTTTGGTTTACGCCAGAGTGATATTGAGGAAGGGTATCAAGCTGTTGAAACAAAACGTGAAAAAGCAAAATTTGGTATTTTGGACTAGTATAAAATATAAGGAAAGAAATTATGAAATTAAATATAGTAAAATACAGATTTTTATTTTTAGCAATATCAGCAATACTTCTTTTGCCGGGTATAGTTGCAATGATATATTCAACAATGGTTTATCCTACTCATACACCGTTGAAAGTCGGTATTGATTATACCGGCGGTACGACTTTGCAATATGGCGTGCAGGAGCTTATTTCAAATGATAAACTCGCAGATGTCAGAAAAACATTAGAAGATGGCGGTATTGAAAATCCTTACCTTCAGATAATCAATATTAATTCACAACAAAATACGGATATGAAAGCAATTTTATCTATAAGAACAAAGTTTATAGAAGAAGGTTCTGCAGATCAGGATAAAATTACAAATATCATGAATCAAGAGTTTAACTCTCCGTCTCTGGTCCAGGTCTCATCCGTAGGACCTACATTGGGAGCGGAATTGTTTAAAAATTCTTTAATAGCTCTTTCTTTAGCATTGTTAGGCATAATTGCATATTTAACAATGCGTTTTCAGTTTGACTATGCATTGGCTGCAATTTTGGGCTTAGTTCATGATACATTATTTGTTTGCGGTATATTTTCAATTTTAGGGTTGCTCTACGATGTTCAGATTGATGCATTATTTGTAACGGCCCTGCTTACTGTAATCGGTTTTTCTGTTCACGATACAATTGTTGTATTTGACAGGGTTCGTGAGAATTTGAAATACTATTCTAAGAAAATGACTTTTTCTGAAATTATGAACGGAAGTGTAAATCAGACATTGGCAAGAAGTATTAATACTTCACTGACAACACTCTTAACTCTTGCAGCTTTGTATTTCTGGGGCGGTGTAACAACAAGAGACTTTGTACTTGCAATGATTCTTGGTATAGCTATCGGTACGTATTCAAGTATATTCTTCTGTTCGACGCTTGTTGATATATGGGAAGATAAGAAAAAATCGTCATCACCGGCTGCAGCATAAAGTATGAAAAGGAAGATTTATAAATCTTCCTTTTTTAATAGCAAAAAAAGTATTTACATGTTTTATAAACAATAATCATAAAGAAGAACAAATGAGAATATTACCAATATTATCAAATCAATATACCTCAAATTTAAAAATGAATAATCGTAACGATTATTCTCAATACAGGACAACTGTATTGAGAAATTCTTTGTTAACGGATACGGTTTCATTTGGCAGGCGGGCTGAAAATGCCGAGCAATTACGAGCTCTTATGGCGTATGGTATTCCGGATATGTATTCAGGGAAAGTTGTTATAGATCCTAAAAATTTGGAACGTTTTTATTCAAAACAATTTTTTTCAAAGTCGATAAAAAATATTGTCAAATATCTTGTTCGCTACGAGGGGAGCTTACATACAGTAGAAAAACAATTTTTTTCAATTGTAAAAAATATGGCACGAACAAATCCGCAGTATAAGTTGAAAGATGTTGTATTAAATATAGCTCCGGAGCATAATAAAAAACTTTTGGAAGTTCAGCAGCCGATATTTGATGAGTTAACAGAAATGGCGAAGGAGATGCCGCCTGAACAGTTACACGAGTTTCACAATCTTATGGGAGTGATATATAAAAAATTGAACCATAAGCCCGTTAGTTTACCATTCAGTGCTAAGGAGTTTCAATATAAACTTCAAAGGATAGCGGATGAAGTGAGTAAAAAACAGCGTCCTCAGGAAAAAGAATTGATGAAAACAATAGTTAATCTATCTAAGCAAATGCCGGAGAAAACGCCGGAGGAATTGGTTTCTCTAAAAGATATAAAATCAAAAGTAAAACGTAATAAAAAAATAAAATATCAAAAGAGTTTAATCAAAAAGCGGGCAGATTTGCTGACAGAGATGGAGATTCTTACTGCGGGTTCAACGTTAAAAAATAATGAAGAGTTAACAAAATTATTTGCTCAAACAAGAGCAAAGATATACAATATCCCGATAGTAATACCTTTTAACAGAAAATCATTTATATATGAGTTGCAAAAGATTACCAACACACTGCAAGATACAAAACTTGCTCACAGGATTATTCAAAAAGCTATAAAATTGCCGACATCACATGAGAATTTATCGGCGTTTGTAATGAAATGTGTAGAATATTCGTCTGATAAAATAGGGTATAATATGGTTGCCGGTTCTGCCGGAAGTATTGATCATCTTATTCCGTATGTAAAAAAAGGTAAAGAATGTTTGGAAAATTACGGAATAAGTTCTGCTTATTATAATTCCGAGCGTGCAGAGCGTTCAATAGAACAGCAGCTTCGAAAATATCCGAAAGCCTACGGTAACTGTCAGAAGCAGGTCGATCGATTAATAGAATTATGCAATAAAGGTGTGTTCAAAAAAGTAAAGCTCTCACGACAATATATTATAAATTTTGCAAAACAGATGTATAATTTATCTCCTCCGGAAAAGCGTTTAATTTTAAATTTAGATAAATTAAAATAAACAAGGACTTATATACAACTTTACCCAAAATATGCTCGAAATATATCTATAATGTCATTCCTAACTTGTTTCGGAATCTTGCCGGCGATAAGATCTTGAAACAAGTTCCACTGCTATCCATGATAATTATTAAGAGTAAAAAATATGAATCAAATATCAATAGAGAACCCCTCCCCGAAATCAGAGATTTCGACCCTCCCACAAGGGGCGGGTTGGGGTAGGGTAAATGTGTTGAATTGGTTGGTCTCTTCCTATCGCCCATTGGAAAACTTTTCCCTCGCCCCTCTGGGGAGAGGGTCAGGGTGAGGGGTGAATATTTACCCCTGTCACTGCGAGAAAATCTTTGATTTTCGCGGCAGTCTACGGGATTGCTTCGTCGCATTCGCTCCTCGCAATGACATTTTTAGCTTTGACTTATCGGGTGACATTGGTTGTCATTCCACACTTGTTTTATTCTTCCCAGTCACCCTCGAATGACCTTACTACTGGCTGGTTGCGTTGGGCGCTTTTTAATCCCTTTCCCTCGCCCCCTGTGGGAGAGCGGATTTTCGGTAGGGCGGAGCGAAGCGAGCCCGTAAGGTGTCGGGAAGCTGGGAACTTTCCGACACCCCGAATAATCCAAGGGGGTAAATGTTTTGGGCTGGCTGGTTTCTTTCCCTTGCCCCCTGTGGGAGAGGACGCAGTCGTGCTTGAACGTAGTGAAAGCTACGAATGCGGGTGAGGGGTAAATGAATGCGTGAGGGGTGAGGGGGCTTTTTTATGCCCAGATATCTTGTAATATTCCGCAGCTACAGATATCTGACATGCAGCGAAGTTTATTTATAAAATTATCCCGGACAGTAGTGAAAACCAGTTCAGGGTGACAATTTTAGCTTTTTAGTGTAAACTGCGATATAAATCCCAATAAACAAGGATTTACTCCTTCCGCAAGATATGTTATCATGTTAGTATGAAATCAATAAAAGAAGTTTCGGTAGAGTCCAAAATATTAAAACGGCTCCAAAATCACCCTAATTGCCTGAAACTTGTGAATTATTTGTTTGAGGATGAAGAGCTGCAAGAAATGCAGGATTACGCAAACAATGTTTCAATCAAGCGTTTGGGCTATAATGATCACGGTCCTGTCCATATGAGACAGGTCGCTGCTAATGCTATCAAAATGTTGAATATTCTTCACGAATCGGGAATAAAAACTTCTCTTGAAACAGAAGAAATAGGTACATTTGAAGATAGTATGTGTTCGGTTATTTTAGCCGGTCTTATGCATGATTTGGGGATGATGATAGGCCGCCAGGGACATGAAGAAATGTCGGTTATTTTGGCAAAACCTATTATAGAGCGTGCGTTGATGGAAGTTTTCCCTCACGATTTACATAAGCGTGTAATAATACGTTCGATAGTTATAGAAGCAATAATAGGGCATATGTCATCAAGAAAAATTCATTCAACGGAAGCCGGTATTATATTGATTGCAGACGGTTGTGATATGACAAAAGGCAGAGCAAGAATACCGCTTTCTATAAATACCACTCCGCGTGTCGGGGATATTCATAAGTATTCTGCAAATGCTATTAACAGAATTAGGATTCAACACGGTCAGCGCCGCCCGATTAAAATCAGTGTTGAGATGACGGCTGATGTCGGATTTTTCCAGATAGAAGAAGTTTTATTTACAAAAATAGATTCAAGTCCGGCAAAACAATATGTGGAATTATACGCCGGTGTTGAAGGTGACGAACCGAAGTGTTATTTGTAATTAGTTGGTAATTTTCTGTCTGTATACCGAATTAGAGCCCTGACAGGTTATAAAAAGCATGTTGCCTTCCGCATGAAGTCCGTAAGGTTTATCAAGTTTTGAAACAAGAACAGATGGTGTGCCTTGCGGTGTTATTTTTATAACATTACCTGAGTTATAATTTGATACATAAATATTTCCTACACTATCGGAAGCAAGGCTTATTGGGCCGTTTATTAAAGCGCTTTTTAAAAAGACTTGCCGCTTGCCGTCCGGTGTAATTTTTATTATTGTGTTATCAGAAAACGTTGCTATGTAGATATTTCCGGAGCTGTCAGAAGTTATACCTGTAGGACTTAAAATATTTTCGTATATTCCCGATTTGGTTGCTGTTTTAGAAGGTGCATTTGATTGAGGTGCAGGCAGTGTGGTTGAGATTTTAATTGATTCGGCAAGTTCCTGCCCTCTTTTATAATAATTGCTTGTTTCCGGAATTAATTTTAAGTATTCGGATGCTTTTGTATAATCTTCAAGTTTAGAGCTCATTAGTGCAAGTTTATATATTACTTCATAATCATTAGGATTTCTTAAGTAAACTTGCTTGTATACAGATAATGCTTCCGCATATTGTTTAAGATATTCTAAAACGGCAGCAAGATTGTAGTAGGCGTCAATATAATCCGGATATGTTCGGACGGCAGAACGAAAAGATTCAATTGCACGTTCATACATGCCGAGTTTATAAAAATCAATACCTTGATTGTAATCAAGTTTTGCATCGACCGGAATCTCAGCTGCGTATACTGATATGGATGTTGATAGTAAAATTATTGCGAAAAATTTCTTTAGCATAGGCACATTATACCACAGTTTTTAATTTTAAGGTATTATATAAATATGAGACCAAAAGTTGTAGCAGTTGTTGGTCCTACGGCCAGCGGTAAAACAAAAATGGCAATTGAGCTTGCGCATGAACTTAACGGAGAAATTATTTCTGCCGATTCGCGCCTTGTCTATAAAGGTTTTAACATTGCGGCTGCAAAGCCGACTATTGAAGAGCGTGAAGGAATTCCGCATTATATGATGGACATTGTGGAGCCGGAATTTGATTATTCTGTCGGGAATTATTATGATGAAGCTAAAAAAATAATTTTTGACATAATTTCACGCGGAAAAATGCCGATTGTTGCAGGCGGTACAGGTTTATATATAAGAATCTTGCTCGAGCATTATAACTTGCCGCGAGTGGAAGCAAATTACGAATTGCGCAGTGAATTGGAAGAGAAGGATAAAGAAGAATTATTAAAGGAACTTGAAGAACTGGACGGCAAGACATACGAACGTATGAGAGATGCCAATAAGCGTCGAATTGTGAGAGCTATAGAGGTTATTCGAACTTTAAATAAACCTATTTCCCAAATAGAGCTTGAAAAAGAACCTGAATTTGAGGTTGATTGGAGAATGCCGGTATTAACTTCAAGACAGGATTTATATGACAAAATTAATCGTCGTGTTGATGTAATGATAGAAAACGGTTTGGTAGAAGAAACACAGTATTTATTAAAAAAGCATGGCCGTATTAAAAATTTTGTTGACACTATCGGTTATCGGGAAATTCTGTCTTATTTGGACGGAGAATATTCATTGGAAGATGCCGCAGAAAAATTAAAGCAGCATACAAGGAATTATGCAAAGAGACAGCTTACCTGGTTCAGGCAAAATCCAAAACTGGAGGTTAATATTTAAATTTCTCCAAAAAGACTAGTACTATTATCTAATCGAAATTTATTATAATTCATTATTTACGGTAATTTATATAGTTGCGGACAGTGCCAATATGTAAATATGAAAATAAAAAGTTTCTTTAAATTAGTTAACCGAAAAATTAATAAGTATGATAAAGCCGCTTCAAATCCGTTTGAACCGGTTCCGCTTACAATCACTCTTGTCTGGATTGAAGAAGATAAATCTGAAAGAAATTGTTCAGATTATACTAATTGATCTATTTTTTGATTAATATCAATTCCTTTCTCTCTACAAGCTTCTGCTACGATTTGTTTTTCTTCGGGCAGAAGCTTGTCAAAAAGCGAAGCCAGCAGGAATGTTGAACCAAAAGCGGCGGCGCCGGCAAGCCCGGCAATAATTATACCGCTTCCCGACGCCAGACCGAGAATGGCTGCCGGCGCCGCGATATATCCGAGACATTTAATTGCGGATTTCCCGAGTTCTTTCAAACCGCATTCCCAATTGAGTCCTTCAATTTTTTCACCGTTTTTATTATATTTTAGTTTGAAAGCTCCGGGTACTGTCAAAAAATCCAGCAGACAAAAAATCCCTCCCAGTGCGGCGCTGCACTTTGCATTTTTATTTTGGGAAAATTTCTCAACCCCTTTCCCGATAAAAGTATTTGCAGAACTTATTGCGACCATAAAATCCCCATTAACTTAAATCAATTCCTTATATATTAAAAGGTAAAATTGTATTAAAAATTGCTTTTTAGATTACAAAATATTAAAATTAATCATATGGAGAAAAAAATTGCAGAAATATTAATTCAAAAGAAATTAACAATCTCAACCGCGGAGTCTTGTACCGGCGGCCTTTTGAGTTCAAAACTTACAGATGTTGCCGGAAGCTCGGCATATGTTACATTGAATGTTGTAACGTATGCAAATGAAGCAAAGCATAAAATTTTAGGCGTAAGCATGGATACTTTGAAAAATTATGGGGCGGTAAGCGAGGAATGTGCTTTGGAAATGGCACAAGGTTTGCAAAAACTAACAGGTTCTGATGTTTGTGTATCTACAACCGGAATTGCAGGACCGGCTGGCGGAAGTAAAGAAAAGCCGGTTGGCCTTATGTATTCTGCAATTTATACACAAAGGAAACACCAAATCTACAAAATATTACTTTCACCAAATATAGACAGAGTGACAATGAAAGAAGAATTTGCAAAAGCTGTACTTAATAATATTTACACATTTTTAGCTTTTGTATAAAATAAAGATATGGGAGTAGGTATTAAAAAGTTCGTTTTATTATGCTTAAGTATTCTGCTTTTTTCGCAGATATGTACTTTTGCGGAACAAAGTAATAATAACGGATTACAAAACGACTTTTCCGACTATATGGCGGCTTTGCAGGGCAAGATTCAAAAAAGTTGGAATCCTCCTGATTGTATGGAGCATGACGGACATGCAACGGTAAAATTCAGTATAACAAGGAGCGGTGATGTATATTCAAGCGAGATTCTTGAAAGTTCCGGCGACCCTGTTTTTGATGAGTCTGCGCTGGAAGCCGTTAGAAAATCTTCTCCTTTTGCTCATTTTCCGGCCAATACTTCCAGAGGTTCGCTGACAATTAAATATTCTTTTGATACTTCTATTGTAAAAACTTACGATATGCAGAATTATTTAGCCAATGCGGATAAATTCTTTAATGTGAATAATGAAGCCGCATTAGATTATATTAACAAGGCGATTGATGAAGTTCAAGGCGATACGAATGCATATTTTCTTTATGGGAAAAGAAGTAAAATAAAACGTGCTCTCGGCGATGTGCAGGGAGCAGAAGCTGATCTGAATGAGTCAAAAAGATTGAAAGCCAGATACGATCAGAAAAGGATAATGGCAAGTAAACTGATAGCAGAGATGGAGCAGTCGCCGTATTCATATTTTAATCTTGCGCATTCTTATGAAATTGCCGGCGATTATGAAAAAGCTATAGAGGCTATTGATAAAGCCATTGCACTTACAGAGTTGAATAATAATTATAAACGTTACAGGAATGATCTTATAAATAAAAAGACTGCCTTATAAAATTTATAAAAATAATCGGAGTAAATTATCTTTACTCCGACTGTTTTTACATTTCTAAATTCATTTGAGAGAATTGAATAATCTTATTTTTCCCTCGATGTTTTGCGTTATAAAGAGCATGCTCAGCATATCTTATAACCGTATTTGCATCCTCATCGACATCCGGCATGCAAGGATATGTTGAAATTCCGCCGGAGATTGTTACCTTGTGGGCTTCATCTTCGCCTGCCGGAATAAATTCCATTTTTTCAACTTCACGTCTGAATCTTTCGCCGAACAAAAATGCGTTTTCTTCCGATGTATTAGGTAGAACCAGCAAAAATTCTTCGTCGCCGTATCTTGTAAGTATGTCCTCTTTCCTGATCATTGCGCTTAATTTGTTGGCAATATTTCTTAAAAGAATGTCGCCCCATTCATATCCGAACATATCATTTACAACTTTGAAGAAATCAATATCAAATAATATGCACGAAAGTTTTGTTCCGTAACGTTTTGAACGGGAAATTTCTTCTTCTAAACGTTCTTGCAGATATTTTCTGTTATGCAAGCCGGTTAAGTCATCTGTTGTAGAAACTCTTTCCAATTTATCTTTTAAAGCCTTAATTTTTAACAGAGCTTTAACTCTTACGATTAATTCATCTTTGTCTGCCGGATTTTTTATAAAATCATACCCTTCAGCCCTTACTGTAACATCCCGTCTTGTAGGGCCGAAAAATAAAATCGGACAAGGGAATTTGTTTGTCATAAGTGCATCTTTTGCTGCATCTATATTTTCTACAATCATCAAAGAAGGATTAATTACCGCATAATCTTTCATTTGTTCAATTGTAACAACTCTTACCTCGACTTCGTCAATTTCAGACAGTACCGCTTGAAGTTCCGGCATTGGTTTTGATGAATAAATAACAATGTTGCTCATAAGTTTTCCTCTTATTTTAATAAATTCTTTTATATTAAATATACACTAATTGTAACGTTTTGTAAAATGGTTATTTATTAAAATAAAAAGGCCGGCTTTTAAGCCGGCCTTTCATTTTAAATAAATTTAATTGTATGTACTATACTGCTGCCTTAGATTTTTCAATGCAGTTGATAAGAGTGGAAGCAACTGTTTTTTGTTCTTCAAGCGTCAATTCAGGGAACATAGGCAGAGAAATTACACATTCGGTATCTTTTTCAGTGTTAGGGAGCATTCCCTTAGTCCAGCCAAGATGTGAATGAACTTTTTGGAGATGCAGCGGCACCGGATAATAAAGCATAGCACCGATTCCGGCTTCCTGAAGCATTTTATGAATGTTGTCTCTGTTCGGAATTTTAACTGTGTATTGATGGTAAACACAATACGTATCAGCTAATTCTTTTGGAGTTTGGATGTCAGCGCACCCGGCAAATAACTCATTGTAAGTTTTAGCATGTTCTCTTCTTAATTTATTCCACTCATCAATGTAATTAAGTTTTACTCTCAAAATAGCTGCTTGAATTTCATCCAGACGGGAGTTAACTCCGATTTCATCGTGATAATATCTTACCGCACCGCCATGGTTTCTTAAAGCAATAACTCTGTTTCTCAGATTTTCGCTGTTAACAGTTATCAAGCCGCCGTCTCCCATACCGCCGAGATTTTTGGTCGGATAAAAACTATAGCAGCCGATATCACCAAACGTACCGACTTTTTGGCCTTTATATTCAGCACCGATTGCCTGACAACAATCTTCAATTACGTATAGGTTATACCGTTTTGCAATATCCATAATAGCATCCATATCACAAGGCTGGCCGTATAGATGAACCGGTATAATAGCTTTTGTTTTCGGCGTAATTCTTTCTTCGATTTTTTTAGGATCAATATTGAATGTGTCTGGATCAATATCCGCAAAAACAGGAGTTGCACCTACAATACCGATAGCTTCCGTAGTAGCGACAAATGTAAATGCAGTTGTTATAACTTCGTCTCCTTTGCCTATATCAAGTGCTCTGAGAGCAAGGTGGAGAGCATCTGTACCGGAGTTTAGAGCAACTGTGTAATTGCACCCTATGTATTTTGCAAGTTCAACTTCCAAAGCTTTGCAGTTTGGGCCAAGTATGTATGAACCTGAACGCAGAACTTCACAAACAGCTTTTTCTATTTGGTCTCCGATTTTTGCATACTGTCTTTTTGAATCTAAAATTGGTATCATATAAAATCCTCCTATTTTTACAACACTCTTTCAAGTTCGTTTTAATATTTTAACGTATTTTGCTTTGTTGAACCTACTGTTTTATCTTAATTCCATACAGCAAAATACTCAACTTGTATGAGAGTTTTTCTCTCTATAATACAAGTGTAGCACAGAAACTTCTTGTCTTTATATAATCTTGATGTCCGGAGGGGGGGGGTAAATGGATTTATTGGGTTGGTAAGTGAGACTACAAGCTTGATGTCATTGCGAGGAGCAAATGTGACGAAGCAATCCAGAACAAATTTGACAATTGAATAAAAATGGACTGCCACGAAAATCAAAGATTTTCTCGCAGTGACTGGGAAAGTTAAAAATGTCATTGCGGGGG
>CALUVJ010000016.1 GCA_944324195.1 Candidatus Gastranaerophilales bacterium
ATCTTTGATTTTCGCGGCAGTCCACTTTTTTAACTTTGACTTGTCGGGTGACATAGGTTATCATTCCACATTTGTTTTGTTCTTCCTTGTCACCCTCTGCTGACTTTGCTACCGGCTGGCTGTGCCGCCACTGGATTGCTTCGCTACGCTCGCAATGACAATCATATAATCACCCTTCACGCTTCACGCTTACAATACATTCCCCCCCCCTTTACCGGAATTTGTGTTTTTACTATAATTGAGTTGCAAAAAGAGAGTGTTTTTTTATAAAGAAAGGAAAAACCTATGAAAAAATCAATTAAAGATTTAGGAGACATTAAAGGTAAAGTAGCTCTCGTAAGAGTTGATGTTAACGTACCTTTGGATGAAAACAAGAATGTAACTGACGATACACGTATTCAGGCTATCGTACCGACTGTTAATTACTTAAAGGAAAAAGGAGCTAAGATTGTTCTTATGGCTCACTTAGGCAGACCAAAAGGAGAAAAGAACCCGGAATTCTCACTTGCTCCGGTTGCTAAATATATGTCAAAAGTTTTTGGGGAAGAAATCGTATTTATTCCATCTGTAGAAGAAGCAAAACCTTATGTTGACAAATTAGTCGACGGACAAATCGCTTTATTGGAAAACATTCGTTACTACAAAGCAGAAGAAGCAAAAGATGATGATATGACTTTTGCAGAAGAACTCGCAAAATTAGGTGATTTCTATGTAAACGACGCTTTCGGCGCCGCTCACAGAAATCACACATCTACCGCAAAATTAGCTAAAATTCTTAAACCTGCAGTATCAGGTTTATTGATGGAAAAAGAAATCAGATGCTTATCTCAGGCTCTTGATAACCCTACAAGACCTTTCACTGCAGTTGTAGGCGGTGCAAAAGTTTCTTCTAAAATCGGCGTTTTAGAAAATCTTCTTGACAAAGTTGATAATATGATAATCGGCGGCGGCATGGCTTATACATTTGTTAAAGCTAACGGCGGCAAAATCGGTAATTCAATTTGCGAAGATGATCAGTTAGATGTTGCAAAAGCTATTGAAAAGAAAGCACAAGAAAAAGGCGTTAAACTTGTAATGGCAACAGATGTTCTCGTAACGGATGATTTTTCAGGCAACGGCACAAACAAATTCGTTAAGATTGATGAAATTCCTGACGGATTTGAAGGTGTTGATGCAGGCCCTGAATCAAGAAAAGCTTTTGCTGAGGTTTTAAAATCATCAAAAACAATTCTTATGAACGGCCCTGTTGGTGCTTTTGAAAACCCTAAATTTGCAGAAGGTACAAAGGCCGTATTAGAAGCTATTGTAGAAGCAACAAAAGCAGGTGCAACTTCCGTTATCGGCGGCGGCGATTCTGTTTCAGCTGCTAAGAAATTCTTCAAGGCAGAAGATTTCACTCACGTATCAACAGGCGGCGGCGCATCTCTTGAATTTATTGAAGGAAAAGTTCTTCCTGGCGTTGCAGCTTTAGATGACAAATAAGAATTAACTCAAAAATACAAAAGGGGCGGAGCTATTTCATAGCTCCGCCCCTTTTTTTTATTTTATTAAACACGATTAGCACATAACAATCCATAAAAGTTTTCGTGTTTGACGTCCGAGATAAATCCCGATAAACGAGAAAAATATATCATAAAATATTTGCACCCCGCTTTGAGAACTTATCCAGCTTATAACCAAATCCATCGGAGCGTTCCTCAACGTTGCTATAAACAGCATGTACAAAATACCAAGCACATGTATTGTCAAAACCCCGATTATTGATATCAAGAACATTCGTAAAAAATCGGTCTTACCTTTGAGAAGAGTTCCCGCAAAAAATATTGCAGGAATGAATGCCAAAATATAACCGAAACCGTATTCAAACATATAGCTCAAACCGCCGCCAAGCGCAAAAATCGGGAAAAACAAACCAAGACCTATATACAACAGGATTGATAAAATCCCGAATTTTCTGCCCAGAAGAGCAACTATAAAAAACACTATAGGAATTTGAGGTATATATTTATAACTTTTTATAAAATGATGAAGGATTTCATAATCACTGACATCACCTGCAAGAAAGGTAAATGTATCCAGCGGAAAATACGGGTGTTTCAGTGTTACCTGGGTAAAAGTTGCAATAATAATAAATAAAACGCTCAGCCCGGTTAAAATCAACGTACCCAGTGTAATTTTTATAGGTTCGCCTTTATATTTAAAACTATTTATTTGTTTTTCTACGCGTTTACTCATTTTATTTCTATAAGAGTTTTTAACTTATTAATATTATCAACATATTTTGTCTTAAATTTGTCATAAAAAATATTTTCAGTCCACATAATAAGAGCATCCTCATTATTATCCTGATAATATCCCTTTCTTGTTCCAAGCGACTGAAAACCGTATTTTTCATAAAGTTTTATTGCCGGCACATTAGACACTCTAACTTCCAGTGTTAAGTACTTTACACCGTCTTTATAACAATCATCTATAATTCTGTATATTAAAGCTTCGCCAATATGATTCCTTAAAAAATTTTTTTTCACTGCAATTGTAGTTATATGTCCTTCATCCACAATATGCCATGTACCTGCATAACCGACTAATTCTCCTGATATAGTCTTGGCTGTATAGTATTTTGCAAGAGAATTTGACATTTCATCATAAAAAGATGATTTTGCCCAATGATGCTTGCCATAAGCTTCCGCTTCAATTTCAGCAACTCCGTCTATATCATCGGCAGTCATTTTTGATATATAAATCTCTGATAAGCTTACTACGGACATATACTTTCCCAATCAATGTCATCTTCGGTTTCTTCGCCGGGTTCTATTATTCTGTCCCCGTCCTCCAGCATCAGCATTAAAGAGAGTTTCAACTGTTTTTTATAGTTTTCAAGAGCCTTTTCTCTCGTTTTGGCGCAAAATGCAAAACTCGGGATTTCTTTTATCTCAATATAATAATAAGGATTTCCGTTAAAATCCAAATCGGTTCCCTCTATTAATGTCCAGGGAAGGTTCATATAATAGTCTAAATCCTTAGTCATCCAAAGACCTCTCTGTTAAAGGCTGTTTAATCATAATACCTTCGCCGCCTATCACATCGGCCTGCCTGCCGTTGATATATAAATAGACCGGAAGGTTTGTATTTGCTCTTGCAGTTTTAATAAGCTGGCGCACTCTGGTATAAATACTTTCAGTTCCGCCGCCGGTTTCAAAAGCTGATGATAAATCAATCATAACACTGCCTTCACCTTCGCGCACAGACAATATTTTTGTGCCGGAAGGTATTTCTGAGGTAAACCCTTTTGATTTTTCCCAGCTTGTCGGCGCTAGGATCAGTTCCTTTATCGCAAATTCAAAACAAGATTTTTCAATATCAGTATCGCAATGCCTGTTCAAAGAACGCAGATTTCCATTTGAATCTGCAACAAAAATTTTTATTGTTTTATAAATATGTTCTTTTTCAGGTTCTTTTTGCTGCGGTTCTTCATTTTCCGATATAGGAGTAAGCTCTTCCGCCGGCGGATTTGTGTTATTTTTCAAGTGACTCGGATGGAAACCTTCAGCGCTGAAAAATGAAAAATAAACATACGCTACCGATATTACTATAAGTATGAATAAACCCAATTTTTGAGAAGCATTCATGACTTAGTCTCCTTTTACATATATTTTACCATCAATTTTAATTTTGTTGTCAACAATATTTATACTCTCCAATTTTCCTTCACACTTTCCTGTATCCAAAAGCGAAAGTGTAAATTCAAGAGGGTTTACAAGATTAATTAAATTCGCGACCTTTTCCAAAGAGAGATTACCGTATGCGCTATTAAGTTTTATATTTCCGGCACGAATTTTTCCTCCTTCAACGACAAAAGACGATGATGCCACGAACACTCTGACTTTTGTACCGGACGCTATCGGAAAACTGTATTCTGTAAGAATATAAATCTGATTATTCTGTATTTTAGTACTTACACCGGTAATTTGAAATAACGGGTATGCAATATTATTTACCCTATCAAGCACTTTTTTATAATCCTTATGCTGCAAAGCTTTGTTCATACTATCTTCAGACAAAAGCATTTCATATTTAAATTCCATATCGGATTTGAATTCTACCGGATTTTTTGTATAATCAACAAAATTATAATCTTTCAGTGACTTTAAATATAAATACGGTATCGGAATCTCTTCCGATACAATGTTTTCGCCGGTAATTTCAAGATTTTTAAATATACCTTTTTTCATACTTGAAGTTGTATAGCCTTCAAGTTTAACATTGTAATTACCGCCGGTTTCCTTCTCTAATGAAGATTTAATAATATGCTCGCCGATGCTCTCCGTAATCGGATTCAAAATAGCAAAATGTTTTCGGTTTTGAAGATAATCTTTTGAATACCTGTCCTGACAAAATCCGAGATTTATTGTCAGAAGCATTAAAATAAAACTTAATAAAATCTTTTTCATAATTTCGTATTCCTTTATAGTTGAGGAGTTTAGAAGCAATTTATTACCCCCATTTAATTCATTTACCCCCTCCTTCTTTTACTCCTTTATAGAACTCGTTAGCAATAAGCTGAGAGTATTTATCCTTTTGGCTCACAGAAAGAGCGAGTTTTTCCGAACCATCCGAAGTTTTTACGCTTGCCACAATTCCCGCAATATCTGAAAATGGAAGCTTTGTAACTTCAGCTTCAAATTTTGCATATGGAACACTTTGTCCATATACATTTATGGTGCCCCTGCTGACAATTTTTACATCTTTAACGGTTATTGCCTGATATTTAAATTTTTCAGAAAGCTCCTTTAGTTTTTTGTCGATATTATTGCTTTTTATATCATTCTGAGTAAGTAGCGGTTTTTTGCCGGAATCAATTATAATCATCTTTTGGCCCGAAGCTTTATGCTCGGCAAGAACAGCTTTATATCCTGCAAGGTTAACCGCATTATCTATTTGGAATTCTTCATTTAACCCTGAAAAATTACCAATTTTTTTTGCACTCTCAATAGCATGCTCTTGAAAGTATTTACAAACATTGACTCTAAGAGCTTCTACGTACTTTTGCCCGCCTATCGCATTAAAACCTATTATCGCAAGAACCAGCAAAAATGCATTAAAAATTATCTTTATTAATCTAAACATTACTTGCACCTATTGTAAATATTATGTACAATTATACTATGACAAAACCTGAAATCAATCTAATAAATACTACAGAAGTTAATATTAAAGACGCAACCCCGGCAATGCAGCGCTATATAGAAATAAAGCGGGAAAATCCGGATTGTCTTTTGTTATACCGCATGGGCGACTTTTATGAAACTTTTTTTGAAGATGCCCTTACACTTTCCAAAGAACTTGAAATTGCGCTTACCGGACGTGAATGCGGAGCGCTCGGAAGGATACCCCTTGCCGGTATTCCAATAAAATCTATTGACGGATATTTGGAAAAACTTATTGCAAAAGATATTAAAATTGCAATATGCGAACAGCTGGAGGATCCGAAATTTGCTAAAGGTATAGTAGAGCGCGGAGTTGTAAGAATTATAACTCCCGGAACAATTCTTGAAAGTAATTTTTTAAACCAAAACAACAATAATTACATGTGCGCAATTTTTGAAAATAAATCAAGTAATAATCCGGACTGCAAATGGGGATTTGCGTACACAGACATCTCTACCGGAGAATTTAAAGCCACACAATTAAATTATGAAACATTGATTACTGAACTTGTCCGTATTCAGCCTTCTGAGATTATTGCGGCTGCAAAGAAAATGAAATTGCAGCCTTTCCAAATAGTTCCGGAAGAAACAGTTAATCTTCCTGATGAAATTACAAATAATTACAACTGCTCAAAAGTTCCGGAAAATGTTTTTGAAGAAAACTTTGCAAAAGAGAATTTAAAACAAGTATTTAAAATTACAGATTTGGATGCAATAGGCTACAGCAACTGCCCGGCGGGTTTTCGCGCCGCAGCAGGATTATTAGCTTATATTTGGGAAAACTTAAAAGAAGGTTTTCCGAAGTTTGAAAAAATTGAGTCTTATGAATTATCTGACTATGTCTCAATTGATGCCGGTACAAGAAAAAATTTAGAACTGACAGAAACGCTGCGCGAAAAGAAAAAATACGGGTCGCTTTTATGGGCAATCGATAAAACTTCAACAAATATGGGAGCAAGGCTGCTTAGAACTTGGATTTGCCAACCGCTCAAAAATAAAGAAAGAATCCTGAAACGCCAGGAAGCAGTTATTAAACTTATTGAAAACTCTGCTCAAAGATACGCAATTCAGGATTTACTGCAACAAATACACGATATCCAGAGAATGTCTACAAGATTGAGCAATACATCGCTTGCTCCGCGAGATTTTTTAAGCCTGAAGAATTCACTTCTGATGCTTCCTTCGCTTGTTCAACAAGCAAAATCTATAAATCTTGACGTATTCTCGAGTGTTGAAGCAGATTTGCCTAAGCTGAAAGATTATGCTGAAATCATAGAAAAAACCATACGTGATGACGCTCCTATTACGTTAAAAGAAGGAGGAATAATTAAATCCGGAGTAAATTCCGATTTAGATTATCTTAGAGATTTAATGTATAACGGCGAAAGCTGGCTTAAGAACTTTGAACAAAAAGAAAGAACCAAAACAGGAATCAATGCATTAAAAGTCGGATATAATAAGGTTTTCGGCTATTATATTGAAGTTACAAACTCAAATCTTGATAAAGTTCCGGCAGATTACATAAGAAAACAAACTCTGACCGGAGCCGAAAGATTTATAACCGATAAACTAAAAAAACACGAAGATGAAGTTCTCACGGCCCAGGTTAAGGCTTATGAGCTTGAATATAAACTCTTTTGCAACTTTAGGGATTATTCTAAAGAATTTGTAACTCTTATCAGAGAGACTTCAAATTGTATTGCTAAACTTGATGTTCTGACTTCCTTTGCACTCACTGCATCAGAACATAATTATATTTGTCCGGAAATAAATGAAACCGGCGATTTTATAGTAAAAAACGGACGTCATCCGGTTTTGGAACAAATACTTCCTCTGGGAACGTATGTTGCAAATGATATTGAATTATCAAGCAGCGATAAAAATAAAACGCAATTTATGATACTAACAGGTCCGAATATGGCGGGTAAATCCACTTACATGCGGCAAAATGCATTAATTGCAATTTTAGCGCAAACAGGCTCCTTTGTTCCTGCAGATTTTGCGCAAATTGGTATTGTAGATAAAATATTTACCAGAGTAGGCGCAAGTGATGACCTTACTCTCGGGAAGTCTACATTTATGGTAGAAATGACAGAAACAGCTTTCATCCTAAATAATGCAACAGACAGAAGCTTTATACTGATTGATGAAATCGGACGCGGAACAAGCACTTATGACGGTGTTGCAATTGCCTGGTCTGTCGCAGAATATATTGCAAATAACATTAAAGCAAGATGTATATTTGCGACACATTACCACGAACTTAATGTTATGACACAAACTTATCCTCAAATTAGTAATTACAGGATAACCGTAAGTGAAGAAAACGGAGAAATTGAGTTTTTAAGAAAAATAGTTCCGGGCGGAGCCAGCAAAAGTTATGGTATTCAAGTTGCCAAAATGGCAGGATTGCCAAATTCGGTAATTAAGCGCTCAGAAGAACTTATGAGCAAAATGCAAAAAGATTTTTCCAAAAATCTTGCAACCCGCAAAAAAACTTCCGAAATAGAGACACCGCAATTAAATCTGTTTTTAAGTTAACCGCTTTTTTTCATACGAATTTTAATACCAAGTTTTATAATATTGTTTAGTAATTCCTGCGGCAAGAGGGAAATTAAACTTGCAGCAAAAGCATCTCTTCCTACTGTATACGAAAGCTTTGGCTTCTTAGCTCTATCCGCTTTCATTATCACTTTTACAACTTCGTCAGCGGAAAGTCCTGAGGTTTCATTCTTTTTTGCATTATTTATAAGAAAATCCATTTCTCGTTCATAATCAGAACAACTATTCAAATACTTTGCGTTTTCTTCTATTGATTTTCCCCAAAGCGGAGTTGCAATTACACCCGGTTTTATTGATACAACCTGAATATTCTTTTTATTTTCAATTAACAAAGAATTAAAAAACATATCCAGACATTTTTTTGAAGCACAATACGGAGAAATATACGGAAATATCCCATAACTGGCCATAGAACTTACATTAATAATTTTTCCGCCCGTTAAAATATCTAACAAGCCTTTTGTAAATTCTAAGTGTCCGAAAACATTTACATCAAATTGACGCCGTATTTCACTCATTTCAATTTTTTCTACAGGCCCGGCAACTACACATCCCGCGATATTAACAAGAGTATCAATCTTTGTACATTTAGATTTAATTGAATTTATTGCCGGCAATATAGTTTCCGGCTTAGCATAATCTATGTAAAAGGGAAATACTCCTAATGAAGATAGTTCTTCGGCTTTAGCTTGATTGCGATAACCCGCGAAAATTACATTATCTTCCGCAAGCTCTTTGATTAACCCCGCACCAATACCGGATGTCGCTCCGGTAATAACATACGTCTTAGTCCTCATACAATGGTCTCATAAGCAAAATTGTAGAAATATTTACCTGCAAAAAATCGTGAAATTCAACTTCTTTTTGCGGCACTAATTTTGACTCTAAAGTACAGTTTTTAACTGCTATAAAATGCTTATTTGTATTTAAAATTTCAGAAAGAAGTCTGCTTTTTTTACCGATTTTAGGCATAAATACATAACCTTTAATTATGTATTCGGCCGTTTCTATGTACACCTTTTCTCTCCAGGCGGAAGTAGTCAATTCTAAAATTTCATTATTTTCCATTTTTGTTTTCTCCAATAACTACTGCATGTATGACTGGAACAACGGTAAGTACAGTGCTAATGCCATAACCAAAACAATACTTCCGATTACTATAAGCATTATAGGTTCAATCATTTTTGTTAATGTATCGATTATCGCATCTAAAGTTCGGTCTAAGAAGTTAACACCTTTTTCAAGCATTTCGCCCAAACGACCGGATTGCTCACCTGTTGCTATCATAAATAACAACATTCTCGGAACAATATTAGTCGCTTTTAATGCCTGAGAAACCTGTAAACCTTGTTGAACCTTTACAATTGCCGCACTCATTTTGTTTTTCAATACGGAATTTGTTAATGTAATTACTGCCAAATGCAAGCAGTCGACAACAGGAATACCTGCATCATAAGTTACACTCATTACTGACAAAAAGTTTGAAAAATTTGAGTACAATATCAAATTATTTAATAAAGGCACCTTCAATACAATTCTGTCAAGAACATTTCTTGCAGGCTGCCAGCTCACCATTATGATACAAAAAGCTATAAATGCGACAATAAATATCGGAATTGTATACCAATAAGTTTTTAAATAATCACCCGCTGTAATCATTAAAGATGTAATCAGCGGCAAAGCCTTTTCCTGTTGAGCAAACATGTCCTTAAATGCAGGGAATACAAATGTCAACATTATAATAATGATGAAAAATGCCAAAACAACTACAAACATCGGGTACATTAATGTACCGATAACTTTACCCTTGATATTTGCTTGTTTTTCTAACAACCCTTTTGTACGATCAAGAGTTTTTTCAAGTTCACCGGCTTCTTCACCGGCTTTAACCAAACCTATAAATATATAGCCGAATACCTGAGGATATCGGGCCATTGTATCTGCAAATGTTGAACCGCCCATAATCTGGGTTTTCAATATCTTAGACATATCTCGTATTTTTTTCTTTGCGGCTTCCTGCTCCATAAACATTAATGATTCTACGGCAGGGATACCGGAAGTCAACAATATTTGCAGCGTAGAAATAAAATCTATCTTCTCGTTCAAAGATAAAGAAGATAATTGAGCTGATTTTTTTGCTTTAGTATCAACATACTCATTTATTTGAGTAGGAACCAACCCCATTTTACGGATTACATCTCTTGCATCCTTTAAATTTGAAGCGGTAATTTCTCCTCTTACTAATTCTTTACCTTGCTTTAGTGCTGTATAACTGTATATTGGCATATAAACCTCGTACTATTTTAATCGCTCGCATAACCTAATACTCTTATAAATTCACTTGTCGTTGTTACACCTGCAACAATGTGATTCAGACAAGAGGACTTAAGAGTTTTCATACCTGCTGCTACTGCCGCTTCTTCAATTTCAATATCATGCGCGCCTTGAGCAATTAATTTTTTTATCTCTCTTGTTATCGGCATGATTTCATAAATACCTAAACGGCCGGTGTAACCCAGATATCCGCATTCTTTGCAGCCTTTTTTTCTGTACAATTTTGTTTTCATAAGTTTTTGCTGCAAATCCTGATTTGTAGTAATATGTCTTACTTCTTCTTCTGTAGGGATATACTCTTCCTTACATTTATCGCAAAGTTTTCTTACAAGACGTTGTGCAATAACACCCGTCAAAGTTGAGGATACAAGATAATCTTTTGCACCCATTTCTATCAAACGTGTAACTGTTGCTGCCGCCGAATTTGTGTGGACGGTACTTAACACAAGGTGCCCTGTAAGCGCTGCTGAAATTGCAACTTCCAAAGTTTCAAAGTCACGGATTTCACCGATTAATATAATATCAGGGTCCTGTCTCAAAATTGCACGCATACAAGATGCAAACGTGATATCAGCTTTAGCATTTACCTGCGACTGGTTTATCCCTTCCAGCTTAATTTCTATCGGGTCCTCAATTGTAGTAATATTTACATCCTCTTTGTTCAAAGACTTTAATATTGTATAAAGAGTTGTAGTTTTACCTGAACCTGTTGGACCTGAAGTCAATATAATACCGTTCGGACATTGAACCATATCGTGAATTTTTTGAACATCCGATTCTTCTGCACCCGGAATTACCATTTTATCACCGGAAGCCTTCAAACTTACGGCAGGTGCAAGAATACGAATTACGACCTTTTCCTTGCCGGAAACGGGTAAAGTATTTATACGGAAATCATACATTCTCTCGTTATATTTAATTGAGAACGTACCGTCCTGCGGCCGCCTGTGCTCAGCAATATTCATTCTTGCCAATACTTTAAATCTTGTAATAACCGCTTGTTCAATACTGCCCGGTATATCAAGAACTTTCTTAAGAATACCATCAGAACGTGTTCTTACTACATAGTAACCGATACGCGGCTCAATATGAATATCTGAAGCTTTAGCATCAATTGCATCTGTAATAATCTTATATACGAACTTTGCAACATTACCGCTAGCATCCTGAAGTTCTTTCTCTACCTGAGACCACAAGGATTCTTCATTACTGAATTCCGCAGCTTCTTCTTCAATACTTTGAATAATGCGCTCAGTTTCTTTAACCGCCTGTGCCGATTTCTTTTGAATAAAATATTCTTTTAAATATTTTTCAAACTCAAATGACGGAATACAATATACATTTAAAGAACGGCCCGTTGAAAGAGAGATTTCTCTTATTGTATACCTGTCGTTTGGATTAACCATGGCAACGCCGAGCTTGTTGCCTTCCATTGACATTATAACAACTTGTTTCTTCTCAACTATATCATCCGGAAGTTTTTTCAGAATACTTCTGTCAACACGGATTTGAGCCTTCGAAACTACTTCGCAGCCATATTTCTTTTTCAAGTATGAAGCAACTCGTTCATAAGAGAGATACTCTTTTTCAAAAAGGATTGTATCTAAAGGAACATTACGTTCTCTTGCAATACCTACACATTCATTAAGCTGTTCTTGTGTAATCCATCCAATTGAAACAAGTATTTCTTCTGCCGTCTGCTCTGCAGGCGCTGCTTCTTGCGGTTTTGCAGGCTGCTCGGACTCATCCAAAGCCGGAAGTTCAATTGTTGTTATACTATCAAAAACAGCATCAAATTGACTGCCCGGTAAAGGAATAAATTGAGGTGTCAAATTTTTAAATTTTTCTTTTATGATAGATGCTATTTGTTCTCTTTTAGCACTCTTATCTTTATTAATAATTACAAAGAAATCTGACTGTCTCTTGTCTACTGGAATAAAACCTGATGTTTTCATCAGGTTTAATTCGAAGTTGTTAACATATTCCTTTTTGATACTATGTTTTAGTTTATCCAGTTGATTCGACATAATATTTATTACAGACTATCCGCCACTGCGCCTTCACCATCATTGATTATTCTCGGCGTAAGCAAAATAACCAATTCACTCTTTGTTTTTGAAGATATTGTTGATCTAAAAGCTGCACCAATTACAGGCAAGTCACCCAATACAGGAATCTTTCTTACGGTTTTTGTATCATTTTCCTGAATCATACCGCCAATTGCAAGAGTTTCGCCGTCTTTGATTCTGATATTCTTCAAATCTAAGTTTCTTCTGCTTAACAGGGTTGCCTGTAAGTCCTCAGAAACTTCCCCGGTCGTTTCATCATACACAGGAGATGTAACTTCAGATGCGATTGTCGCATATTCAGGCTTAATATTCATTGTTACATAACCTTCCGGAGATATAAACGGAGTCAGAGTTATCTTTATACCTTGATCCTTACCTATAGTATATGTTTTTTGTACAGAACCTGTTCCGCCGCCTGTTGTATAAGCTGATGACAAGAACTCAGAAGTTACTTTTTCTACATAATCTTGCGTTAAGTCAATTATTGATTCCTGACCGCTTGTTATTAACAATTTCGGATTCGCAAGAACTCTTCCTTTTCTGTTTTCAATCAAATAATTAAGGTGCCAAGAAATGTATGCGTTATTACCATAGTAAGTTTCACGCGGAATGTAAACAGTTTGCTGTCCTCCGTTTCCGTCAGGACGTTGAACTGCAATCAGCTCTCTTGCACCCGGAGCAGAAGTTCTGCCGACAGAAGTTGCAGAGGAAGAGAAACTAAATACCCAGTTTTTAGAATCGATATTCCAAGCGTTAGTAAATTCCTTGCTTCCTTCTTCATTCAATTCAACAATTGAAACTTCCAAGTATGCTTGCGGCTGTTTTGTATCATTTTCTTTAATAAATTTATCAATCATTTCCTGTTGAGCTTCTGAACCGCCGATTAGAGTAATTGTACCGCGCTGAGGGAAATAAGAAATTGATAAGTTTTGTACGTCAAAAGGAGATGTTGTCGTACCCGCAGTAGAAGTTGCAACTGTACAAGCAACAATACCTTCACCTAATTTTATTTCACTGTCACCGCTTGAAGCAGCACCGCCGGTCACTATACCTGCAGCCCCCCCTGTCGTGCCGACTCCGGGAGACGGAGGAGCACTTATCGCCGGAGCCTTGCCGCCTTGACCGTTTGCCGAACCGCGGGACGGAAGAAGCATATTACATATCATATTTGCCATTTCGGCAGGAGTAGTATGATTAACGATAAATGTTTTAGTTAGCGGCTCGCGGTCAAGCTGTTCTATAACCTTACGTACAATTGCCGCATCAGATTCCATACCGAATACTATTAACTCGTTTGTTGCAGTGTTGACTGTTGCAGCATCAACACCTGACAAGCCTGTTTTTTTCATACCAAAAACATTCCTGTTTAAAAAGTCTGCAATTTTTGCAGCATTAACATATTTTACAGGAAATACCATCATCTCTTGTTTTGAAAAAATTGCGTTATCAGCATTATCCTTTGCAATTACGATAAGCGTATTATTCTGTGTATAATAATTCAAGCCTGCTATTTGTAATACAAGATCAAATGCGTTATTAATAGGCATATTTACCAAATCTAACGTAACTTTACCCTTTACTGAAGAATGGAACACTATGTTCTTGCCGACTTTATCAGCAAACATTCTTAAAACTTGTTTTACATCAGAATCTCTCAGCGACAATGTAATGAGCTCATTTTTATCAGTCAACTTTACGTCACCTGATAAAGTCATTGAGTCACTGTAGGTTTCACCTGCATTACACATCATCGCCGTTGACAGACCAGAAGGTGCCATAAACGTTAATAATAACGCAGCAGACAAAAATCTTTTTATATGATTACATCTCATCACTTTTTCCCTCCGAATTTATTGTTTAAATTTGAAACGTCATTATAATTTACAGACCCTTCTGTCAGAATTTCTCCTATACCGGCCTTATAAGTATTGCTTCCCAGCATGACCGTTACACTGTCCTGCATAATATTAAGAATCTTATAATTATTTACTACATCTCCTTTTTTAACCAGATAATCATTACCTTCTATATTCAAAATTGCCGATGGACTGTACTTATCATAAAGAATTCCTGAAACTACAGTATCCATAACGCGTGCAGCATCAGAACCTTCAGCAATAATTTCCGGAGGCTCAACCAAATCAAATGTCGGCACATCGTTTACCGCAGTACCGCTTATATCACGATACGGCAAAAACGGATTGGCCTTTACAGTACCTGAAGGTATGGTTATTAAGTCTTTCTTTGCTGTCGTTGCCGCAACAGGAACTGTCGCCATACTTACCGGCGGTTTATTATCGCCTTCCTCTATTGCCTTAAGACCTTGCATAGAAAATACTGCATGTACTGCCGGTATTGCAATACATAACATCAATGCAGGAATTAAAAACGCTCCGCTGCGTTTTTTCTTTCGATAACTAATTTTTGAAATAACTTCGTCTGCCGTAAGGCATTCAGCTCTCAATACTTTTTCTCTTTTCTTCATGTAATTGCGCATATTCATCTATACTTCTAACTATTAAATTGCTTCTCTCGTCTTAAACTATACAACAGGAAATAATTTTTTAAATCCTATGTTTATACTATTCCATTCATATTTATGCATGAATTATAAACCTTCATTACACAAATCTATATTAATCATATCATACTTTTTCAAGATTGCAATTATCAATTATTTATTACGAATTTGTAACATTATGAGAATTGTCAAATTTATTGTACAAATTTTGCATACGCGTAAGCATTGAAATCAAGCGAACCATATATGATTTTCACATATTTATCATTATACGGTATTAATTTCACAAAATCTATATACTCTTCGCCATAATCATCCTCAGTAAGACTGGCTTTTAACTTCCCTTTAAAATATTGGGACTGGTAAAAAAGCAGATAAATATCGCCGTTATCTTCTTTTTGACCTATTATTTTGTAAAAACCTTTGTCCAAAGTTACATTATCAATTACTAAACTTACAGGAATGCTTAATAAATTTCCATCTTCATTTTTTTTGAGCGGAGCCAAGTTCAAAATCTCGCTGTCAGGACTTAAATCCGAATGGAGACTCGTTCCGCCGCCGCCAATTTTCTTAATTAACTTTTTCCGCTGCTTTGCTTCCTTTTTCTTTTGATTGCCTTCCAATGTATCTATAGCTTCTTCAAATTCCTTGTTTGTAATTGATTTTTGGCCGTCCCAAGCGTGATCTATTCCGGAAAAATCTTCCCAGCCATCGTCTGCCGATACAGGCAGTGACAGTAAAAATATTAAGATAATAAACAAAAAAGGCCGTTTCATACTCTATATTATTTAACAAAAAAATCTTAAAAGTAAATCCTTTCAGTTAAAGCTTTTACTTTTATTGCATATCGTGTATAATAAATATTGTATTGTAACGAGAGAGTTAAATGACAGATTCTAATATAATAATTATTATAACAGCTTTTGTTATTGCAATTGCCGCTATATATGTATTATACTCTATTATTCTTTTCCAAGGAAGTTCATCTAAGAGAGGTGAAGAACTGCAATTATCTACCAAAAATATTCTTGATCAGGTAGAAGTGTTGTTTGATAAAAAAGAATATGCACTTGTCCAGCTGCTTGCGACAAAGTATTTGGACAGAGTACCGAGTCATATTGATGTGAGGGTATATCTCGCAAAAGCATATTTTGAAGATAAAAAATATAATCAAGCAATAAAGCAATGTTTAATAATTCTTAAAAAGAAGCCTAATAACTTTGATACACGCAAAGTTCTCGGAAGCTGCTACATAAAAAAACAAGCTCTAAATAAAGCCATAAAAGAATATGAGTACCTTTTTGAGCATAACAAAAATGACAAAGATATAGTAAAAACTCTGGCAGAATTATACAGAAATACAGACCAATTATATTCTGCAATCAGTGCATACGAAGTTCTTTCCGACTTGCTTGACCTTGATGAAGATATTGCAGACGTACAAACCATACTTGCTGACTTAAATGAAGAGGTTCACGACTATCCTGCCGCATTTGAAGCGTACAAACGCAGGCTCGGTATTTATCCTAACGACGTTACCACTAACAGAAAATTGACTGAACTTTATATTAAAATTAAAAATTATCCGGTAGCAATTGAAACTCTTTTATATATGTTAACTTTTGTTACGGATGCAAAAACTTTACTCTGGGTTTATGAAACACTTGTCTCGTTATATGTTGAATCTGAAGATTACGAAAAAGCTATTGAATATTCAGAAAAATTAATTGATATGCCCGGCTCAAATGAATTTAAAGCCAGAAATAATATTGCTGAATTTAATATAAAACTTAACCGTCTTGATGTCGGCGTTTCTATCTTAGAAGATTTAGCAATGATGACACAAAACGGATTTGATGTAACGCTTGAACTTGCTGATGCATACATTCAACAAAAAGAATATCAGAAAGCTCACGATAAATATGTACTGCTTCTGGATAAAGCAACTCAGAGAGAAGCCAAAACCGTTAATCTGCTCATGTGTGAATTATACATAAAATGGGCGGTTAATATGGCCGAACAATCAAAGTTTGATGAGTCCTATGAATTTTTAAAAAATGCAACACAGTACAACGCAATAAATCCTGAAATTTATTATAATGTTGCAAGTAATAATTATAAACAGAAAAATTTCACATCTTGTGTCGAAGCTGTAAATAAAGCCTTAGAATATGACAAACAAAGTGAATATAAAGCTAAATATTTATTACTGCTTTCAGAAGCTCATCACCAATTAGGGAATTTCTTTGAAGAGAAAAAAGCTCTTACGGATTTATTAAAATTTGATGAAAAAAATCCTTCCGGTTTATATAGAGTCGGCCTTATGTATGCTGCTCAGCACGACTTCAAAAACGCGGAAAATGCATTTAAAAAAGCCATCTTATACAACCCTGAATTAATACAGGCCAAATATAATCTGGCTCTTTTATACGAAAATAATAACAGAGATAAGGCTAAAGAACTTTACATGGAAGTTCTTGAACAGGACCCGTCTTTTGAAGAAGCGAAAAACGCCCTTGCGGATTTATCAACATCAGACTTTTTCTAATCCTCCGGTACATAAATTACCGTATCACTGAGATAATCTCTTACATCTTCCGAATTCGAAAATCTCGGAACGATTCTCTGATAATCCTGCACTACAGATATAATGTCATCTACGGACATTTTAATAATGCGTCTGCCGCCGTCAGGCGATTCAATAATTCTTGCCATTCTTCCTGCCTCATTTAATTACAATTCTATTATCGGCAAAAATCTGTAAAACTTAAGCAAAATCAAACATTTGCGTTAGGAAAAACTTCTCCGCTTTGAATATAAATTTCAAACTCTTCTTGAATATTTACGCTCGCAACACTGATTATATACTCATCAAAATGGTATTTTTTGAATTTTTGCGCAGGTTTTCCCAGTTTATATTCAGCTTCATACTTTGTCCACTCATTGTAGAATTCTTCAAGAGTATTACACTTAAATCCCATTCTTGTCGCAATATCTTCAAACTCTCTGATTTTTATCTTTTCAATATCAATACCGCAGTCATAGTCGGAAAAAGCCAAAGCAACAAAATCATTACTATGACTTATACTAAAGAATTTCTTTCGATTTTTCAAAAACGGCTTTTTACCGTTAAAAACGATTTCTCTGTCATCAATATGATAAAAGTCTCTAAGTATCCTATCTACCATTAAATATGAAAAACAATGTTCATTCCACTTCTTGGGATTAGAAATTTCCTTTTTCTGAAATTCTCTTAGAAGTTCCATGTGTACATTATCTGCATCTACAATTTCAATAACAAAAATATCCATATAAATATTATAGAACAAAATCTTATTAAAAAAATCTTTGAGAATTTTTAAACAAAACTCGACAACGATACTCATCCGACACATAATAAATATATAAGGATATGTGTAAATTAATGCATGATTTATTAGAAAAGGTATTTAATATTCTTTTAACCTTTATTAGAAGATTCTTCGTGCTCACGCCCTAAGAATGACGGTAAGCCGAGAAATCAAACAACAAACTTAATGTCATTGATGCATTATCCTATTTTCTCAAAATCTACGGCACCGTGTTTACACCACGGACAAATAAAATCCGGCGGTAAATCTTCGCCCTCGTAAATATATCCGCAAATTTTGCATCTCCAGCCTTTTTTCTCTGTTTTTTGCGGTTTTGGTTTAATGTTATTTTGATAGTATGTATATGTTACTGTAGGTTCTTCCGACAAAATTTCAGCTGCAACGAGCTGGGCAACAAAGAGAGTGTGTGTCCCTAAGTCGATTTCTTGTTTTACATAAGCCGACATGTAGGAATTTGTATTTTGTGTTATATACAAAACCCCGTTTGGGCTTCGTTTGGTATCAACAAAGTCTGCAAATTTATCGGTGTCACGGCCGGAATGAAAGCCAAAATGTTCAAATATTTCAAATTTTGAAGATTCAGTAAGTATTGAAACATTAAACTTTTTTGTCCTTTGTATCATCTCATTTGTATAATTCTTTTTATTTACCGCAATAGCTATTTGCAGCGGGTCGGAAGTTACCTGCATTACTGTATTAATAATACATCCGTTATCTTTTTCGCCTTCGCTTGCAGTGAGGACATACAGTCCGTACCCGATATTAAACAAGACCTTGTTATCCATATAAACCCTCCTACTCTATGTTAATAAATTTAACATTAAAAGCGTTTTGTGTAAACAAATTCCTTGACATAGCGGATTCTTTATACTAAACTTCAATCATGCCGGAGTATAGTGCTATGGTATGCCTTGCCCGGAGCTGGTACAAAAGCCTTGATTATTCAATTATCAAATTGTTTAATCACTGTAAAAAAGGAGATAAAAATGCCAAAATTAAAAACACACCGTGCTGCAGCTAAAAGATACAAAGTTACAGGCACCGGTAAAATTACAAGACGACATGCAGGTATCGGCCACTTGCTTCAACACAAATCAGAATCAAGAAAACGTAAGATTTTTGGAGATGTAACAATCTCTGAAACTCACGAAAAATTGATTTCTAAAGAGTTACCTTATAAGAAGTATGCCAGATAGGAGTGTTGAACTATGAGAATTAAACGTGGAAATGTATGTCGTAACAGACACAAAAAGATATTAAAGCTTGCAAAAGGTTTTAAAGGTGCAAGAAGCAGAATCTTTAAAGTTGCAAATATTGCTGTAATGAAAGCTCTTAAATACGCTTACAGAGACAGACGCGCCACTAAACGCAACATGCGTCGTCTTTGGATTGTAAGAATTAATGCAGCTGTCAGAGAACAGGGTATGAGCTATTCAAGATTTGTCAATGCTTGCAAAAAGGCAAATATTCAAGTTAACAGAAAGATGTTAGCTGATCTTGCCGTAAACGATAAAGAAGCTTTCGAAATTGTCGTTGAAACTGCAAAGGCAGCTTTATAATTAAATAAATGTCTAAATATCAATAAAGTCCTTTTCTTGTAATGAAAAGGACTTTTAAATTTATTCATAGAAGGGAAAGAGATTACATATCATATACAAAGTTTTGTCCGGAAGTATTTCCTGCGGCTTCCTGACGCATTGCTTGGGATGCAAAGAACATCTGCTTAGCATAACTTTGTATTTCCGAATTATATACCCTCTGGTCGAAAATATTTTCATATTTTTCCAAATAGTCCCCGATAGGGTTAACAACATCTGTTAACAATCCGACAGCAGTGTCGGCGAATTGTTTCAGAGCTCTTTCCCCTATACCCAGTTCAGCCATTTTTTCGCCGAGAGTAAGAGTTAAAAATCCGCTCTGTTGTACAGCCTGTTCGGCTTGCTCCTGAAGCCGGTTTTCCATTTTCTCTTCGGCAGCTGCGTGTTGTTTTGTCGGATCATACGTCTGGGTTTTGTATGTTTGTAAGAATGTATTGAGGTTAAATGTTTCTGCCATATCCTTGCCCTATCCTTTGTAATAATGTTATCGGCATTTTTTTCTGAAACTTTAGCCTTTTAACGAAAATTTTTACAAAACTTTACAAAACAAGAATACAGAAAAACAAAGTTTGGCAAAATTTTGACTTTCCGATTTGAATAATTAATCATACAAATAGATGTGTTAAAAAAAAAATAATCTGACATAATACATATGTGAGAATATATTATGCCCTTTGTCTATAGACTTCAAAAAGTATTGGAATTTCGTATCCGAGCGAAAGAACAGCAGCTGCTTGCAGTTCAGAAAGCACAGCAGGAAGTTTATATGGCAGAAGAAAGAATACGGCAGAATAATGAGGAAATCCGACAAACTATTCAGAACAAAAAGACTGCTGATTTTAGAATGATGGAATATTACGATAACTATCTTCATCACCTATGGGATAAAGCAGATGCTTTGGAACAAGAAAGAAAAAGACTTCAAGCGATATTGGAAGAAGAACAAAAAAAACTGGTAAAACTGGAACAGGCGGTAAAGGTAGTAGAAAAACATAAAGAAAAGCAAAAAGAAGCATATTTGGAAGAACAAAAAGCAATAGAATTAAAACAGTTTTCAGAAATAGGCGTGCAAAGATTCTTTATACATTCAAGAGAAGAAGCTGAAGAGCAGGAGCTTATGGAACAATTACAAAAGTTGGAGAATGAGTAATGAATATAGATATAAATTCAAGAGTTACAACCGCAAACAATATATCAACAGCAACCGCATCCAAAAACCAAACAAATGAGGATGTGAAATTCTCTGACGAGCTTTCTAATTTGGCTTCAGAAGAAGCTGCAGAAGATAAGCCGGAAGATTCTGATAAGATTGAAAAAGAAAAATTGAATACAGTTGAAGCTGAAAAAGCAGATAAAACCGATGATAAAAATCAAACTGATGAAGAAAATTCCTCCGAAGAAATTGATGAAGTAATTGACGGCCTTGAAGGCGTAGTTGCAGAAATGAATAACAAATTCAATCAACAGGAGGAGAATAAAGAGTCTGAAATTAAAGAACCGGGAATTCATGCCGATAAGAATATAAAAAATGAGGGTAATGCCTTGATAAACAACGATATGAATATTCAGGAACAGAAGGATTTAATGTTCCAAATGAATGCGAATATGAACTTTAACAGTGACGGACAACCGTTTTCTAATTTTATGAACAACCAAAACGAACAAAAATTGAGTTCTTCCGCAAATGATCTTGAAGAAGAGAATGCAATACTTTCTACTATGAGTGAAAATATCGCAATGGCTAACAGGAATCGGATTCTTAATGAAAACGAGTCTCAAAATAATCAGAGAGTAAAAACTGTTGCTAATTCAGAAGGTGTTAAAAGAGTTGATAAACAATCAAATGTTACGGTTGAGACAATTGTCAAGTATGATTCTGTCATTATGAATGAAAGTGATGTTGATTTCTTTGTAAAACTTGTAGAAAACGGTCAGGCGGAAATGAGCCGGGCAACTCAGAAATCTTCCAATGTATCAAAAACTCTGGCGGATTTGCTAGCCAAATCCATGAAAGATAATCAACCTGTAAGAATAGATTTTGACAATAATATTTCTGTCATTATAAAAATAAGCAGGGACGGAAAAATCTCAGCAGATTTTCTTCCAAGCTCCCAAGTAGCGGAAGCATACTTAAGAGAAAACTTGCCGCTTTTAAGACAAAAATTTGACGATAACAACATTGACTATGACGAATTAAATCACAGGCAGCAAAAACAAAACGAAAAAGAAAACCAAAAGAAGGAACAAAAAGATGAATGATTTGTACACAACAGCGATTAACACCCAAAAAGCAACCGTAGAATGGATGGATGTTCTGGCTGACAACCTTACAAACGTTTATACTCCGGGCTTTAGAGAAAACAAGGTAACATTTAAAACCTTTCTGGGCGGTGCAATAATCGATAATCACGTTAAAAATATCGGGCAGGGCAAATCTACTCCGGGAACTTCAAACGAAAATTTATTCTTCGAAGGTTCAGGTTACTTTATGCTCAGAAGTCCTGACGGTAATGTACAATATACCCGTTTAGGAGAATTTACTTTTGACTCGGAAGGTGTTTATAAAGCCGCAAGCGGTGCTACTGTTCAAGGTTATATTCTTAACGATAAAGGTGAAATCATGTCCGGAACAAGATCAATTGGCGCGGATTTATATGAAGAGACAGCTCTTAAGGGCGGCGCTTTAAGTATACCGACTACAAATATTAAACTTTGGATTGATCCAAATAACGGCAAATTTCTCGGTAAGTATGATGAATATGAAATTAAAAATGACGGTACAATTTACGGAAAAGCTGACGGCGGTAATCGTTCAGTTCCTCTATACAAAATTGCAACAGCAAATTTTCACAATCCGAACGGATTATATGAAATAAAGGACGGTGTATTCGTAGAAACTCCCGAGTCAGGCAAGCCTGTAGTGGGCAGGGGCGAAATTCGTTCAGGCTTGTTGGAACAAGCTAATACTGATTTTAAAGCAAATATGTCAGATTACCAGCAGGCCAAAGTTCAAATGGAACTTGTAAATGCCCTAATTAAATCAAATAAAGATTTACTGCAATCCGCAATGGAAATGGCGACACAATAGGTGCTGCGCACTTAGGTAATGGGGCGGGTGACATAAGTTAGAATTATAAAATTAAATAACAAATACCGGTCACCCTTCAGGTAAAACTGCAAATAAAATTTAAATATTAGTTAAACTCCGTTTTATAGAGGGATTAAGGGATACTTTAATTCCTTTTTTATTGCTTAAAAAGTTATTCTTCCTCTTACGCCGACAAACGGATTGGAATAATTTTCCCCGCTTGTTGCGTACGCTCCGAATTGCATTTTGCAGTTTTTGTTTTCCTTATCATAACTGCATTCCCCGGATACGCCGTTTTTGTCGATTGATACTGTAGAGTTAAAGCCGTTATGATTTGCATAGTGTGCCGTTACGCCGAAATTAGAATCCTGATTAAAAAGAGATACACTGTAGGTATTTATTGCGCTTCTTGAAAAATACTCTATACTGTTTTTGTTATTGCCGACTTTGTGAGAAAAAGTAATGCCGCTATCGTAATGAGGAGTATCCTTTGTATAATTAATTCCGACTTTTTCCCCCGCTATTAAACTATATGCATTTTCATCTTTTTTATAAGTTGCAGCGCATGACAAACCTTGAACACTAATAGAAGTATCTTTAATTAGTTTTGCAGTTCTTGTTATTATGGGAACTTCATTCTCACGGTTTGTAACATTGTAAAGTGTCGTTTCCGGCTTGCGATTAATAAAAGCGGATTCTTGATAATCAGGTGTCGGACCCGATGGTTTTTTCGGAGTTTTTTTAAGTATTTTTATTGCAGATTTGCCTAAATTTACGCCAAATCTTTCTAGATTATCCAGAGTTTTTTCAACTGTCGGTAATTTAAGCAAGGTTTTATCGACATCATTTTCATCAACATATTCTAAAAATCTATCGAACGGTTCAGGCATATACTCTCCTTATATATAAAAAGTATATCCGAGAATAAAATTTGCCTTTTTGTAACAAAATTTAATATTTTCAACTTCATCTATTCAGTTGATGTTTTGTAAAATTTTGTAAAGTTTTTAGAATTATTGACGACAAAATAATTGACTCCGTAACGGAAATCATTAAACCCTGTGTAGAAAGGTTTAACTAATATGGCAGAAATAGTAAATTTATTGACGAGAGTGTTGACATCAAATCCGATGGTTCAATCAGGAGCGATTTCGCAGACGCGGAGCAGCTCTAATCCTTTTGCGCAGCGTGGCGGCAATCCTTTTGTTACAAGTAATCCGTTTGCCAATTACGGGCAAAACAAGCCTGTTCCCGGCGGATATTTTGCCGGTTATTACAATAATCAGCCGAATATTGTGGGCAGACGACTCTTCATTGAGGTATAGACTCAAAAATATATACCTGATTTATTACCCCAAAATATAGCCGGATGGATTTTTTCTGTCTGGCTTTTTGAATTTTTAGATGATAAAATAATAATCATTGAGGAGTATATAGTTATGTTAAAAAAGATACTGTCACTTTTACTGGTATCATTAATTATTATATCTAATTCTTTTGTGCTTGCAGCAGAGGTTCAGAGTGCATCTGTTCAAAAGCAGGAAGAAACTGTTGTTATACCTAAAAACATTGAAAATGAAGTATATAGTTGTATTGTACAGGTTTATGGCGAAAATCGTGCTCAAGAAGTTTACCAAAGAGTAATGGATATTGCTAAAAAAACTATTGAAAAACGTCCCGAAGCATTGAAAAAAGAAGATTTAACAAGGGCCGACGACTGGTACAAAGATGAAATCATTTATATGTTTTATGTAGATCAATTTGGAGTTGTAACTCCGGAAAAACCTAATACATTTAAAGATGCATCTGAGATGTTTGATTACTTAAAAGATTTGGGAGTAACAACTTTATACCTTCTGCCTTTTGCGGACTCACCAATGTCTGATTCCGGTTTTGATGTTAAAAATCCGAGAAATATAAGGGCAGATTTGGGCGGCAAAACTGAATTTAAAGAGTTTGTTGTCAAAGCAAAAGAAAACGGGTTTAAAATTAAATCAGACCTTGTTTTAAATCATATATCAGATGAACATGAATGGTTTCAGGCTTTTTTAAGGGGAGATGTCTCAAAAAAAGATTATTTTGTTGTCAAAGACAAAATGCCTGAATACAAAAAATACGTGGATGAAAAAGCCGGTACAATAATAGAATATACAGAAGAAAACGGAAAAATTTCAAAACGTCGTTTAATTTTCCCTGAAATTACCGAAAATCATTACAGAAAAGTAACTTTAAACGGAAAAGACTATTACTTCTATCATACTTTTTATCCCTTCCAGCTGGATATGAACTGGGAAAATCCGGAAGTTCTGTACTATTGGCTTGATACAATTAATTATTGGACAAACATGGGTATTGATATTTTCAGACTTGACGCTATACCTTATCTTTCAAAAGAGGACGGAACTTCTGCAGAGAATTTGCCAAAGACGCATGCTATAATAAAACTCATCAGCAATTATATACAAATGACTGCACCAAGAACAGTTATTCAGGCGGAAGCATGCCAGTATCCAAATGATATTTTACCATATTTCGGGAAGGAACGAAAATTTAAAACAACAATAGACGGGCAAGAGAAAGAAATTAAAAGAACAGACGAGTTTCAAATTGCGTATCATTTTCCTTATATGCCCGCAATCTGGGCATCATTAATAACAGGAGACAAGCAGCATTTTATTGATGCGTACAAATCTACTCCGCAAATTCCATCTACGGCCTCCTGGGGAATATTTTTAAGAGTTCATGATGAATTAACCCTGGAAATGATAGACCCTCAGACCAGAGAAATTATTTATAATGCACTCGTATCTAAAGGGGCTGAGTTTAGGAAAGGTCTAGGAGTAAGCGGGCGTATGGCTAATTTCCTTGACAATGATCCTGACAGAATTGAACTCGCTTTTTCTATTTTAATGTCACTTCCCGGTATTCCGATTATATACTATGGAGACGAAGTCGGAGTCAGAAATAATTTTGAGAATGCCAAGAAAAGTGAGCAGGAAAGAATTGAAAAGCAAAAGAGGGGTAAATTTAAACTCCTGAGCTATTTTGACAGCCGCGATATACACCGCGGCGCAGTTCCGGCCAAATTATTCTATGGCGCTTCTAAAGATTATTACGAATTCAATAGTAAAGTTTATAAAAAAGTTAAAAATCTTATTGCAATAAGAAAAACATTACCATCTATGTCAAAAGGAGATTTTACATTATTAAAAACCTCATCTCCTGCAAATTTCGCTTACATAAGAAGCTACAAAGATGAAAAAATACTGGTTATTAACAATCTTTCAGGAGAAAAACTTGTTGCTGAAGTTACTATCCCGATGGAAGTTGTATTGAAATCAGACGGAAAACATATTGATACATTCAAAAATCTGATAAATGACGATGATGTAAAAGTTAATGTTTCGCTTACCAACAGGACAATGCATTTAAGAATTGCTCCATACGGTGTCGTTTGGCTTAAATTATAAAAACTATGAATCTTTGCCGGAGGGAAGCATATTAATAAAATAAAAAAGCAGAATCTTGCCGGCTCAGAATAAAGCTTGAAAGCAGGTAAGATTCTGAATAAAATCGGAGTTTACATTTAGCCCTGTTTTTGTTACGATTTTAAAGCAATATAGTTTTTATAGGGAGATGAATAAATTGAAAACCAGAATGAAATCAAATAATTGCGGAGAATTGAATCTAAGCAATTTGAATGAAGAAGTAACCTTATCCGGCTGGGTTTCTACAGTAAGAGACCTTGGCGGCATTTTGTTTATAGAATTACGCGACAGAAGCGGATTTTTCCAGCTCGTAGCAAATCCGCAGATTAACCCTGATGTACATAAAGCTTTTGAAAAAATCAGAAGCGAATATGTAATAATGGTTAAGGGAAAAGTTACAAAGAGACCGGAAGAAACATATAACGAAAAATACCCTACAGGTCAGGTAGAAATGTATCCTGAATCTGTTGAAATTCTTGCGGAATCAAAAGTTCTTCCTTTTGTTCTCGGAGATGACAATGTTTCAGAAGATATCAGGCTCAAATACAGATATCTTGATATCAGAAACGAAAAAATGCTTCATAATTTAAAAACAAGACACAATATTGTTCAGGCAGTTAGAAACTATTTGAACAATCAGGACTTTTTGGAAGTTGAAACACCGATATTAATCAAAACAACTCCGGAGGGCGCAAGAGATTATCTTGTTCCTTCTCGTGTTCAGCCTGGTAAATTCTTTGCACTTCCTCAATCGCCGCAGATTTTTAAACAATTATTAATGGTCGGCGGTATCGAAAAGTATTATCAAATAGCAAAATGCTTCCGCGATGAGGACTTAAGAGCTGACAGACAGCCGGAATTCACACAAATTGATATGGAAATGTCTTTTGTTGAACAGCCTGACGTTATTAAAGTTGTTGAAGGCTTGTTAGTTGAAGCATTCAAAGCCGCAGGAGTTGATATTAAACCTCCGTTCATTCAAATACCTTGGCAGGAAGCTATGGACAGATTCGGGTCTGACAAACCTGATACAAGATTTGGACTTGAATTATTTGATATAGGCGATATTATTCTGGAATCTAATTTTGAAATTGTAAAAAGCACTCTTCAAAATGGCGGTATTGTTAGAGGTATAAGGATTCCGGGCGGAGCTAAATATTCAAGAAAAGATATTGATGATATTACAAAACTTGCAGTTTCATTCGGTGCAAAAGCTCTTGCAAATATCATATACAATGAAGATGGTACCGCAAAATCTCCTGTATTGAAGTTTGTAACCGAAGAACAGGCAAAAGCTATTCAAGAAAGAGCCGGTGCAGAAGCAGGAGATATAATTTTCTTTGTTGCAGATAAACCAAAACTTGTTTATGACATTATGGGCAGATTGAGATTACATTTCGGTAAATCTCTTAATCTGATTGATGAAAGCAAACACAATCTTCTCTGGGTTGTAGATTTCCCAATGTTTGAATGGTCAGAAGAAGAAGGCAGATATATGGCAATGCACCATCCGTTCACTTCTCCAAACCTTAACGACCTTGATAAACTTGATAGCGGCGAACTCGGTAATGTTAAGTCAATAGCTTATGATATTGTTTATAACGGTACCGAGCTTGGCGGAGGTTCTGTAAGAATCCACTCTTCAGAAGTTCAGAAAAAAATCTTTAAGGCCCTCGGACTTACCGAAGAAGAAGCTGCCGAAAAATTCGGATTTATGGTTAATGCACTTCAATACGGTACACCGCCGCATGCAGGTCTTGCAATCGGTTTAGACAGGCTTGTTGCTCTTCTTTGCAGAACTGATTCAATCCGTGACGTCATTGCATTCCCTAAAAATGCAAGTGCTAAAGATTTAATGAGCGACGCTCCGGGAGAAGCTTCCTTGCAGCAGATGAGAGAACTCCATATTAAAAGCACCGTAACCAAACAATAAAAATACATACAAAAATTATCAGGGGCGGAATTGTGATACAATTCCGCCCCTGATAATTTGTACAAATAAATAAGACTTACATAATGTAAGTCTTATTATAACTAAAAGGAAATTTATTTTATAGTTTTATCTGTTAGCTACCCCAATCAAATACAGAACTTATTGCATCATCAATTAGAGATTTTACGGATTGAATTTCAGTATTAATAGCTTCTAACTCAGTAGACAAATTGTCCATATCAATATCAATCCAATCTTCTTTTTCGGATATTCTTGCCTTTTCGGCTTCATACCAAGCAGTTATCTCTTCTCTTACATCCGAATCGGTTCTGGATTCAACCATGCCGGATGTAATATAATAAGTAAGTGAGGTATCGGGATCATAATTACCTTCTTCATTAACCGTTGCTAACTGAAAAGAACCGCTTACAAGTGCATCACTTACATAATTTTCATTTGATTTCATTTCATTATTATATTCAGTAGTCCACCCGTTTGCCGCAGCGGCCTGAAAGATAGGATAATAAAAATCCACAAGCTGCTGAATTAATGAAGTGGTCTTATCGGAATTATCTATAGTGGTTGTATTTCCCGTACTTTCGCCGGTAATAGTCTGAACCCCGTTTGCATCATAACTTGTCGATACACTATCACCGTTAATTACTGTTTGAAACTGTTCCTCTGTATATCCGGGAATCAATTCAGCAAGCATAGCCGGGATTTTATCCGTAGAAAAAGTTCCCCCTCGGCCCTGAGAATCCATTGCAGAACTTCCGAGGACGGATGTAATAGCACTTGCATAATCCGCACTCATTACAACCTGCCCTTTGTAATCTGTTAAAATCATTGAATTCTCGTCTTTTAACGGTTTTGTACCTGACGTAATCGCCGTATAATTTGCTCCATATCCCATTAAGTAGTTATAATTTATCTTATTATATTGTCCGTTATTATAATACGCAATACTTTTAGTTTGTAATTTACTGTTATATTCTCGTGCAAGGGCGCTCTGTTCCCGCGTTAAAGCCATTTTACGCATGGAATCAACAGAAATACCGTACTCGCAATCGGCTTTGCGAGCGGTCAATGTTAATAGTCTAATGTTTGAACAGGCTAATCCCATTTTTTCTTTCCTTTATTGTCCCTTTTTGGTATTCCTCCCTCTCCTTGAGGAGAGGGCCGGGGTGAGGTGTCCACCCATTCGGAATCTTTAATATATATATCGGCATTTTTCGCAAAAACTTTAGACAAGCCGGAAAATTTTTTACAATTCTTTACAATTAGCGCAATTTTGTTAATTATTTGGTTTTATACATTTTAGAAGGACAAATGTAGGAGTTCTTATGAACGAAATTAATCCGATTACAACAACAGCATTAGTACCGGTTAAAACAACAAACAGCAGCAAACCAAATTTCAAAGCTGCGGCTCTGACACCCGCAAACAGCAATGATATTGATAGTTTTATCAAAGAGCAGGAAAAAGCAAAAAAGAGTGCCAAACGTAAAGAATATTTTTATTATGGATTTCTTGGAACCCTTGCTCTTACAGCAATTGGCAGCTTGTACTTTATGGCAAAACAGGGTAAAGGAATGGATAAGTCCGTAAATGAGCTAAAAGAAATCTGGTCAGATTTGGGTAAATCAGCTAAGATTGACGATTTAGCGCTGCCTGACAGTTTAAAAAACTTTATGAATAAATTTAAAAACAGTGTAGATAATCCAGAAGTCCTTAAAAACAGGGGCGGTAAGCCTACCAAGTCAGTTTTATTATACGGTCCTCCGGGAACGGGTAAGACAACTTTTGCAAAAGCACTTGCAAAAGAATTTCCTGATTCTAAGTTCGCTTCTCTTGATGTAACAAGTTTAGGTTCCGAATATCAGAGTGTAAGTGAACGTAACTTGAATAAAGCCGTTGATATGATTTGCAAAGAAGCTGACGCAAATCCTGCAAAGAAATTCTTTGTATTCATTGATGAAATTGATTCCGTTATGATGGTTGATAACAGTTTGAGTGCTAAACATTCAAATGATATGCTTAATGAGTTTAAGAAATGCTTTACGGAAAAACTCGGCAAGCGTAACAACATTATAACAATCGGCGCAACAAACTTACCTATTGATATAGAAAAAGGTGTTGTTATGGGCGGTAAAAAGTTAGACAGACCAATGTTAGACAGATTCAGCGAGAAAGTTCTGGTTGATCTTCCGACAAAAGATCAGATTGTAAATTCCGTAAAATACCATTACAAAGACGCTTCTATGGTAAGTGACAAACTTAAAACCAACTCAGCCGAGTTGAATAAGATTGCGGAATTTTTAGCAAAACCTGAACACAATACTTCATTCAGAACACTTGATTCAATCTATGATGCGACTGCCGCCTCAATTAAGGGCACGGAAAAATCCGTTGACATCATTGATATTCTAAAAACAATCAAGGGTAAGCAGCATGAGATGAATTTTACGGATGCGGATTTTGCGAAACTGCTCGCGGATTTAAAAACCGGGGTTTAAAAAATGTAACAAAAAGCAATTTTTGTAAGAAAATTGTTTTATATAAATTATGAAGGTTTAGATTTTAGGTGAAAATATTATGACAATGCAGGTGAATAACAATATCAAATTTAGGGCTGATGCACAGGCGGCAGCAATTCCGGTTAATAATGTAAACTACAACAACAGATATACACCGCCAATGCCGGAGGAAATGCCGATGGATGATGTTTTTATGCTCCAGGCAATGGCAGAAAAGAATGCTGAAAAACAAGCAAAGTCACGCGATAACTGGAACAAAGCCGGAGTCGTTGCACAAGCAGCAATTGCACTGGGTATTGTCGGCTCGGCAATTGCAACAATTTTCGGTGCAAAGATGATGGGTAAAGCAGCTTCCGGCGCTCTCAAAGATGAAAGCAAAAAGCTTATGGATACTTTAAAGCCCGTAGATGTAAGCAAAGAAAAAACTTTTGAAGAATTAACCCTCTCGCCTAAAATGCAAAAAGTTGTCGATGATATGAAAACCCGCATAGAAAGAGCTGACGC
>CALUVJ010000017.1 GCA_944324195.1 Candidatus Gastranaerophilales bacterium
CAGAAAAAATAATAACAGAGATAATAAAGGTCCTTTCAATGACCCTCAAAGTCTTGCGCTTTGAGGGTTTGCCTTTTATAAAGTTTAGGAGCGGATGAGTTTAGAAGTTTAGAAGAAATTAAAAATAACGAATGTAAAACTCCAAAACTTCTATATTATTGTTTTTAAGTACTCAATAATGTCATTTGACTCATACATTTGAATATTTCTGTCAGTATCAACAAGAAACGGAACCTGACGTTTTCCGCCCATTTGGATTAATGCATCTTCCGAAGCTTTATCCGTTATATCAACTTTATGATACTTGATATCATGCTCGTCCATAAATGACATGACTTTCTTGCAATACGGGCAAGTTTCCAAAACAAATAAATCTAACATATTTCCTCCTTTTTACTAAAATTGTATTAAATCCCGTGTAAATTTCATCGCCTGAGTATTTACATTAACATGGATTTCTATTTTTCCGTGTGATAATATTAGTAGGCGAGGTAAATATGTTAAGACAATTTTTACGTTCAAAAATACATAGAGCCACTGTTACGGATGCAAATCTAAACTATGTAGGTTCAATTACTATAGATGAAGATTTTCTTGATGCAGCCGATATCTTAGAGTGGGAAAAAGTCGAAATATTAAATATAAATAACGGGGAAAGATTCCAAACTTATGCAATAAAAGGCGAAAGAGGCTCAAAATGTTTTTGTCTGAACGGTGCTGCTGCAAGAAAAGCACAGCCTGGAGACAAGATTATTATTGTAACTTACGCTGATCTTACACCGGAAGAAATTAGGACGCATAAGCCTACTATTGTTCAGGTTGGAGAAGATAACACAATTGTCAGGCAATAATAATTTAACTCCCAAAAAGAAAAAGAAAAAGAAAAAAAAGAAGTTTGTTATTGATATTAACAAGATGGGAGTTAATGTTGACAAAAATGAGTATTACGAGATTAAATTATCTAATTCCGCTCATCCAGAGCAGGGTTTGTAATTAGTCCAGAAGCTGAACTCCGCAATTTGAGCCGGTACCATAATTTTGTATCCTTGATCCACCGCCAAAGGGTCTTGAAAAAGTTTCTGCCGTTTGATTCCCAAATGTTGACGGGTAAGGGTTTTGGTTAAAAAATGAATCTGCAAAAAACGGATCATTGTCAAATGACGGAGTTGCACCGGTTAATTGTCCTCCAAAGAAGTTCCCGATTGTCCTAAATAAAGAATTCCTTGTCCTATCCGGCTGGGGGCGGGAAAGTATTGCACTTCTTACATTATCATATCTTTGATTTATATCCCCGCTCTGTATTGCACCAAACGCCTGCATCTCCAGTCTTTCTAAACGTTCTAAATCACTTTCGTTTTTATAATTTCTATTCAACGTATAGTTTTCCAATGCACCTATATCAGAAAAAGAAGTTGTAAACCCTGGTGTATAATAGCGTCTGTTGTTAAAATTATTAAACCTGTTATAAATATATGGATTATTGTATCTGTTTATAATCCGGCGTGGGGCTCTCCTGTATGGTCTGCGAATATTTCTGTTGTTATAGTTGTGCAGCCTTCTATTGTGATTGAAACCTCTGTTAAAACCACTATTATATACAGGACGCCTCGTTACAATAGTAGCAGCTTCTGCTTGCAATACAAATGGAAAAATAAAAGCAAACATGAGAAATGCAATAAAAAAACGATACATAATTGAATCCTCCACGGATTATATTAATTAAGAGAGAAAATACAAAAAATTCTCCAACCTGGTAAATATTCGGGATAATTTTAACTAAGCGTGCAAACTCATATTCTGCATATAATTTTATTAGAGATTCTTCGGGCTTACACCCTCAGAATGACTGCACTCTGGTAGATGTCACGCCAAGCCCTCCTGTCATTCTGAACCCGATATCAATTTGAGGGGGCAAGAATCGCTTTAACTTTATTAAGATTCTCCGGACTCACGCCCAAAGAATGACGGCAAACCGGTAAATTTACATATAGGCTCAAGCCTGTAGTTCCTTTTGTCAACAAAATACATTTACCCCTATTTTCCCCCTTGCAAAATTGATGAAATTCTATTAAGATATATGTATTAATATTAAGAATTTCAAATTTTTGTAAATACAAGGTAAAAGGTGAACTAATGGCAGAAAATGAAGAATTGAATGAAGCAGGAACGGAAGAAGAGACTCGTCAAAAGATTTTAGTAGCAGATGATGAAGCTAGTATCAGAAGGATTCTTGAGACACGTCTTAAAATGGTTGGTTATGATGTTGTTACTGCTGAAGATGGAGAAGAAGCAGTCGAAGTCTTTAATAAGACAAATCCGGACTTAGTAGTACTGGACGTTATGATGCCGAAGATGGATGGATACGGCGTAACAAGAGAAATTCGAAGAACCTCAGATGTTCCGATAATTATACTTACAGCATTAGGAGATGTTTCTGAAAGAATTACCGGCCTGGAGCTGGGTGCAGATGATTATGTAATTAAACCGTTCAGTCCTAAGGAATTAGAAGCACGTGTAAAAGCAGTATTGAGAAGAACAATTAATAAGGACGTTATAATACCTGCATCATCTTCTGCTGCCGGCACTACTACAAGCGGCAAAAACAGCAAAAATATAATTACTACAGGTGCAATAAAAATTGATACAGCTAGACGCCAAGTTTATAGAAAAGGTGAACGTATCCGTTTAACAGGAATGGAATTCAGCTTGCTTGAACTTCTTGTCAACAACTCTGGTCAAGCATACTCAAGAAACGAAATTCTTCAACACGTTTGGTCTTATCCGGCTGACCATAGAATAGATACAAGAGTTGTAGACGTTCATATTTCAAGATTACGTTCTAAACTTGAAACTGATCCGACAAATCCTGAATTAATTCTTACAGCCAGAGGAATCGGATATATGTTCCAGAGGATAAATTAATTATATAAGTTTATAAAAGGCGCCGCAATGAAATTGCGGCGCCTTTCTTATTTCTACTTGCGTAAAAATCTTTATTTGCTATACTAAGAATGTCAACATTATGGCGGATATCGTCAAGTGGTTAAGACCTCGGATTGTGGTTCCGATATACGTGGGTTCGAATCCCACTATCCGCCCCATTATCAAAAGACCCTATAAGGGTCTTTTGTGTTATATAATTATTTCTGCAAATAAATCAATTTTGAACTTTGAAAATTTTAAACGCAGGGTAAAAGGAATTCTTTTCTACAGTTAGCCAACTAACAATATTATTATAGACTTCGGGTTGGTACCCGACTAGAAAGGGGGTCGTATGAACGATTTCAATATTAGTTTACTACTAATTTTTTTGATTTTGTGCATGTTAAAAAACGGCTCTCATCTTAATAGATAAGAACCGTTTAGACTTCGTACAGAGTTCCCGATAGTCTGACAAACTATCACCCTGTGTTTTTATTATAAATTATTGCATTTTAATTTTCAACCCCATTAAGATAATTTTCTATCGAGCTTTGCTACCCCTCACCCGCATTCGTAGCTTTCACTACGTTCAAGCACGACTGCGACCTCTCCCAAGTGGAGAGGGGAAGAATCCGCTTCACCCTTCACCCATCCCCCCCCCCACCGTTTCTAAATAAAAGATATTCATAAATTTGAGCAAATTTTTCAAACCGGTACTTAATAAAAACCTAAATAAAAAAAGAAGTATCTTAAAAGATACTTCTTTTTTTATCAATTAATATTTACATTAGCTTAATGCCAATAAAGATTTTACTGAACGTGCATTTTCTTTTACCGCTTCATCTGAATGCATGTTAATTGTATCATCAAGGATTCTAATGACTTCAGATTTATCCTTAAGAGCAAGAATTTCATTTATAGTACTCATTGCAACTGCCGGAGAAAGGTCATTAATACCTTTACCTTGATTAACAATTACAATTTTCAAAGAATCATGTACGTTTTTTCTTACAAGAGCACGAGAGGTATACTCTCTAACTTCATTGTCAGGAGAATTTGTACCTAACTCTTCCAAAACTTCTATAGAAGCTGTATCCTGGTGAGCTGCAAGAGCGTCAATAATTTCAGCAACATTTTTATTCATTATGCAGCCTCTCTTTCTTCAGCAAGCTTGATTTCATTTTGCCATCTTGCTTTTAATTCTTCAACAGGAGTATCTTTTGTAATTTTATTATTCTTTGTGTGAACTTTGCTTATTAAAGCATTCCACTTTCCTGCGAGTCCTTTTCCGATATCAGTTACATCAGTATTCAAAAATGCCATCTTATTTGAAATACCTTTGCTTATATCAGTACTTAACACATCTGAAATACCTTTGCCCACATCGGATATAGAGCTTGAGAGACTTTTGCCAAAATCAACAATATCTGTACTCATAGCTTCATTGAAAGCCTTTACGACGGATATGTCAGAAACATTTTTATTTTTGGCATAAGTCCATGCATTAGAAAGTCCTTCTCCAACTCTTTTTACAAAGTTTACGATAGGTTCAGTAATACTATTACGCAACTTTGTCATACTGCCAGCTACTGATGCAGTAATCATCTTTAATTTGCTTGTTTTCTTTGGTTCAAACCCTTCAAAAACATCAGCAAATTGCAAAGTGTTTCCTTCAAAATTTGAGTATTTGAACGGATTTGTTGTTGAATTGCGAGATGTCTTGAATGGATTAGCAATTTTCTGACCGAGGTTCAAACCTACATTGTTAATTTTTGCCATACTATTCCTTTCTTTATTCTCAGACTCTTTTACATTTATAGCTTAACAATATTGCAAATAAAATAAATCATTAGAATAGATGATTATTTTTTGCAAAATACTTATAACTTTAGTATGAGACGAGCATTTTTTTATAATTCAACCTTCACTCTTCACCAGAATTTTATAGCTTACATTTGAGAGTATTTATTGTATAATTGGTAAGACCGCAGAACTTTACTATGACGCGTTATAGTTTCCTTTCGAAAGTATTTATTGTATAATTTACCTTTTTGTCTGTTTTCATCAGTCAGACATAAAACTTTATTATTCAGGCTGTCATCAAAACTTCTTGAATACGGTATGATATGGTCAATATCAGTATAGTCATAATCTGCAAGGCGTTTAGGATCTATATACTTCCCCGAATATACACAATACCCGCCCTGTTCTTCCCATAATCTGAATTTTAAAAGATTACTCTTTGGAGAATCGGGATTAAGTCCGGCTTCAAGACATCTTTGTCTTGCTTGCTCTTTTTCGGAACGAAATTCCTCCTGAGCTTTTTGAATACTTCTGCGCTCATTTACGGATTTAGACAAATCTCGTGACATTTCTATAATAATCGTGTCAAACGCTCCATATTTCTTAATTAATGCATTTACTACTTTGCGTGTTTGCGAAACTGCACGATTTACGACGGGATTTAGTGTTAGTTCTTCCTGGCTTAAAACAGGCAAAAAAGATTGTTTCTCTTTCTCCCTCTCAACCCTTTCATATCCCGCCATTTCACAAGCTTCGCTGCATTTATAACCTTTCATCATATATGGAATCAATTTTTTCATCGCCTTTATTGAGAGCGGTGCCGTTTTACTCATCGAAAGGTCTTTTACGCTTTCAATAACTTCATTATTACAGCCATAATCTTTTAATCTCTTTATTATTGCTTCATCACTTTTCTCACAGGTTAATGTGTATGCTATATTATTAAAAAATTCTTCATTATTTTGTATCGTTTCAAAATAAACTTGACCCAATTTTATGTTATTTAATATAGCTTTTTTGATTGAATGATAATTCTTAAGCTCCAGCAAGGTTTCATTCTCAGGGTCGGTAATGCTTCCTTTGGAATCTTTTTTATTATAATTCAGAGCCCAAAATCTCATTTCACTCCCTATACAAAGTTCTTTTCTCAATTGTTTATAAGTTACTTTTGCCAATTTATGCGCAAGACTTACCGCCCTTTCAATTTCCTCCCCGCACAAAAAACGTATATTTCCCATCTCATCAATGATTCGTAAATTAACAAGCTTGTTCAAAGCTGTAAAAATCTCAGCCGTATATGCACATTTAGGCGCTCTTGTCTCGTTCGGCTCCAGAGTGCAGGCTGTTTTAATTTCTATTGACTTCAACGGTCTTTGATAAAACGCAATTTTTCTATAACCTTCCTCAATATTTTCACTTGCAATATTTGAACCTAATTCACGCTGGGATTTAAAAATTTCACCGATTTCCTGTTCTAATAGGCTTCTGGAAATTGATTTATTATATTTACCGGCTTTATTGCGTTTGGGAATACCATTTGTATACTCTGAAGCAAACATTTCTCCAATGGTTCTATATTGCCCTCTTTCAAAGTTATCTGTTACATCTTTTATTGACTTTAATAAATCACCTTCCGTTTTTGCTTCTTCAGATTTCCTTATCGATTTAAATCCCCGGCGCTTTGCAATATGCATCAATACCCTGTAAAATTCATCATTTGTCAAGACTCTCCCTAAAGCAGCTTTCCTCAAATCCCACACATCAATCTGAGGAACCGCTGCGTTGTATACTTTTTCTATTTGTTCCTGAGTAATAAAATTTTCTTCTAACAAAAATTTTCTAATATTATACAAACGCCCGGAACGTCTGGCAAGACGCCTTCTCGCGCTTCTGGCTTCACGGCGGGGAAGGGCAAGCGAAGCCCCGGTTTTCGGCTGTTCCGCAGCCGTAAAAATCCTTACTCCTAAATCCAAAAATTTCCCGCTGAATTGCTCTTCATCTAACTCTATAACCGAATGTCCAACAGATGAAATACCGATATCCAATCCTAATACTTTCTGCATATTCAACTCCTTATTGACAAATAAACATATTATTTTATAATGATAGCATACAATAAATACTTTCGAAACGTTACTATAATAAGAAAGTTTCGTGAAGTTCTGTCCGGTATTTTGCCGGACATCTTCTTTTTATCAGGACTTTTACATCAGGCAAATTAAGGCATAGTATAAATATTGTAATTTTATTTAATAAAATTGCTCTGTTGATATTTTTGTAATATGATATAAGAGAGAGGTAGAAATGGATTTTTTCAGACGGAATAAAAAGATTATAGTGGGATTTATCTTTGCGGCAGTTGCATTATGGCTCCTTGGCGGTACTGCTATTGTTGCAATACTAAGCATGGGGAAATAGAATGGGTTCAAAGAAAATACTAATTCCTTTAATATTTTTAGGGATACTTTTCTGCACACTTGCTTGCTGCAAAAGTTATGCTGTTCAGGATTTGGAAACACAAAAAAAACAAACCCGGGCTAAAATAAACCACTTAAGGTGGCTGGAAGGTCTTGAAAAAGATAAATTATATAAAAACCAGCAAAAACTCGAAAATGCGACGAATTCCTTGCAGCAGTCAAAAAGCCAAATTATTACCGTTCAAAAAGAACTTGCCGGTATGCAGGAACAACTGGATAAAGCCGCTGCCGAGTATACAAATTTAAACAACATTCTCGCAGGACATATAAGAAAAGTTTTTAAAACCCAAAGAAAAGCTTTCTTTGAACTATTAATTACCTCTGATGATATCAATATGCTGGTTGACAGAATTTATTTCCAAAAAATTATACTTAGAGATGATTATGTCAAAATGGCAAGTGCAAAACAAAAAGCACAAGAAATTGCAATGCTTAAATATAACATCGAATCCAGAAAAAGGAATTTAGAACGTTCCGTTGCTTCTATAAATACTCAACAAACTTATATTCAAAGAGCCATTGCTAAAAACGAAAGTATGATAAATAAACTCCGTACAGACAGAGTCGCTTATCAAAAAGCTGAACGTGAACTTGCCAAACAATCTGCCAGCATAGGTTCCTACATTAACCGAACCGCCAAAGATACTGATATTCAAATAGCCTCAAAATTTATTAAACCAATTCAAGGCAGAATAACATCTCCGTTTGGCTGGAGAACTCATCCGATTTTTAACAGCAAATCCTTCCACTCCGGTGTTGATATTGGCGGACCAAACTTAGGTGCGATTATAGCTTCTAATTCCGGTAAAGTTATTTATTCCGGCTGGTACGGCGGATACGGAAAAGTTGTTATTCTGGAACACGGTATTGTTGATGGAAAGCCAATGACAACTCTATATGCACATATGAATTCAATCGCCGTATCTAACGGGCAAAGAGTAGCAAAAGGACAAGTTATAGGATATGAAGGCACAACAGGTTACAGTACCGGACCGCACTGCCATTTCGAAGTAAGGGTAAACGGGCAGCCAAATAATCCGTTAAATTATATATAAAAGGGTGTTATAATTGAAAAAAAAATTAATTTTAATATTATCTTCTCTAATAATTGTTAATGCTTCGTATGCGGAATATTCCTATATTGATTCGTCTGATTTTACGGGGGATGCTTTTTTTACTCCGCCTTCGGTGCAGGAAAAACAAGAAACAGCAAAAAAGTCTAATGACTTCGGGAGAACTCCGACCCCGCCGCCTCTAAAAAAATTACGTTTAAAAATCAAGAAAAAACTCCATGAAAAACAAATGCGCCAAAATGAATTGGCCCCGACTGCACCTCAGGAAGATGTTTATGCAGCTGGTGCAGAAACATCAGAATACGCTTCTCAGGAAATAAAAGAAGATTTTGATGAAACAATGATGCCGGACGGTTTTGAAGCGGATCAGGAATCAATTGAAGATAACAAGAAAATAAAAAAACACTTCTGGCAGCGCAAGTCAAAAACAGAACAAGCAAAAGCGCCTGAAGAAGAAGATAATATCATTTTAGACTGCGAAAATGTTGACTATGATACAGATGCTTACTGTGTTGTTGCAACAGGCAATGCAAGTGTTAATTTTGTTAAACAAGATACAATTGTAAAAGCAGACAAAATTACTTATGACAGAATGAACAATACTATTAAGGCTGAAGGCAACGTTAAAATTATTAAAAACGGACAAACAATTAACGGCGAATATATATTCGTAGATATGAACGAAGAAAATGCCTTAATAGAAAAACCGATAGCGCAAACTGCAACAGTAGAAATAAAATCTGATAAAGGTTATGTCTACGGTGACAGAATCGTACAGGAAAACGGTTCTATAATGGTAGACCAATCATTCCCGATAAATTTCAGGACAATCAATTCCGGTCCTCTTATATCAACAATGCTGACTCCAAAAGATGAAACTCTTACCAATGATTTAGAAAAAGGACGCATTTCTCTTAAGGTTAAAAATATAAAAATTACTCAAAAAGGTGATTTAATTGTTGCGGATTTAAAAAAAGCGACATTATTCAGAGGACAAAAGAAGTTATTTAAGCTTCCTCCGGCAAAAATTTATACAAACAAAAATTTTGACTTTGCAGATACTGCCTCTTGGGAACTAGGTTCAATCAGAGGTTTGGGTATGTACATAGGTCCGGGCCATGTTTTTGAAATTCCGGGCGGTTCAATCCTTAAGGTTATGCCGATATTAAATTACAATCACGGCTTTGGAATCGGCGGTATTGCAAGATATAGCAGCGCCTCAAACTGGACTCAGGCTGCATATGGTACCGCTGACAGCAAATTCCTTATCAGAGGCCGCCAAAAACTTGATGATAATTTATACTTGCAATATGTTATGAACGATTATTCAAGAGAATGGTTTTTAGGCAGACGTCGTCCTAAATACGGGGCAAGTATTGTTTATCAAAACAGCTACGCTAAAGAAGGCTTCTTATTAAAGAATCAAAACTCAAGTTTTGCTCATCAATTTGATTTCGGTTTTTATCAGGATATGGACAAAGATTCCAGCTATGGTGACTTACGCGGCAACGAGCTTTCTACAACCAGAACCCGATATATGGCGCAAATTAATCAGGATTTCTATACCTACAAAAATGAAGATACTCAAACATCTTTCAGACTCGGAGTTGTAGGACAATTAGCAGCGTCATTATACGGTACCGGAGATACACAGGTTATCGGAAGATTAGGACCGATTATGCATATACAATACAAACGCTGGATGCAGGATATCGGATATTTCCAATCAGCTTATGAAGATAATTCCCCAATTCCTGTATATGACGCGTATCGTTACGGTGAATCAAATTTCTATATTCGTGAATATATAAGAATTAACCGGTATCTTACCGTTTCCTGGTTCGGTTCAATGAATTTATCGGGCGACTCTCCAAATGATAAAACTTTCCAGGAAAATGCATTCTTTATCTCTGTCGGTCCGGATGATATAAAATTTAGTATCGGCTATGATTTTATCCGTGAAAATACCAGATTTATGGTTGAAATCATGATGGATGCAAAAGGCACTAAGGTTGATTATGACCGCTTAGAGATAAAACAGGATAAAAAAGCAAAAAAATCCGAAGATTATACAGAAGAAGAGTCTGATTTTCAACAATCGCCAAAAGCGCCTGTGTTACAACATGCGGTAGTAGAAGAAGTAAAGACAATGGAAGATGTTTTATAAAAATAAATTAATTAAAACTATAATTAAATACGGCAAATTGTGCGGAGAAAAGAATTTTTCTCCCGGCTATTCCGGTAATATTTCAGCAAGATACCATGAGGGTATGTTAATTACAACTTCAGGCTCCTCCAACGGCCATCTCACAAAAAATCAAATTGTACATACAGATTTTTCGGGAGCATCTTTGGAAAACGGGAAAAAACCTTCCAGTGAAAAATTTCTGCATATTGGAATTTATAAGCTCAGACCGGAAATTAACTTTATAATCCATGTTCATGCACCATATTTAAGCAGCTTTGCATCTGCCGGCAAAGATTTGATGGAACCTGTAATGGCTGAGAATGTTTTTTATTTTGGCGGGATTCCGCTTGCAAAATATGCTTTGCCGTCTACAATGGAACTGGTTGATAACACACTTAAGCATTTTGATAAATTTGATGCCGTTCTTATGGAAAATCACGGATTTATCGTAGCATCAGAAACAATAAATGATGCTTATATAAAATTAGAACTTGCGGAAGCTTACGCTCAGGTTGTCTTAAACACATATATTTTAGGCGGAGCAAAGAAACTTAGCGACGAAGAAGCCAAACGAATTTTAGATATGAGGAAAAACTAAAATAGGGCTGGTATTTAATCAGCCCTATTTTTTATAATAATTCTTTTAAATAATTTGGTAAAGCAAACCTTGCATTGTGATATTCTTTATTATATATTTTACAAGTTTTTGTAATAGCTTCACCTCTCCGCTCATCCCAGTAAGAAAGCGGCTCTACTGTCTCTGAACAAAATGCCCAGGCCCAATATCCCCCCGGATATGTTGGAATATTAGAAGTAAATGTTGCACATATCGGAAAAACTTTTTTCAAAAGTTTATACATTTTCTGAACAGCATCAGATTGTGAAAATGGCGATTCAGACTGAGCACATACTATTCCTCCCGGTTTGAGCGAGCGTTTAACGTTTGTATAAAATTCTTCCGTAAATAAACCTTCCCCCGGGCCCATCGGATCTGTTGAATCAATAAGCACTATATCAAACATATTTTCTTTGTCTTTGATATATTCTATTGCGTCTTTGACAAGAATTTCACACTTAGGATTATCAAGCTCACAGGAAATTGTCGGCAAATATTTTTTACAAGCATCAATAACCATTCCGTCAATTTCACATAAGACAACCTTCTCTACCGTATCGTGTTTAAGAACTTCTCTTACGGTACCGCCGTCACCGCCGCCGATAACAAGAACATTTTTAGGATTTTTATGATGCATCATCGGAATATGTGCTATCATCTCGTGATAATGAAATTCATCACCTTCCGTCGTCATCATCAAATCGTCCAGAGTTAAAACCCTGCCGAGAGTAGAATCAGATTCAAAAATTTCTACTTTTTGAAAAGGTGATTGTTCTTTAAATAATGTGTTTTTTCTTTTTATGGCAATTCCATAGCCATCCGGTGTTATTTCCTGATAAAATTCTGTCATAGTTTTATACTCCCCGCTAATATGTGAATGTGCATGTGGAAAACTTCCTGTCCTGCTTCTTTTCCGGTGTTAATAACTGTCCTGTATGATTTTAACCCGGCAGCCTTTGCAGAATCTCTTACTGTCATCATCAACTTGCCCAATAAAACTTCGTCATCAAGTTCATTCAGAGACTCCACATGTTTTCTCGGTACTACCAGCAAATGTGTATCCGCTTTTGGGTTAATATCTCTAAATACAACGGCATATTCATTTTCATACACAAATTCGGTATTAAAATCGCCATTGATTATTTTACAAAAAATACACTCTGTCATTCTTTTCTCTCCTTTAGTGTACGAATATTTATATTGTAACAGAAACTTTTAAATTAATAGTACTTATCTTAATGAAACTTATAGATTAACTAAGTTAATATACAGAAAATTTCACCTTTAGCTTATACATATGGTAAGAAAGGAGTATTTCATGACAACAGTAGAACCAATTAGAAATAAAGATGAAATAAAAAAGGTCGAAAAAATTTTAGCCCGTCAAAGCCAAAGAGATTTGTTATTATTTACTCTGGGAATAAACAGCGGTTTGCGAATTTCTGACATGCTATCGCTGAACGTCGGAGATGTTCAAAAAAAGACGTACATACAAATCGTTGAAAAAAAAACCGGAAAAACAAAAAAAATACCCATTAATGCTAAGTTAAGGCCAATGCTCGATATTTTTACACAAAAACGTTCTAATAATGAGCCGCTATTCTTAACTGTATTCCAAAACCGGCTCAACAGAATAGCCGCTTACACAATAATCAAAGATGCTTGTGCAGCCGCCGGAATTGAAGCACACATCGGAACCCACACTATGCGAAAAACTTTTGGATACCACCATTATAAAAAATTTAAAGATCTTGCATTACTTCAAAAAATTTTTAATCATTCTAGCCCGCAAATTACTTTACGCTATATCGGTATTGAACAGGACCAAATAGAAAACAGCTATTCTAATTTTGTTCTATAATTTAAACATATTATTGTATTTTTAACTCTTTTTTCGTATTCTATTAAATAGTAGAGTTCATTATGATTTAGATTATGGAGCGGAGAATATATGAAAATTTGCGTCATCGGTACAGGATATGTAGGATTAGTTGCCGGAGCTTGTCTTGCAGACATGGGAAACAGTGTTATATGCGTCGATAATAACAAAGATAAATTAAAATTACTGGAACAAGGCATTATCCCTATATATGAACCCGGACTTGAAGAACTCGTAAAAACAAATACTGCCGAAAAAAGATTAGAATTCTTGTCCAGCATTGATTATGCAGTAAAAAAATCCGAAGTTTGTTTTATAGCGGTTGGCACTCCGCAAAAAGAAGATGGTTCTGCTGATTTGACTTTTGTTTACAATGTTGCTGAAGAAATTGCAAAATCAATGAACGGATATAAAGTTATTGTTGATAAATCAACCGTGCCTGTCGGTACTGCAGATGAAATTGAAGCAATAATACGCAAAAATACTTCATACGATTTTGATGTTGTTTCTAATCCTGAATTTTTGAAGCAGGGAAATGCGGTTGATGACTTTCTCCTTCCGGACAGAGTTGTAATCGGCTCAAACTCTGCAAAAGCAACTGCAATTATGCAAGAAATTTATTCTCCTTACCTGAGAACTGCAAACAGAATCGTTATAATGGACGTTAAATCCGCAGAAATGACCAAATATGCAGCTAATTCTTTCCTTGCAACAAAAATCTCTTTTATGAATGAAATAGCTTCTTTATGTGAAAAGGTAGGCGCAAATGCCGAAATGGTAAGGATTGGAATGGCTACCGACGCCAGAATCGGCAATAAATTCTTATTCCCGGGTATCGGATACGGCGGAAGCTGTTTCCCAAAAGATGTTAAAGCTTTAATACAAACCGGAAAAGAACATGATTGCGAGATGATGATTGTTCAAGCAGTAGATAAAGTTAATAAGAGACAAAAAGCAAATTTTGTATCAAAAATCTTGTCCAGATTTGGCAATGATTTATCCGGACGGACTTTTGCTTTATGGGGACTGGCATTCAAACCTAAAACGAATGATATGCGGGAAGCTCCGTCAATTTTTGTAATTGAAGAACTTCTTAAACACGGAGCTAAAATAAGAGGTTTTGATCCAAAAGCAATTGAGACTGCAAAAAGTATTTTTACAGATAAAATATATTACGCTAAAAATGCTTATGATGCTTTAAAAGACGCTGATGCGTTACTTCTGCTTACGGAATGGAATGAATTCAGACGGCCGGATTTTGAAAAAATGGCTGATTTGCTAAAACATAAAGTTATTTTCGACGGCAGAAACCAATATGAAAGAGTTAAGCTAGAATCTAAAGGGTTTGAATATTTCAATATCGGAGAATAAATTTACTCTATAGGTCTTATATGAAATTCTGTCAAATCAGACTCATACATTAGCCAACAATCAATACCATTATTATTCGCAACTTGTTTTAACCTGTTGATATATTTTTCCGCCTTTGCCGGCTGTTCAACTATTAAAACAATTCCGGGTTTCTTCTTTGTTTGTATACTATAATAAAGAGCCTGCCCGATACTTTCATATACTTTATTTGCAAAATCAAATTCAATTGCATGTGTGTTTGTCAAACAATCTATCCGGGTTTTATCCTGCAAACGATATTCTTTTATTCCGCACATTGCATCGCACCATTTGTTCTGGTAAATATATTCCTTATAATGACCTGCCGCAAAATTCGGAAGATTTGATACTGTTAAATATGTTAAAACTATTAAAATACTGCGAATTTTCAACACTTTTAAACCTTTTATATTACCGGTATTTTAACATATATCATCTTCTGTGTAACTTGGGTATAAGGCTGATTTTCCCAATATCGGAATGTTATATTAATTTTTATATGATAAATTGTTTGTATGGAAATATATCATTATTTATAATACTATATTCTAGTTATGCTGAGGGAAACGTATATGAAAGAAATATTTGTTTTATTAAATAGTACTATTAGAGATTTATTCAGAAAAAATAATTTCTGGCTTGGAATTACTTTAGGAACAATAATATTATTGCAAATACTTACTATATGTTTGGTTGTATATGTATATTTGGAATTAAGCGACGGGCAATATCATTTTTATATGAACACAAAAACAAGCTTAGAAAATATTCACAATGTTAAGCTGGATAAGTATGACGGCAAAATTCAACGAGACTTGTCAACAGAAGAAGTGCTTATAAGAAAGCAATGCCAAAGACAACATTTGAGAAATATACTTATTGTATAGTTTGGTTTATTTTTTCCTGTATGCGTTTTTAGTATGAAAAAAGAAAGGATTAAACAAAATATTCTTTTAAATAATGAGAATCTATAAATAAATTTATCAAATCCTCTTTTCGTTGAAGATAAAAAGAGGAAAATCAGTCAATCTTAATGTAAACATATTTGAATGTACATACACTTACAAAAGCTTATGTGAGCTGCATAATCAGATTGTAGAGCATTGATATATAATTTTCCTGCTTAAACCATCAAGAAGATTATATATAAATTTTGTTTAAAAAGCAATTCTACAACTGATTAATTTAAATTGCAGCAAACAGAGCAGGTATCACAGACACCCTTTCATACTTGTGATACTTGTTCTGTATATCTTAAACAATTAAAAATGCTTGACGGACGTAATTAAACAACATATACTTTATTTATGGAAATTCGGGTTTTAAAATATTTTTTGGCAGTTGCAAGAGAGGGCAGTATTACAGGTGCTGCGAATTCTTTGCATCTTACCCAGCCTACTTTAACAAGACAGCTGCAAGAATTAGAAAAAGAACTTGGCAGACAACTGTTTATACGGGGAAAACATCGGGTAACGCTTACACCTGAGGGCATGATGTTAAGGAAAAGAGCACAGGAAATTGTTGACCTCGCTGAAAAAACAGAAGCCGAATTTCATACAGCATTAGATACAATAAGCGGCGATGTATATATTGGCAGCGGCGAAACTGATTCTATGAGACATGTTGCCCAAATTATTAAAGAAATACAAACCGAATATCCTGATATAAAATTTCACATCTATTCAGGTAATGCAGAAGATGTTACAGAAAAATTAGACAAGGGGCTTTTAGATTTTGGAGTGCTTATTCAACCGATTGATTTATCCAAATACGATAACATAACGCTGCCGGAAAAAGATGTTTGGGGTGTTGTTGTACGCAAAGATAGTCCTCTTGCTTCAAAGCAATATATTACACTGGAAAATTTATATGAGGTTCCGCTCATAGCATCACGCCAGATGTCTCCAAAATATTCTAAAGACAGCGGGTTTCTCGATTGGTTTGGAGATAAATATAATGATTTAGATATAAAAGCTACTTATAATCTTGTATATAACGCGGCAGTTATGGTTAAAGCCGGCGTGGGAGCAGCAATTACTCTGGATAAACTTGTTAACACTTCCAATGAAAGCGAACTCCGTTTTATACCTTTAAAACCGCGTCTGGAATCCGGTCTCGATATAGTATGGAAAAAATATCAGGTATTTTCGCCTGCTGCTAAAGTATTTTTGGATAAGCTGCAAAAAACATTACAAAAGAATTCATAAAACTAATTTATGTAAAATCATCATTCTTTAGTATTGCTTCTGCTATAGCCTTACCTAAAAGCGGCGGAACTGCATTTCCAACCTGTTTCATCTGCGAGCCTTTACTTCCGTAAAAAATAAAATTATCCGGAAATGTTTGAATACGTGCAGCTTCTCTTACTGTAATACATCTATTTAATATCGGATGAGTAAAGCGTCCAGATGATGGAGTATCAAATCGCGTAGTTATAGTAACAGATTGCCCGTCATATAGCATCCTTGACCAGGTTCCGCTATATATAGATTTTGTAAGCATTGACTCCGGTAAAACTTCTTTTCCCTTGCCGGGAGGTATCATTTCCAGCTTTTTTATAGCTGCCTTACTATGTTTTGTTGCAACATGATTATATAAAATTTTTGCACCTTTTCGCATAATTCTCTGAAAATACGTTAATGGTTCTGCCGGATAAGTTTGCTCTTCTTCACCCTCCCCGGAAGCTAAAAAAGCCAAATCGCTTATTGCATCATATACAGTAACTATTTTATTTTCAGCCTTTGGAAGAAGCGGTTTAACATTCCCCAGCCGCCCGAGTATAATAGCTCTCCGTCTGTCCTGCGGCACGCCGTAATCCGATGCTTTTAGCACATCGCAATTAATAGAATATCCTATAGATTCAAATAGGGAAATGATTTCTTTTTTAAATAAACCGTTTTCTGCAGTTAATATATTAGGTACATTTTCTATTACAAAATATTTAGGTCTGACATATTCTACTACCTTAAAATAGTTGCGAAATAAAAAATTACGTTTATCATGTATTGTCTTTCGTTTACCTTTTTGTGAAAAACCCTGGCATGGAGGCCCGCCGACAATAACCTCAACATTATTTTGGTATGGTTTAAAAACTTCTTCAATATTTAGTTTAGTAATATCTTCATTAATCATTTTAGTACGCGGATGATTCTTTGAATAAGACATTGCAATTGCTGTATCAATTTCATTTGCTAATACTACATCAAATCCTGCTTCCATAAATCCGTATGAAAGTCCCCCGACGCCTGCAAACAAATCTATTACTCTGGGTTTATCAGCCATGAACCACCTTTAATACACATTCTTCTTCGGCAGAAACATCAGAAATTCTTTTTAATGCTATATCAAAATAGGCTCTATTTAACTCAATTCCTATAAAATTACGGTTCAATCTTCTTGAAACGACACCGGTTGTTCCGCTGCCCATAAATGGGTCTAAAACTGTAGCATCGCTTTGAGACAACAGTTCAACAAAATGTTGTATTATTTTCTCGGGTTTTTGCGTAGGATGAGTGCCATATTTTTTCTCATTCTTCGGTGTCACTGAACTCTCTACAAAATCATGCATTACACGGGATTCATTGTTAAATACACCCGTATGCGTTTGGTAAGTAAAGTATATCCAGCCCTCTATCGAATTTATAAAATGCAAATTCATATTCCGCGGCATTGGATTTGTTTTGTGCCATACCCCTGTTGTTTTATAGTAAAATCCATGAGACTGAGCCATTTTTATTACTGATTCCGCTTTAATTAAAGACATAAATACTACCATTGAACCGCCCTTTTTCATTACACGGGCTGAGTGTTCAAAGAACTTATCCATGTTTAATAACCAATCCTGATAATCTAAATTATCCCAACCAGCACTATAAAATGAATTCGGACGCATACGTTTTAAATTCGTAGCCCGTTCTTTCATAAAATTCCCTAGGTTATAGGGCGGGTCCGTAACTATAAGTTCGACAGTACTATCCCTTAAATCTTTCATAGTATTTATACAATCCGCATTAAATAACTTTATACTACTTCCCATTAATAAACCTATTCACTTACTAAACTTTTTAATCTCTCAACTAACCTACAGTCATTTTTGTCCAAAAGTAATTTTAAATCAACTGTCTTTACACTTATAAATTTTTCTTTTTGCAAATCCCGTATTTTATATAAATTATTGATTTTTGCAGAATAACTATTTTGCGGATATATAACTATAGATTTTTTTGTATTATTAAGAACTGACATATAAGCGTTCATTTGATAAGCATCAGATTCTTTTATATTGGTCCCTGTTTTCTTCCACTTCGTATCTATAACAATATCCGATTCCGGCATTTTTAAATACATATCCGGCTTGAGTTTTACTCCTAACCGGCCTGTCTGTATATTTTCCAATAAAAATTCTTTAGAATATTGATAATGTAAATTTTGTTTATAAATGCGCTTTAGTTTCATATAAATGTACTTTTCAAATATTTTATTCATATCAAACAACAAAGATATTATCGTATAATTACCAGCACTTAAGGATACAGAATAATTATCTAAAAATAATTGACTTATATTAATTATGTCCTGAAGCTTATAGTGAGCTTTATCTGCCTGCAAATTTTTCCAATCAATATTATAATCCGTTTGTACATTTTCAAATGCACTTAAAACATTATTAATAGATTTAATGTTAATATTACTGTTGGAAAGTGATTTCATTTTAATTAATGTTAATTTTATTACCTTATTATATTTATTATCAATATCCATTTTAGAATATTTGCATATAAATTTCGTTAAATTTACAGAATTGCGATTTATTTGTTCTGAAAATAATATATTACCTTTTACGCTTTTCAAATTTTTTATATACTTTTTATATTCTAATACTGGACCTGATTGTATATATTTTTTTATAAGCTCTACGTAATTAGTGATAAGAACATCGACCAGACCATTAGAAATTAGTTTAACAGATGCATTAACTCCGTTTTTCATCGGAACATCATAAGCGACTGAAAGCATTTTACATAGTATTTCACTTGACTGCACGGCATCTTTTATATCAGAAATCTTTGGTAAAATTTCTATTGAAAAATCTTTGAATGTAATAACACCCACCCATTGCTGCGGCATTACATAATCATTGCCCCACTTAAATATGAACCCGTTTTTCTGATCAATTATTCTCAAAATTTCGGCATCAGCTTGTGATATCTGCACTTTTGCCAAATCTCTTAATTTTTTTATATAAATTTTTTGATGCTCTAAAACTCTAAGTATCATTATACATCCCAGTTTTCATATATTTTGACTATAGATGCAATTGAAATATCCGGATTTAAATTATAGACTTTCTTTGTTTCAATATTATAATCACCCACAAAAGACATTATTTTATCAACATCTAAAAAGCGATGATTGTATATAGCATTATTACGCAACTCTCCATTTTCATCGAGGTCATTAAATACTAATTGAATTTTTTGTAAATCATCAAAGAAATATTCCTCTAATAAAGGAACTATTTTATGCCGTATAACGTTAATTATATCTTCTGCATTTTTAACTCTTATAAAATAAGCATGTCCTATAAGATGGTTTTCATCTAATAAAAGCTCCAGTCTTAAGTTTAAAGTTCGCAAAAGCTTAATTACATTAATTCCGTCAATATCCAAAGGATTTATACCATTTGTCCTTATTGTCTCTTCTAAACAATTATAATCACAAGGGCGATTAATAAACTCAAATCTCCTTCTCAAAGCAATATCAATACCTGCAATTGATTTATCTGCCGAGTTCATTGTTCCTATTATATCCAGATTAGAAGGAACTGTAAAAAGTTTTTTTGAGTATGGTAAAATTGTCTCCAATTCACAATACTGTCCCTTCCTCTTATCAGTTTCAATTAAACTTATCAATTCACCAAATATTTCTGCAATATTTCCTCTGTTAATTTCATCTATAAACAAAGCATATTGTTTATGAGGATTATCCTGAGCCTTCTTGCATAAACTTTTAAAAATCCCGTCCTGAATACTGTATTTAATATTGTTTAAATTTCCTTCCCGATTATCATCCTCATCATTACAAAAATCATTGCATACAGGTCGAATACCTTCAATAAAATCTTCATAAACAAATGATTGATGGAATGTAACAAAATCATACCTGCGATCAATTTTTTCAGATTTTATGTATTTATTCCCAATTTCGGAATCATATTCAAAAAGTCTTAACCTGTCTACATACCATTTTCCATCTTTTTCAATAAATATACGCGGCTGCTGATGTTTTACCAATTTAAAATCCTTTAGAGAATGGAGTGTTAATTGCTCTGACGGATAGCCGTTATAATTTAAACCTAATGAGTTTGTTTTGTTTATAATCTCTTCGGCAGTCATAGTTGTATTGCTTTGAAGAATTATCAAAGCAAACAACAACCAATCCTGAGAATAATTAGTGTATATTTCTTTTATTTCCTCATCAGTAATTTTATAATCGGTGTACTCACTAAATAACTTTTGCATATTATAAGTTTTACCGGTGCCTGGCGGACCATAAAAAATTATATTTTTCGCCATTATTTTCTCCTTATAATTTTTAAACCCTCTAAAACAAAATTCTCTTCCGCTATCACATACAAATATTTATCATACAAATCATAGTACTTATTAATCTTTTGCCTGGAAATAAATCCAATATTTTCCTGAAAATTTTCTATTTTGTTTATACGAATTTGCGGATCGCGGCTCTTACTCTCTTTGTTTTTTCTCGCTCGCAAAGGGTTATAATTACATTTTAGCCCATATAAATTTATAACATCGCAAAGAAATTTTGATAATTTTTCATTTGCACAATCAAATCCTATATAGCCGGCATGTTTGTCATAATATCCTCTGCCGTCAAACATTCCAACTAAAAAACAACGTCTTACGATTGAACTTGATTTTTCTAATGCTGTCATAACTTTTGCAGCTTCATTTTCCAATCTCAAATCATTTGCACATTCAAAATAGGTTCCAAAACCAAACATGCGGTTATTGAATTTTCCGGTATTAAGTTTATTTGCAATTATAAGCGGAGATAAAAGTGTTGTCTTGTTTATAACTTTAGCTAATTTTGTCACAGCTTGATAATGGTTTTCAAAATCTTTATTGTCTATTGAAGATTTATTATATCTGGTCGGAGAAACTACATATCTTACTCCGTCTTTCTGAGCAAACTCATCAGCCGCAAATATACCGCCAAGAAAATATGCACTAATGTTTGTAAGGTATTTTGTTCCTAAATCTATTTCTATATCAAGACTTACCACCATAATTATTCACATACTCCTAATTTTTCTATAATAACACAAATTATAAAATATTAATATTAGCAAAGCTGCAATAAATATTACCGCTTGACTTAGAGTTACTCTAAGGTGCTATGATTAAAATTAAGGTATTGAAGCAGATGGATAGGCGCAAATTTATAAAAAACACACTTATTACCGCTCTGGGAACAGTTATTATCGGAGCGGCGACAGGCTGCGCGGATAAAAAGATTTCAAAAGGAGAAAAAAAGATGAAAATACTTGTAATCACCGGAAGTCCGAGAAAAAACGGAAATTCAAATACACTTGCGGACAATTTTATAAAAGGGGCTGAGGAAGCCGGACATAGTATTGTAAGATTTGATTCGGCTTTCAAAAACGTTCATCCCTGCATCGCCTGCAATAAGTGCGGAATGAACGGACAATGCGTTTTTAAAGATGATTTTGAATTTGTAAAAGAGAATATCGTTGATGCGGATGCGGTTGTATTTGCCACTCCGATGTATTATTTTGGAATTTCTGCGCAAATTAAGACTGTTATAGACAGATTTTACGCAATTAACGGACAAATACACGTTCCTAAAAAAGCTGTTTTAATTCTTACTTATGCAGATACTTCCGCAAAAGAAGCGCAACCGATAATCAGCCATTATGAGACACTTTTAAATTATCTCGGCTGGTCTGATGCAGGTAAAGTTATTGCATCCGGGGTTTGGACGGAAGGTGACGTTAACCATACCCAGTATCCGAAACAGGCTTATGAATTAGGTAAAAATATTTAAAAGATGGAAATTAGAGAGATTAATTCTGACAAAGCGGATTTTATGGAAATATTGTTAATCGGAGATGAAGATGAGAACATGATTAACAAATATCTGGAATCATCAACACTTTTTGCTTTGTACGACAATAATATCTTGACATCAATTTGTGCGGTTATAAAAATTGATTCTGAAACCGTTGAAATAAAAAATCTTGCAACCTATCCGCAATACAGAAATAAAGGATATGCTTCGGCTCTGCTTAATTTTGTATTTGACAGATACAAAGAAAATTATAAGACCGTAATTCTCGGAACGGGAGAAAATGAAAAAACACTCCGGTTTTATAAAAAACGGGGTTTTGTGGAATTTGACATAGTAAAAAATTTCTTTGTTGATAATTACGACCGCCCTATTTTTGAAGACGGAAAACAATTGAAGGATATGATTTATTTAAAAAAATTATAAAAAATAGTTGGGGTAGAAACCCCAACCTACGGTTACATTAATAAGGGTGAAAAAGGAGATAGTAGGTTGGGGTTTCTACCCCAACAAATACATTTTATTTGGATTAAAATTATGGAATGAATTACAGGCGAGTTTTTATTTCAAACAGTTACGTGCATCTAATTATTGTTGCATACAATAGAAAAAATATATTTATTACTAACATAGAACTTTTAAGGCAAGCGTTTAAAAATGCAAAAAAATTCTTTAATTTTAAAATTATTGCAATATGTGTCTTGCCAGATCATATTCATGTAATCTTAAATCCGGAAAATATAAAAGAATATCCTAAAATTATTACCTCAATAAAATACTATTTTTCTAAAAATTATAATGTTGGGGTAGAAACCCCAACCTACGGTTACATTAATAAGGGTGAAAAAGGAGTCTTTCAACGCAGGTTTTTTGAACATACAATCAAAGACGAAGAAGAATTAAATAATCAAATTAATTATATTCATTACAATCCGGTAAAACATGAACTTGTGAATAATGTAAAAGACTGGCAATATTCATCTTTTCATAAATTTGTTGAGCAAGGAATGTATGAATATAATTGGGGGAGTTTAAAAGATATTGAAAATATAAAAAACCTGGATTTTGAATAGTTGTAATCTTTGATTAGTAAAATTTTATTAAGAGGCGGTAAATCATAGATTTACCGCCTCCTACTTTTTTTAAAGTCCTGTTAACTTTTCCTGCTCTTCAGGATATCTTGCGCCTGTAATTTCAATACTTTCTATATGTTTTCTGATATCTGCGAGTTCTTCCGGAGTGAAAGTAATATCTTCCGCCCCGATATTTTCTTCTAGCCATTCGGCCTTCTTTGTTACTGGAATCAGTACTATCCAAGGTTTTTGATATAAATCCAGGGCAGCCTAAACCAATACTTGAAACATCTGGTTTATTCTATACTAAAAGTCTTTTTTTCATTATTTACCTTCCTTTAAGTATGTTGTAAAGAAATTTTCAATCTTGTCAAACGGAATTTTTTCAAGATTATCATACAAGTCAACGTGATTTGCATCTTCTATAATAAGGAGTTCTTTGTTATCCCCTTTAAGTTTTTTGAAAGCATCTTCTGAAAAGTATCTACTGTGAGCTTTTTCACCGTGAATCATCAATACCGCATTTTTAATTTCATTAGAGTAAGCCAAAATCGGCATATTTATCAATGAAAGAGAAGCGGTTGTATTCCAGTTTCCGTTAGAATTTATTGAGCGTTCGTGGAATCCTCTTTCCGTTTTGTAATAACCATAATAATCTTTTACAAACTGAGGTTCATCACCCGTTAATTTTTCAGGAAGTCCGGGAGCTTTAGCGTAAGTTCCGTTTTTAAAATCTTCGGTTCTTTGTTTATTTAAAGACTCTTTTAATTCATAACGCGCTTTTTCGTCCATTGAATCAAAGTAGCCGTTTGCGGTTACTCTTGTCATATCGTACATTGTAACAGTAACAGTTCCCTTAATTCTTGTATCAATAGCTGCTGCGTTCAAACCGAATCCGCCGAAACCGCAAATACCAATAATTCCGATTTTATCCGGATTAACATCTTTTTGATTACTCAAAAAGTCAACGGCTGCGCTAAAATCCTCTGTATTGATTTCAGGGGAAGAAACATTTCTTGGCTCTCCTGAACTTTCACCGGTATAAGAAGGATCGAACGCTAATGTTATAAAACCTCTTTCCGCCATTGTTTGAGCATACAAACCGGATGCTTGTTCTTTGACTGCGCCAAAAGGTCCGGCTACTGCAATAGCCGCCATTTTTTCAGATGACTTGTTTTTCGGTGTGTATAAATCTCCGACAAGAGTTATACCGTATCGGTTTTTAAAACTAACTTTTTTTACATCTGCATTGTTACTTTTAGGAAAAGTTTTATCCCAATCATTGTTTTTTGCCATACTTGCACCTCCTATAAATAATATAAGTGTAACTATAAAAACAATCAGAAATTTGTTAAGCATATTATCTCCTTTTAAGCAGTCTTTTTGTTTTTTCTTATCAATACTTGCCCTTGGCATTTCATAATCGCATCTTCAGAAATTATTTTTCCGACAGAGTCGGCAATAATAATACCGGATTTCGGATTCTTAACAGAATCAATACGGCCTTTTATATCCGCTTCAACTTCCGAATATTCAAAAGACAAATCTGTTTTTTCCATAGTACAATTTATTAATTTTAAATTTTTGCAATAACACAGGGGCTGGGTTCCGATAATTTTACAATTAACAAATGTTAGATTTTCACTAAACCAGCCCAGATACTCACCCTTTACAATGGAATTTTCAACAACAATATTTTTGCTGTGCCAGAAAGCGTCTTTTGTATCAAGGTTTGAATTTTTGATACTCAAATTTTTCATATACTGGAAAGAATATTTGCCTGTCATAGTAAGATTTTCAATCTCGACATCTCTGGACTCGAACAAAAAATACATTGAATCAATTGACGAATTTGTGATTTTTACCCCTTTGCATCTCCAGCCGAATTCGGGTGAAACAATATGACAACCTTCAACAGAGATATTTTTGCATTCTCTGAGGCACTTAATCCCCTGAATGTCGCAGTCTGAGATTTTACCATCGCTGCAATACCATAGCGGAGCTCGCGCTTTATCGTCCATTGATGAATTTTTTAACAGAAATTTTTTTGCGTGCCACATCGGATATCTGAGCGAAAAAGAACATTTGTTCACCGAAAAATTTCTGCATTCTTTCAAGACAGACTCACCATCTGCAGGTCCTTCAAATTTACAGTTCAAAACCTCTGCATCTTTTAAATTGTACAATGAACGTTCTTCATCATATATTTGGCCGGAAAAAATTTTTATCATATCAAATTAGCTCCTATGTTATACTCTCATTTTTTCCTGATTGATATCTTGGTTAATTTGAAAAATCAAATAATCAAGGCAATCTATTTTCTTTTGGGATGCGTGCAAACAATCAAGAAGCCCGGATTTATGTTTATAAAGAAGCTGCATAAGTATCCTTTTATCGCCTTGCTCTCTCAGTTTCAGAAACTCTTCTATAAACTCATCGGAACAGTCAGCATCTTTCAGAATTTGCAGTATATTTTTTTCATTTTTCAAATCCATACAAAAACCTTTCTTATAATCATTATTTACACATTTTCCAAAAATAGCAAATACTTATCTTGTATTACATATAATGCTTTATAAGCATAGATAAAATTTCATTTTTGTGTTAAATAAAATATGCTATAATTAACATATTATAGATTTTTACAAATGATTAGTTTTTAGGGGTCTGCATGCAAGTAATAAACAAGATTAAACCAAATCAAAAACAGCAGGAATGTATCGATAATATAAACGGAAAATATTTGGTTCTGGCCGGACCCGGAACCGGTAAGACTTTTACAATTATCCAACGAATAAAATCAATGATTGAAAGCGGGATTGAGCCTTCTAAAATACTTTGTTTGACCTTCACGGATGCAGCAGCTAATGAGATGAAAGTCCGCCTTGAAAAAGAACTGGATAAACAATCCGTTGATGTGGATATTTTTACTTACCATAGTTTTTGCTGCAATTTAATTGATTTATATCCCGAAGAATTTGAACTTCCGCACAATTATAAAATTATGACAGATGCCGTCTCCAGAGCTTTTGTCAAAGAATGTATTGATGAGATCAATCCTAAAGAGTTCAGAACTTCCAAAAATGATCCATACTATTATCTGGATACAATAAAAAGACGCATAGAAGAAATAAAAAAACACAGGCTTAATAAAGAACAATATTTTAATAATATCAAAACTAATCCTGACTGGGAACCTGAATTGTTCAGACTAAAAGATGAATTGGAAGCTAAACTTAAAAAAGGTGATACCAGAACCAAAACTCTTACCGGTTTGATAGAATCACACGGGAAAAAGCTTGAACAGGCAAGAGAGCTCTGGGAATTCTATGAACGTTATCAGGCAAAAATGGAAGATAATCATTATATTGACTATAACGATATGATTAATTCGGTTCTGGATAAATTTGAGGAAGCTCCCGCATTTTTAGATACAGCAGCTAACAAATACGAATATATTCTTGTGGATGAATATCAGGATACAAACCAATCTCAAAATGAAATTGTATTTAATCTTACTCACGCTCTTAGTAGCGAAAATGTTTTTGTAGTAGGTGACGACGATCAAATTATTTATACATTTCAGGGTGCAAAACTTGATACTATAGAAAAATTTTTGGAAGAATTTCCGGATACAAAAGTTATTTGTCCGGAAGAAAATATGCGTTCAACTCAAAGTATTCTTGATGCTGCAAGAGAAATTGCAAAGCAAGATACAAGAAGGCTTGAGCGTAACCCGAAGTTTGCCGAATATAAAATCAGTAAAAATTTAACGGCAAAAAATGAGAAATTATTTGATAAAAATAAACCTGTAAGGTGTTACAAGTATGCGGATTCAATGCAGGAATATACAGAAATTGTAAATGAAATTGAAAAACTTGTTACATCTTCCGATTGTCCTAAGGATAGTGAAGGAAACAAAAAGCTTTCTGAAATAGCAATTCTTACAAGAACAAACGGCGAGTTAAGCGAATTTGCGGAAATGCTTAAAGCACGAAATATTCCGTATGAGCTAAAAGACGGTAAAAATATTTTTACAATTCAGGCGGTAAATATTCTTATTTACTATATGCAAATGCTTGTTAATCCGGAGATGCACTCTTTTAGAATCTTTCAGCTTTTACTTGCAAAACCTTTCAGTATTAACCCTAAAGATTATTTAAAACTTTATGAAAACATTTCAAAATACAAAACCTTTATAGAAGCAATTAGGACACTTCCGGCGGAGGAATTTTTAGAACCGGATAAAATAAAAAAATTTATTGAGACTTATGATTATTTATCAATATATAAAACCAAGGAAAATATTAAAAACACAGTTCTTGAAATAGGTTCTAAAACAGGAATTTTTAACTATTATTTGAATACGGAACTGAATCAATCAGAAAATATCATGGGGTTAAAACGCCTTATTGATGAAGCTTCAACCTATTCCGATATTTACAAAGCTCATTTTCTGGAAGAATTTGTTGAGTATTTAAGAATTCTGTCGGTGGACGAAATTGATATTTCTACAGAAAAAGCACCCGTTGCAATGAATGCAATTCAGCTTTGTACTTATTATTCCGCAAAAGGACGGGAGTTTGAATATGTTTATATGCCGACTCTTAATGCGCATAAATGGGAGAGTGACAGAGGTTCTTTAAAGCCTGAGATTCCGGTCGATAAATCGGAATATAAGACAAAGGAAGAACTTGATGAACTAAAGCTTTCGGATAGAATCAAAGTCATGTATGTCGGTATGACAAGAGCAAAGCACACATTGAGACTTTCTTACGTCCAGGCAGTAAACGGAAAAGCTAAAAAACCAAGTATATTTATCTCTAATATTCAAGATATGTTTGAAAAAGAGTCCGAGCCTTTTGTTTATACAGAGCCGAGCTTTTACTATACTGCGGCACAGGCCTTGACAAAACGGGATTATGATTACAGAAAAGACTTTTGCGCACTTGTCGATGCAAAACTTGCTGACAGGGCATTTTCTCCTACAGCTATAAATCAGTATTTGAAATGCCCTCGCCAATATCTGTATGAGAAAATTCTTGAGCTTCAAGCAAAAGCCGGAAATCCCGACCATTTAAGCTATGGTGCCGCTATTCATGAAGCTTGTGAGTATATTATAAATTACGCAAAAAAATCGGGTGAATATCCGGCAAAAGAAGAATTTATTAATGTCTTTAAAAATAAATTAGACACACTTCCGCTTTCGAGTTTCAGCCAGAGGGCAAACCTTGAAGGCAGGGGAGAAAATGCTTTAAGAGAATATTATCATCAAATAACATCCACCCCTGCCGACTGGTTATATGAAGCTGAAAAGAAGATTTACTTTGAACTTGACGGAATTAAGTTCTATGGAATTATTGACAGAATTGATAAAAATGAGGACGGAAGTTTTACCATTTATGACTACAAGACAGGAAACGCAAAGAAGGGAATAGAACCTGACGGCGACCACGAGGACTACTATAACCAAATGGCGTTGTATAAATACTTTTTTGAAAAATCTGAGGACGTAAAAGTATCTAAAACAACTTTCATTTACCCGGAAGATTACACAAATAATCTGGATTTGAAACTTAGTGAGGAAGATTGCAAACAAGTTGTTGAAAAATTTAAAAATGCTATTTCTGAAATCCGTAACTATAATTTTGAGCCTTCATACTGTGAAAACGCTTGTAAATATTGTCCATATCACGATTTTTGCGAAATGGAAATCGTTTAAACTTGACTTTAGCCAGCTTTAGAGTGATTGATACTGTTGTAATTAAAACAGGAGAGTCTATTATGAATGAAGCTAAAGAAATAATTCTAACAGAGTTAAGACAAATTGCACAGTTGAATGATGATGTTTATAACATCTCTGTTGTGTTGGAAAGATTGTGTGATTCGAGTCTAAAAATAGAAGAAATAATGCATATTCAACCAATTATTAATGTTTTGTGCCAAAAAGCGGATATTTTAAATGCATATTTTGTAAATTTGAACCTTAAAAATAATGTCACCGAATCTGACCGGTAGATGCTTTAAGATAAGGATATGGATTGGAGTTCTTTATGAAAAATTTTTCAACAGGTTTTAGTGAATTAGACAAACAGCTAGATCGTGGATTACCTGTGTCTAGTTTAACAATTATTACATATAGTCTATCAAGAGGTGAAACATCGCTTTGGTTAAGTACAGCTATGTATTTAGCATTAAAAAAACACATTCCTGTTGCAATATTTTCCCGAAACTTATCCAAAAGAGAACTCGCTAAACAAATAATATCTAATAAATTAGAAAGGGATGCTTCAATTTTACAACCAGAATCTCTAAAAGAACTCGCGGATACTATGGAAGTGATGGCAAATGCACCTATATACGTAGATTATACAAAATCAACTACTATTATTGATATTCAAAGAAAAGCCAGTGCTCTAATAAAGTCGGGCGAGAAACTCGGTACTATTATTATTGAGGACCTTCAACTAATAAGTAATAACAATTCCGGAAAATATAATTATTTTGAGCCCTCAAAAGTTATTTTGCAGGGATTGAGAAATCTTTCCGGAGAATTAAATATTCCAATTGTTGTAAATTCAAGCTTGTTTTGCAACGAAAAAAATAGAGAAAGTCACCGCCCTGAACTTATTCATTTTATTTGAAATTACATTTACTCAAAATATGCAGATATAGTTTTTTATAAAAATATTAATAAAACCACTAATCTCCCCTACTCAAAATTCAAAAAGAGAATTTGGGGGTAAATAAAGATAAATGTAAAAAAACACATGGTTTGGTTATTTTGAGCAGGGAATTTGATTATTGAAAATGTAGGTTGGCATTACTATGCCAACAATTAAATTTTGTCGGATTGGTAAATCCTACCTACATAACTAATAAAGTCCAATTTCGTCCGTTTTAAAGTTTAAATCTCAAACTGCTTCCTACAGCTATGATTTACTGTTGTTGGGCAAGTATGCCCAACCGACAATTTATTTTATATACAACGACCGGACATAAAAATACAGCCACTTTTCAGCCAATGTAAAATAATACTTGGTTTGACTATTTTGTACATGTAGTTTGATACAGGAAGGGTCGGAGCCGAACCCTTTCATTTTTAATGATAACTCATTTCTTCAGAATATCAAGTCTATTTCATAAATTGTCCGAAACAGGAC
>CALUVJ010000018.1 GCA_944324195.1 Candidatus Gastranaerophilales bacterium
TGCCGCGAAAATCAAAGATTTTCTCGCAGTGACAGGGGTAAAAATTCCTCCCCCTCACCAATTACTCCCCTCACCCGCATTCGTAGCTTTCACTACGTTCAAGCACGACTGCGCCCTCTCCCACAAGGGGCGAGGGGAAAAGACCCACCAGCCCAACACATTTACCCCCCCCCTAGAGGATTTTTCTCAGATTTTCGACCATTTTATCTGCGGTCGGAAGGCGTTTTTCGATATCGCCTACGGCGAGAGTTTTTACATCCTGCTCAAAATTTTCCGGTAAAATTTTACAATTTTTGAGGGCGAATGGTATAAGTTTCTTTTCTCCCGGATTCAAAACTCTGTTTTTTGCAAAAATTGCATCAAAATAACTTGCAAGAAACGCCGCGCATCTGTGATTAATGCTTACAAAATCCATACGCTCAACTGCCGAAGCTATCTGGTCACGGTATGAAAACATTGCATCTTTAAGATACGCAAAATTCTTTTTGATAATATTTTCTGCTAATTTTTCCGGATATGGAGTGTTAACTCTTTCTTTCACATCTTTCAACCAGCCGTTTTTGTCGTAGAGAATTTCTGTTTTCTTAATATTATCCACAAAGCAGGTTGTGTAGCCTAAAGAAGCGTTGTGTCCTTCCCACACCCATTTAATATTCCCTTCAATAAACTCCTGATTACGGTACATAATATCAATCGGTTTTCCGGTCTCTCTGAGTCTGAAAGTGTCACCCGTTTCAAAGTAGTGGTTATCAATTTCCGGCTTATCTGCATATTTTCCCGCAATTTTGCGCCTTTCTTCAACCGGCGGTTCTGATTTTCCGTAAATATAGATATCATAATCAGATTTGTTGTCTGCGGTTTGTGCGGTGGAAGAACCGCCTAAGCCTATTGATTCAACTTCTTTAAGTCTTTTATAATGTTCTACCATTTCCATTAATATTTCTTGGTTACGGTTGATGTGCATATATACTCCTTTTTTATAATTTAAACATAACCATGGTATAATATTATTTAACAGATGGGAGTATTATATGTCAAAAACTTTGATTTTAATAGACGGTCACGCTTTAGCTTACAGACAGTTTTTTGCGCTTGAAAGAACCGCGATGAAGAATTCGGAAAATCAGCCGACCTGGGCGGTTTACGGATTCTTTAAGGCAGTATTTGATCTTCTTGCAAAAATCCATCCGGATTTTATTGCCGTAGCTTTTGATGTGGGCAGAAGAACTTTCAGAACAGAGAAGTTTGAAGAATATAAGGCTAACAGAGAAGCAATGCCGGATACATTAAGAAGCCAGATTGGGGTAATCTGTGACGGCTTAAAAGCTTTTGATATTCCTATTATTACAAAAGAAGGTTTTGAAGCGGACGATATTATCGGAACAATTTCCAAACTCGCATCTAAAAAAGGACATAATACCCTTATTCTAACGGGTGATCAGGACAGTTTCCAGCTTATAGATACGGAAGGCTCGGTAAAAGTTCTAATACCTTCCAAGGGCGAACTTGTTGAATACGACTGGAATAAGGTTTATGAAAAACTCGGAGTTTATCCGAATCAGATAACGGATTATAAAGGTTTGAGGGGTGATACTTCCGATAATATTCCGGGGATTAAAGGTATCGGAGAAAAGACTGCACAAAAACTCCTAAACAGGTACCCGCATCTTGAAGAGGTTCTTGCAGATTGTGAAAATATTCCGGAAAAAGCAGTAAAACAAAAAATTTGTGACGGCAAAGAAATCGCAATTCTTTCAAAAGATCTTGCAACGATTATTCGCGATGTTGATATTGATTTTGATATTGATAAAGCTTCCGTTACACTTCCGAAATTAGAGAATGTTTCTGCTTTTTTGAGAAAAATGCAGTTTTATACTTTTATTAAAAATATAGATAAAATTCTTTCGTCATTTAACTCAGAAATGCAACAGCCGGAAGAAGCGGTAAACTTAAGTCTTTTTTCCGAACCGGTAGGAGAAACTGTTCAACAAAATTTATTTTCTCAGGCTATAAAAAAGACTGTAGATGATAAAAAGTTTGAGTATGAAGTAGTGAATCAGGATAATATAGAATCAATTCTGGAAAAAATAAGAGTGTCTAAAATAATTGCTATCAAATGGTATTCCGATAACGAATTAATTACCGGATGTGCAATTTCCAACGGGGACAATTATTATTTTTCAAAAGAATTTATTCCTCAAATTAAGGATATAGTTGAAAATCCTGAGATAAAGAAGGTCGGTTACGATGCAAAATCTGATTATCATCTGCTTTTAAACAACGGATTTTCTCCTAAGGGTTTGGAATACGATGTTTTGCTTGCAAGTTATGTAAAAGATCCTAATCGAAAACACATACTTGAAGCTCAGGCTCTTGATTTTCTGAGCCACATGATGGCAGATGATGACGAGGGCGAAAAAAGGTATTGTGATGAAGCCTATACAATATTCCGCCTTTATGATTACTGGCAGACTCATCTTGAACCAAAGGAGCAAAAACTTGTTAATGAGATTGAAATTCCGCTTACAATTGTGCTTGCAAAAATGGAGCATACGGGAGTCGCTATTGATGTTGATTATTTGAAAGAGCTTTCCTCCTATATGACTGAAAAACTTGCGGAATTGGAGGATTTGATTTATCAGCTGGCAGGCGGACCTTTTAATATTAATTCGCCGAAACAGGTGGCAGAAGTACTTTTTGACAAACTGGAACTTAAAACAAAGAAGAAAAAATCCCGTTCTACAAGTGCAGAAGTCCTGGAAGAATTAGCGCAAGAGTATGAGATTTGCGACTACATTTTGCAGCACAGAAAGTTTTCTAAACTAAAATCAACTTATACAGATGTTTTGCCGACTCTGATAAGCAAGCGGGACGGAAGAATCCATACTACATATAATCAGGCTCTCACTGTCACAGGCCGTTTATCCTCATCAAATCCGAATTTGCAAAATATTCCGATTCGGACGGAGGAAGGAAATAAAATCCGCTCAGCATTTTGTGCAATGGACAAAAATAATTCAATAATCTTGTCGGCAGATTATTCTCAAATAGAATTAAGGTTATTAGCTCACGTATCGGGAGATCAACACTTGGTGCACGCATTTACTACCGGAGAGGATATTCATACAATGACTGCTTCTAAAGTTTTCGGCGTGGGAGTGAATGAGGTAACAAAAGAAATGCGCAGACGTGCAAAGGCTGTTAATTTCGGAATTGTATACGGGCAGTCGAAATATGGGCTGGCTAAAAATCTCGGAATACCGCCGGCTGAAGCGCAGGAATTTATTGACAAGTATTTTGAAACCTATCCGGGTGTTAAAGATTATATGAATTATGAAATTGATTTTGTAAACAAACACGGGTATGTTGAGACAATTTTTGGCCGCAGAAGATATCTTTCGTCTGAACTTCAAAGCTCAAATTTTCAGATAAGAGAGTTTGCGCAGAGAGCTGCAATTAATCAACCTCTTCAAGGAACGGCAGCTGATTTGATAAAAATGGCAATGATTGATGTTGAAAAAGAACTTGAAGAAAAAAATTTGAAAACAAAAATGATTATGCAGGTTCATGATGAACTTGTATTTGAAGTACCAAAAACTGAGCTTGAAACAGTTAAAGAACTCGTTCTAAGATGTATGGAATTAGGCCAGCCGCTTCAAGTTCCGCTGATTGTTGATATAAATTACGGTTCAAGCTGGAGGGAGATTGGATAAATTTATCCTTCTTCTTTTAGCAGCAGTATTGCAGCGGTAAGTTCGTTTACAAGATATTCAAGCTGTTGGGCTATATTTTCCGGATTATAAATTGAACCGGTTGTTGCATAGGCAAGATATCTTTGGTAAGTTACCGCTTCACGTCTGAGAGTGGAAATTGTTTTTACATAGTTATTGACTTCTTGCAGTTTTTTAAAAGATATGTAATAACTTTCAGGTTTGCCTTTATATTTTTCTTCAAGATTATCAATATTTAGTGTTAACAAGTTAGCTTTAGTAATAAAAAGTTGTAAACTTTCATTATCTTCAATACTGTCAACAAGTTTTTCAAGCATTGGAATTATTTCATTTGCATCATCCGCAAACTGCGATGTTTTATCTTTTTTTTGAATAATATTGATGAAGGCTGGATTATCTTCCGGTACCGGTTTTAAATCAGCAGGGTCATTAAAGTTTTCCTGTGATTCAAAAATTGGTGTTGTAACCTTTGTTTTATATTTTTCTATTTTATCACCAAGATTCGGAAGGGTGCCGGCATAGCCTTTGCCCTGCAATTCTTTTTCGAGCGCTTTATCCTTCCTGTTCCAGAAAAAAGCCTGAGAAGGTAATGTAATACTGAGCAAAATTAAACAAATTAAAAACTTTTTCATAATAATATTATATTTATTTATTCATAAAAGGTAAAGAAAAATTATGGTATAAATTAAAAAAGGCGGGCTGCATATGCAGCCCGCCTTTTTTCTCTGCAATCTTATTTGTTTATCGCTTTCTCTGTATCAACCCATGCTGTATAACTTGTTTTAAATGTCGTTATAAGAGTTTGGGTAAGTTTTGTGATATCAAGTTCTGCGGTCTGTAAGAAGTAATTCTCTGTCATGGTTATGCTTGCTGCCTTGGCTGCAGAGCTTGCATTATTAAAGCTTGTATTAAATGCTGCCAGGTCAAATTCTATTCCGTTTGCATCGCACATTGCTTTTGCTTTTCTCAACAGTTGAGCTTGTAATCTCTGACAAGCTTTATCGGCTTGCTTTTCTACTCGTTCTTTAGCATCGCCGAGTACGGTTGCTCTTGGTCCGGAGCTTGTTTCAATTGGATCTTCCTCTCCGTTTTCATCTTTATTTATCACGCTATAATCAATATCTTGCGTATCAAAATCGGTGTCAGATTGATTCATTTCATCAATAGCTGCAGCGATATTGGTGTTGAAATTATTTAAGAAGTTATCAACAATAGTTTTAATGTCTTGGTCGGACTCGTATTTTTTCCTTTTGTTAAGAATAGCCTTGTTTGTTTTGTGTGAAGTTATAGAATCAAGCGTTTGGAGTAATGATGAATTGTACACATTTTCAAATACGGTTGCAATTTTATCAAAAGCAATTCCTTTAGCGCTCAGCATATCAGAGATTTGCTGCTTCATTTGCTCTTTTATATTCCCGTTTTCGATAATTTGTCTGGCCTGTTCTTTAATTTTGTCCTCGTGTCCGGATTTTCCTTTTGTGTTTATTTTAGAGCCGTCAAAGTAGCCTTGTACGTTAGAGAAATCAATTAAAGCCGTATTAACTTGATATTCTGAGCCTTTAATTTCGTTAAAGGCTTTTTCCGCTGCTTCTTGGGCTTTTTGGGCTTCTTCGGCGACAATATTATCTTTAAGTGAATCTGTGCTGAGTCCCGCAATAACTTCTTCTATGGCGGCTTTAAGCTCATCTCCGTCGGAAAATTTATTGAGAGCGGTTGTAATTGCAGCCGTGGTTTTAATTGTTGTGCCGCCGAGTTTTACGGTAACTCCGGCTTCTAATGCTGCAGTGAGAAATTCTTTGGCATATTCTTTAAGATTGGTTAAATCAGCTCCGTTGTCAATCATAGCCCCGAGTGAATCGACTCCGGACTTAAAGTTGGCTGCCGCATCGGCAAGTTTTTCCGCATCGGATTGATTCATAAATTCTTCGAGGTGAGCTTTTAAATCTTCTTCGAGATTGTTGCCTGTATAAGTTTTAATAAAATTATTAGCTTCGGTTTCTAATTCTTTAGCGATTTTTTTAGCTGTTGCTTCCGGTAAAGCTTCTCCTTGAATATTTTCCCCGTTTTCACCTTTGGTAGTTTGCGGAGTTATGAGTTCAGAGTATAATTCATCAAGCACTGCCGATTTAACAGTATTCGGGTCTTGTGCAAGAATATCATTTTTGATATCGGCGTATTTATCCGGGAGCTGTGCTTCAAAATCTTGGGCCATATTTTCAACTTCACCTGTGTAGTTTTTAGCAAAATCATTAATTAAATCTTTAAGTGCATCATTAAGTTCATTAAGATAATCACTTTTGCCGGCGAAATCTGTAGAAATTGTTTTAGCCATGTTATTGATAGCATCTTGCATAAGAGTTTTTTGTTCATAAATAGCGAATTCATCTTCTGAAATAGCCTTATCTCCATCCGAATCTACCGAAGAGAATTCAACAGAGTCGAGTTTAACTTCTTTAAGCAACTCGTTGTATTCATCAGTAGAAATTTCTCCGTTTTTGTCCTTATCAAAATCTTCAAAAGTCAATTTCTGTCCGTTTACAATAATGCTTCCAAATTGATTAATCCCGTTAAAATCGCTCATATTTAGCTCCTTTTTTTAAATTCTATAAAATAGTTATCGGTTTTATTTCAAAAAACTTTAGTGTTTTTAAAAAAAATGTTACAATAATTTACAATTTGTTATTGCCTTGTTGTTGAATGTTTTTTTCTCCAGTTTCAAATATCCTTCATATAAAGGAGGGTGTTTAAAATGTGTGAAATTGAAGATATAAAAGCAAGACAAATTCTTGATTCCAGAGGGAATCCAACAGTTGAAGTCGACGTTAAATTAATAGACGGCTCTATAGGGCGTGCTTCAGTACCTTCCGGAGCTTCTACGGGAATTTATGAAGCAAAGGAATTACGTGATAATGAACGTGAAGAATATTTAGGTAAAGGTGTTCTAAAAGCCGTTGATAATATAAATTCTGTAATAACACCGAATTTACTTGGCGAAAATGCGTTTAATCAGCAGTTGATAGATAGTTTAATGATGGAAATTGACGGTAGTTTTAATAAATCTACTCTTGGTGCAAATGCCGTTTTAGCAGTTTCACTTGCCTGTGCAAGAGCTTCCGCAGCTGCTCTTGATATTCCTCTTTATCGTTATTTAGGAGGAATAAACGGAAGAGTATTACCTACTCCTATGATGAATATTTTAAATGGCGGTGCGCATGCAAATAATAATCTTGATTTTCAGGAATTTATGATATCACCTGTCGGGATGGCAACTTTTAGTGAAGCATTACAGGCCGGCTCAGAAATATTCAACACCCTGAAAATTATTCTTAATGAAAGAGGCTTGGCTACAACCGTAGGTGATGAAGGCGGTTTTGCTCCTAATTTAAAAAATACGCGTGACGCAATAGAGGTAATTATTTCTGCCATAGAAAAAGCAGGATATAATACTAATAATGTAAAAATATGTTTAGATGTAGCTGCATCTGAACTTTTTGAAGAAGGAGAATGCTCCGGAGGGGTTTGTTCATTAAGTCAGTATATTTTGAAAGGAGAGGACAAAAAATTTACTTCAGAGCAAATGATAGAATATTTGGAAGAACTTGTAAGAGACTATCCGATAATTTCTATAGAGGACGGTCTGGCTCAGGATGATTGGCTGGGTTGGCAGAATTTGACGGAAAAACTGGGTAACAAGTGTCAGCTTGTAGGAGATGATTTGTTCGTAACCAATACAAAACGTTTAAGAGAGGGGATTGATAAGCGGGTTGCCAATTCAATACTTATTAAGCCAAACCAAATAGGTACATTAACCGAAACCCTTGATGCAATTTTGATGGCGCAAGAAAATCATTATACTGCAATAGCTTCGCATCGTTCAGGAGAGACAGAGGACAGTTTTATTGCAGATTTAGCAGTTGCAGCCAATTGCGGTTTGATTAAAACTGGCTCGCTTTCCAGAACAGACAGGCTTGTAAAATACAATCAGCTTTTGCGCATAGAAGAAGATCTTGCTTCTAACGGCAAGTATTTGGGCATAAATGCATTTAGCGGTATTGAACACGAGCCGCCGTGCTGCAGCTTATAACTCTCTTCTGCCTTCAATAGCTCTTGCCAGAGTAACTTCATCAGCGTATTCCAAGTCTGCTCCGATAGGAAGTCCGAATGCTATTCTTGAAATCTTTATGCCGAATGGTTTAATCAATTTTGTAAGATATAAACTTGTTGCTTCTCCTTCAACAGAAGGAGAAAGCGCAAGTATAACTTCTTGTACTTCTTCATTAGTAAGCCTAGTAAGTAATTCTTTAATACGTATATCTTCGGCCCCGATTCCGTCCATGGGAGAAATTAAACCTTGTAATACATGGTATAAACCTCTGTATTCATTAGTTTTTTCAATAGCAATGAGGTCTTTAGTCTCTGCAACAACACAAATTACTGAACGATTGCGATTTGTAGATTCGCAAATCTCGCAAGGACTTTGAGTTGATATATTGAAGCAGATTTCGCAAGTTTTGGCACTTCTTTTCGCTTCTATTACGGCATTTGCGAATTTTTCCACTTCTGAAACCGGCATTTTAAGGATTTGAAAAGCCATCCGCTGCGCCGATTTCGGCCCAACGGACGGAAACTTTTGAAATTGTTCGATTAATGCCGCTATACTTTTTGGATAAATCATATTAGTACACTCAATCCAATGGTCTACGTGCGTAGTTTTGGACTCTTATAATCCTGTAGTTTTATCATTGAGGACGGCTTGTAGTTTTAATATAATCCGGTTGTTAAAAGAATGCCGTCCGACAAATGGTCTACGTGCGTAATTTTGGACTCTTATAATCCTGTAGTTTTATCATTGAGGACGGCTTGTAGTTTTAATATAATCCGGTTGTTAAAAGAATGCCGTCCGACAAATGGTCTACGTGCGTAGCACTAAAATAGTCCCGGGATGGATATTCCGCCGGTTACTGCTTTCATTTTTTCTTCCATAACTTTAATAGCTTTGTCAGAAGTTTGATGAATAGCTGCAGTTATAATATCTTCCAGCATTTCGATTGTATCAGAAGATACAGAAGAAGGATTGTCAGGATTAATAGCTTCAGGAGAAAGTTTAATTGATTTGAATAAACCTTTGCCGTCACAAACAACTTTTACTGCACCGTTTGCAGCTTCACCTGATATATCCATTTTATTCAATTCGTCTTGAGTTTCTTTTAATTTTTTTTGAATATTTTGAGCTTGTTTCATCATATTCATCATGTTCATCATAAGTTGTTTCCTCCTGTTAATTATATCTGGTTTTCAATTTTTGCCATCAAATCGTCATCAATGTCGAAGTTTGCATAAACATTTTGCACATCGTCGTGTTCTTCAAGCCTGCCGAGCAGTCTCATAATATTTATTGCAGTTTTTTCATCCGTAACTTCAATGGTATTTTGAGGAACACGCGTAAATTCCGCACTCACGGATTTAAAACCTTCTTTTTCTAAGCCCTCAGCAACCGGCTGAAGATTCGGAACCGATGTATAAACTTTATATTCATCATCTTCTTCAACAATATCTTCAGCATCAAGATTGATAGCAGCTTCAAATAATTTTTCGTAATCAACGTCATCTTTGTTGAACGTAATGCACCCCTTTTTGTCGAACATCCATCCGACACATCCTGTTTCACCAAGATTTCCGTTAAATTTTGTGAAATAGCTTCTTATATCGCCTGCGGTACGGTTTTTGTTATCCGTCATTGCTTCAATAACAACTGCAACACCGCCGGCTGCGTATCCTTCATAAGTCATTTCATCATAGTTTTCGCTGTTACCTGAGCCGGATCCTTTTTCAATCGCTCTTTTTATATTGTCATTTGGAAGCCCAGCGGCCTTTGCTTTTTCAATAGCGGTTCTGAGACGAAAGTTACCGGCAGGATCCGGACCGCCGAGTTTTGATGCTACTATAATTTCTCTTGAAAATTTCTGAAATTCCGCAGCTCTGAGTGAGTCTGTTTTAGCTTTTTTATGTTTAATGGTTGACCATTTTGAGTGTCCGCTCATTATATATCCCCTTTTCTTATTTGATTGTCTGTATCAACTATGATACCTGAAACTATCTTCCATAGCAAGTATTTATAATATCGCTTTAGGGATAATAGTAAGTAATATTTTTGATTTTTTTCGAAATTTGTATTATTATATAACAATGCTTATAATAAATGTTTTAATAATAGCTGCTTTATTATTTTTTAACGGTTTTTTTGTTGCGGCGGAGTTTGCGCTTGTTGGTGTAAGAAAAACCCGAATACAACAGCTTGCTAATGAAGGTAATTTTAATGCGAAACTTGCACTTGATGCGGTAAAAAACATTGACAGATATATAGCTGCAGTTCAGCTGGGTATTACAATCGCAAGCTTAGGAATCGGCTGGGTCGGAGAATCAACTTTGGCGGCAATTATTCAGCCTTTATTTTCTTTCCTACCCGGAAATTTTGATTCCATTGCGGCACATACAATTTCAGTTTCCGTTGCATTTGCAGTAATAACAGTTTTGCACGTTGTTATAGGGGAATTGATGCCAAAATCCATTGCATTACAGTTTCCGGAAAAAACAACGCTATGGGTTTCAAAGCCTATGTTTGTAATAACAAAACTTTTTGCTCCAATGATATTTTTGCTCAACGGGTTGGGTAATTTTTTACTTCGTATGTGCAGAATTGAACCGGCGACTTCGCATCATATGGTACATACTTCGGAAGAGCTTAATATGTTAATTGATGCCAGCTACAAGGGCGGAGCTTTGAATGAAAAGGAAGCGGAAATTCTTCAAAATGTATTTAAAATTTCGGATTTAACAGCTGCACAGGTAATGATTCCGCGCCCGGATATGGTATGTTTGCCGATTAATATCTCAACGGATGAACTTAATAAAATAATTATTGAAAATCAGTATACAAGATATCCTGTTTATGAAAATGATTTAGATCATATTGCGGGTTTTATTCATATAAAAGATATTTACCCTTTGATTATAAGAAATGAAGAATTTCAGCTTAAATCGTTGTTAAGGGATATATTATTTGTACCTGAGACAATGACTATAGATAAAATTGCGTATGAGTTTAAAAAACATAAAGTTCAAATTGCGGTAGTTATTGATGAATTTGGCGGAACAAGCGGGCTTGTAACTCATGAAGATGTTATGGAAGAAATCTTAGGCGAAGTTCAAGATGAATTTGACGACGAGGAAGAATCTGTTGTAAAAAAACTTAGTGACGGAAGTTATGAAGTCTGCGGTAAAATGAGAGTTGATGAATTTTGTGACTTCTTTAATGTTGCAATTAGTGACGAAGATGTTACAACTCTCGGCGGATACTTTATGAAGAAATTCGGAAAAATTGCAGAAGAAAATGATACGGTTTCTGACGAATATTTTTCATACTGCGTAACAGAGACAGATTCCACTAGAATTGTTAAATTAAGAATTAAAAGGTCTAATTAAAAATTTAATCGCATTTCCCGCTATATGCTGCTGCATTGCGTATTCAACCTTATCAAGCGGCAATTCTTCCGTTATAAGTTTTTCAACTTCAATATCACCTGTAGAGATTAAATCGAGAGCCTGTCTGAAATACTTTGGAGTGTGGTGGAAAACGCTCATTAATCTCATATCGCCATAGTGCATTTTTGTTGTGTCAAAACAGACTTTAGAACCGGATTTGCATCCGCCAAAGAAATGTACTGTTCCGCCCGGACGCACTGTTGAAAATACCAATTCCCATATCTCAGGCATCCCGACACATTCAATTGCAACATCCAGCCCTTTTTTTTCGGTAGAAAAATCTTTAAAAATTCTCTCAGGATTTGAATATTTTTTCAGATCAACAATCTCATCAACATGAGCAAATTCGTCGGCAAGTTTTAATTTTATCGGGTTTCTTCCTGCGACAATTACTCTGGCTCCTTTAAGTTTGCATAATCTTGCAAACATAAGCCCGATTGGACCGATACCGATAATTCCTACACTGTCACCCGGATTAATTCCGGTTCTTTCAACCCCGTGTACAACGTTTGCAAGCGGCTCTGTGAATGCGGCTTTTTCAAACGAAAGGCTAGGTGGCAAAAGCAGGGTATTTTTTCTTACGATTCTTTCCGGTACAACTATATATTCCGCATAGGCACCGTTCAACAAATCCAAATTTTCGCAAAGGTTGTATTCACCCTTTCTGCAATAAAAACACTCGCCGCAAGGTGCGGAATTCGCACAAACTACTCTGTCGCCGACTTTAACATTTTTGACATCGTCCGCAACTTTTTCTACAATACCTGAAAACTCATGTCCGAAACCTGACGGAATGTTTTTAATCAAAACCGGATGTCCTCGCCTGAATGTTTTAACGTCAGTTCCGCACGTTAATGCCGCCTGAACTTTAACCAAAATTTCGCCTTTAGCTAAAGGTTTAATTCTGGTTTCTTCATATCTTATATCCTGTGGTCCGTAAAATAATACAGCTTTCATTTTTACTTACTTAATAGATTTTAATATTGTTGCGGTGATATCATCCCCGCCCCATACAACTGCAGATTTCGGAAGTACCATCGTGTAACCGAGCTCGGTTGCTTTTGCTCCGATTTGTTTTGTAATATCTGCATCAGCAGCTTTTAACTTTGTTGTATATTCTTTAAGGTTAGCTTCTCTTTTTTGTTTAAGTTGTTTTTCATAAGATTCTGCTAGCGATTGTTTTTTCTTGGCATCAGTTTGCTTATTTATATCTTCCTGTGCTTTTTTAATAAATGCGGTTAATTCTTTATTTTTAGCTTCCTGAGAGGATTTTAAGGCTTTTACCTGTGATGATGCCGCAACAACTTTTTGAATATCTACGACAGCTATTTTTTGCGGCTGCTGTGTTTGTGCCGGTTCTGCAGCAAATGCAGCGCTCGTCATCATTAATGCTGATAATGCTAAAATTGTTAAAACTTTTTTCATGCTAACCTCTCTTGTAATTTATAATTAAAAGTACAACTGATATGATAATTATACCTATAGATACGAATATTGCAACCGGCATGCCTAAAATGTACTTAACACTGTCAAGACGGAACATTTCAACGATTATTCGTACAATAGAATACAGTATTAAATAAATCAGAGCCAAATTACCGTCTTTTTTTATTTTTCCTGTTTTGACAAGAATTAAAAGAATAATAAATATTACAATATCAAGTATACTTTCATACAAAAATGCAGGATGGAAGTATTGATATTCCTGATATGGTATCGGTCTGTACTGCGGTGCGATATAAAGCTTCCAAGGCAAATTTGTCGGACCGCCAAAAGCTTCGGAATTAAAAAAGTTCCCCCATCTTCCGATTGCCTGAGCAAGTGACAAACCTATTGCGGAAACATCACAAAGTTTAACAGGATTAACTTTGTGTCTTTTGGCAAAAAACCACAACCCGATAAGTCCGCCTAAAATAGCGCCGTGAATCGAAATACCTCCGTGTCTGATTGCGATAATTTCAGTCGGGAATCTCAGGTAAAAATCATAATTGAGAGCGCAATAATACAATCTCGCTCCGATAATACCAAAAATTATTAAATACGGCGCTAAATCAATTATTGTTTCTTTTTTTAATCCGAAAAATTTTGTACCGGCCCAATCAGAAACCAGCGTGCCGACAGCAATTGCCAGTGCCATTATTACACCGTAATAATATATGTTAACACCAAAAATGGTGCATAAAATTTGTGAAGGTGATGTAAACATTTACTCTTGTCCTGCCGGAGCCGCATCGTCACCGGAAATAAAGGTATTAGATTCTTCTATTAAAGCTTGTATTGTTTCTTTATCTGCTGCGTCAGGCTTCATTTCCAAATACTTAGTTAAATTTTCAACGGCAGCTTTTTTAAGTTCAACAGCTTCTTTTCTTGCTCCTGAAGCCTCGGACCTTTTTTCTGCTTCCATCAAGACATTTCTTTCATTAACGTTTTCGGCAGTGGCTGAATCTTTATTTAACTTTTCTTCCGCATTATCAACAATTTGATTAGCTTTTTCTGATTGTGCTATACCCAGAGAATAATAAAAATCCGCAAAGTCCGGCTTAATTTTAATACCGCCTTCCAGTGCTTCAATTGCTTTATCAAACTTTTGGGCGTTAATAGCTGCAACACCCAAGTTATAATACGTTTCATACATTGTTGAGTCTAAATCCAAGCTTGCTTGCAACCGGTTCATTGCAGATTCATAGTCGCCCTTTTGCATATATTCAGCCGCCTTATTGTTAAGTTCTTGTACGGCCATATTATTTATACAGGCGGTAGATACAACCGCTATAAATAAAACAGATACAATCATTAAAGCTTTTTTCATAAAAATAATACCCTCAACTTTATTTTTAATTGGTATAATAATACACTTACTTTAAATAATCAAGTTTTGCAAATTTTTATAAAATTTGTAAATTTTTGTAACAATAGTTTGATTTTGCCTAAAGTTTTAAAATAATTTGCCGTAATACCTAATATAATGTGACATTTGTTAAGGAGAATTATGGATATAAATTCGTATAATACATACTCTATGCTTTCTATGTCAGAGGTAAAAAGCAGCCGAAGTTTTGAAGAGATTTTATCTAAAATAGAAAATTTTAAAACAATTTCAAGCATAGATACCGCAAAATCTTACTTAAAAAATGAATTATGCGTAGATGAAACTCCGGGGATTTACACTTTATGCCCCGATTGCACCGTAAACCTTCAGGAGTCAAATGAAGCGTATGTTATAAATTTCGCGTATAAAAATGAAAAAATTTACTATTATTACAATAAATAAGGAGGGATAAATGCAGTTTAGAATGTCGTTAAGTATGAATAACAGATACTTTCAGAAAGAAGTTCTGGTAGACGGCGGCGGAAGTGCTTCAGGAGCCAAGTCAGCCGGCAAGACTTCAGAGCCGAGTGTAAATGAAATAAAAGAAAAATTGGAACAAATCAAAGAACGTCTCGGAAGAGGTGATTCAAGTGCTTTAAAAGAGTTGGATGCATTAAACATTGCGTATGCAAAAGAACCGACTGAAAACGGATACATCGTGAAATTTAGTTATGGCGGTGAAAATTACACTGTTAATTATATTTCACCGAAACAAAACATTGATAATATTGCATCAAAACTAGATAACGATAAAAGTGATTTTGTATCATCATTAGCAGAAAATATTGAAGCTAATACGAAAGATTACTTTTCAGATAAAGTTGATGGTTTAAAAGATTTTTCAACAATAGCCGGTCCTAATGATACGGCCGCTACAGAAGAGCCGGACGAAGTTACGGAACCTGAGGAAACAAAAGAACCGGAAGAGCCAGATTATGTTTTTGATTATACAGGTGTTGATAAAGATGCTGATGCTGTAGGTTATTATGACAAAAATAACCTTACTGACGAGTATCTTAACAAAATATTGATATCCTCTACTTACGATATGGATTCCGGCGGCTGGGATAAATTATTTGCTGAATTAGAGAAAATGAAACCTCAGCTGATGGATTACTTGAAGCAAGAGTTAGAAGCCATTGGCAGAGTTTATGACGAAGCGAATGCTGAAAAAGTAATCAATAAATTTATTTCACAAGCCGTTGAGTGTATTCCAAGGGATGGACGAAGCGTTGCAATATCAATAAATGGCCCAGAACTTCCTGAAAATCCGACAGTAGAGGATTTGGTAAATTATATTAAAGAACAATTGGATCTTACACCGGATGAAGAAGGACTGTCCGGTAATATTAGTGCTATTTTATTAGGAGCATTTAAAGACATTGTACAGATATTCCCGCCGGAAAGCAATGCGTCTGGCAGCAACAGTTTAAAAGTAAACTCATACAGTGAATATTATAATGAGGACCATTATTTATTGGATACAGCCGATTATTTCTTGACTGAAGAGGAAAAAGAAATGAAATTTGTTATGAAGGTTGTTGACAATGACAATTCTTCATACGGAACTTCTGATAAGGAAGAATTATTTGGTTATGTAGATACATATGCAAAGCACATGGAAAAAGTTATAAAACATGATTATCCGAATATCACAGATCAGCAATTGAACAACCTTTTAGTGTTTATGAAGAATCGGATTAAGTATTTTGATTTACCGGAGCCGGATAGCAGGGGAGTATATTCAATAGACGACACGCTGAAAAAATTTGAGGAACTTTGTCTAAAAGGTGCCGAAGAGATGTTAAAAGAATCATAAAACAAAAAAATCCCGGAAGATAACTCCCGGGATTTTTGCATAAAGTTTAATATTTTTAATCCCTCTTTTATTTATTCCTGTTTTTGTTATGCTAAAGATAGACAAAGGGGAAATATAATGAAAGATATGTTAGATAAAATCGTTCAGATAGAAAAAAAGTATGTTGAGTTAGGAGAAACTCTGTCTGATCCGAATGTAATAGCAGATTATAATAAATTTAGAGATTTATCAAAACAAAGAAAATCAATGGAAGAAACCGTTGAATTATATTACGCTTGGAAAAAGGCTTCTGATGCAGTAGAAGAAGCAAAGCAAATGATTCACGAAGAAAAAGACGAAGAAATGCGGCAGTTTTTAAAAAATGATATGGAAGAAAATGAAAAGAAAATTGCCGAATATGAAGAACGAATGAAAATACTTCTTCTTCCGAGAGACCCGATGGATGATAAGGATATTATGCTTGAAATCAGAGGCGGCGCAGGCGGCGATGAAGCGAATATTTTTGCCGGCGATTTAATGAGAATGTATATGCGCTATGCCGATAAAAAGGGCTGGCAGACCCAGATTTTAAGTAAGACTGATTGTGAAGCAGGAGGTGTGAGCGAAGTTATCATTTCGATGAAAGGCGACAGTATTTATTCACGTCTTAAATACGAATCTGGTGTTCACAGGGTTCAGAGAGTTCCTGCTACGGAATCACAAGGAAGAGTTCATACTTCAACCGCCACAGTTGCCGTTATGCCGGAGGTTGATGATGTGGAAGTCGAACTTAATATGAATGATGTCGAAATTACAACCGCACGTTCAGGCGGTGCCGGCGGGCAAAACGTAAATAAGGTAGAAACTGCAGCGAGAGTCTTTCACAAACCGACAGGAATTATGATTTTCTGTACGGAAGAACGTTCGCAGCTGCAGAACAAAGAAAGAGCTCTCCAAATTTTGAAGGCAAAACTTTATGATATGGAAGTTCAAAAACAAATGAAAGAAATTACGGACTTGAGACGTTCACAAGTCGGAACAGGAGACAGAAGCGAACGTATCAGAACTTACAACTTCCCGCAGGGAAGGCTTACAGACCACAGAATCGGACAAAATTTGAATGTGTGGACGGTTATTGACGGTGATTTAGACGAACTTATCGACTTATTAACCGAATATGACCAGAAGTTAAAACTTGAAAAATTAGCGGAAGTGGATTCATAACCTGAATCCGCTTTTTTATAAACAAAAGCAGAGTGAATGTATTCGAGTACGGTGTCATTGCGAGGAGATAACCCTAAACGGTCCGAAGCAATCCCAAACGAATTTGACAATTGAATATATGGATTGCCGCGAAAATCAGAGATTTCCTCGCAATGACAGAATGTATCTCTGCAAGCTTTATGTCTTTGCCGGAAGCCCGCTAAGGCAATCCAAACAATATTTTAAGAAAGGCGGCAGATGTTAAGAAAATGTGTCGGATGCGGAGAATTAATTCCAAGAGAAAATTTAATAAAAATTACTAAGAATTATAAAGACGGAAACGTAGTAATAAATCCGGATTCCAAAACATTTGGCAGATCTGCATATCTTTGTTATAATCAGAAATGTATTGATGCAGCATTAAAGAAATCAAAATTAAACAAGGTGTTGAAAACAAATACCTTTTTCGATAAATCGGAGTTCTGCAATATATTACAAAATCGTAGTTACATCTTGGGTGCGGAATGACGAACGGGATTTTACAACAGATGCTGAAAAAGGTGAAAGGAACGTAATTAGATGAACAGTTTAAGAGTTAGTGAATTGGCAAAAGAACTTGGAATGACCAGCAAAGAGGTTATTGAAAAGTTCGCGGAAGTTGATATTATAGTAAAATCGCACTCTAATACTGTTACTCCGGCTCAGATTAGAAAACTTAAAGAACATTTGGGTATAGCAGTTTCTAAAAGTTCATCAAAACCTAAAGCGTTTGTTGTAAAAAAGGCCAAAGTTGCTCAAACAGAGGAAAAAACTGTTGAAGAAACACCAAAATCAGCACCTAAAATTGAAAAAGTGCAAAGAATTCAAAAAGTAGAAAAAATCGAACGGGTAGAAAAGCCGGAAAAGAAAGCTTTAACAGAAAAAAATGAACCAAAGAAAATAGAAAAACCTGCAGTACGTATTGAAAGAACAAAGGTAGAATATCCTAAATCAAGAATAGAAATAGTAAGAAAGGCCCCTCAAAAACCTGCAGAAAATTCGGAAGAGAAAGCTGGTAAAAAAGCTGCTCATAAGATGGGGCAAGAAAAAAAGCTTGTTGAGAGAAGAATTATTCCGCAAGAAATTTATGAAGGAAAAGGCGGTCCTTCTTCTAAGCGAAAAGATAATAATAGCAAGAAGAAAGATAAAGATTTTAATTCCAAAAAAGAAGATCAAGAGATGATTTCTTTGGAGAAAGCTGCCGCTCAAAAACATAAGAAAAAATCTCACAAAGAAGAAGCGGTGGAAGAAGTTAAGCAGATTGTTGTAAACTCCGCAATGACAATCAGCGAACTTGCCGATAAAATTCATAAAACTCCTGCTGAAATTGTTAAATTCCTTATGTTTCAAGGGATTATGGCGACAGTAAACCAATTAATTGATGTAGATACAATCAAGAAAGTTTGTGAGGAATATAATCTGGAAGTTCTTGAAGAAGATTTGGATGCTTATATAGAAGAAGAGCTTGAGAAAGAACAAAAACAAAAAGCTTTAAGTGAAGTTGATAAAAAGTTGCTAAAACGCAGAGCTCCCGTAGTTAGTATTATGGGACACGTTGACCATGGTAAAACAACACTTCTTGACAGTATCAGAGCTTCAAAACATAAAATTGTTGCAACCGAGGTTGGCGGCATAACCCAATCAATCGGTGCTTATACAGTTTACCTTGATAATAAACACGAAAAGAAAATTGTGTTTGTTGATACTCCGGGTCACGAAGCATTTACGGAAATGAGAGCAAGAGGAGCTAAGGCTACTGATATTGCAATTCTTGTAGTTGCGGCTGATGACGGTATAATGCCGCAGACAATTGAAGCAATTAACCACGCAAAAGCTGCAGAAGTGCCGATTATTGTTGCAGTTAACAAAATTGATAAACCGGGTGCAGACCCGGACAGGATTTTACAGCAGTTAACAGAGCACGGACTTGTTCCGGAAGCCTGGGGCGGAGATACAATAACGGTTAATGTATCAGCTCTTCAGGGAACAGGTATTGATGAATTATTAGAATACATTTTACTTGTTGCAGAAATTCAAGACTTGAAAGCAAACCCTAAGGCAGAAGCTACAGGTGTTGTAATTGAAGCAAATCTTGACAAGGGTAAAGGTCCTGTTGCAACGCTTCTTGTACAAAACGGCACTTTAAGAACAGGTAATTGTATTGTTGTGGGTACTGCCTGCGGAAGAGTCAGAGCACTTCTTTCCGATTCCGGAGAAAGAATCACCAAGGCTGAACCTTCTACACCGGTTGAGGTCTTAGGTTTGACAGAAGTTCCTAATGCGGGTGATTATTTCGAAGTCGTTAAAAACGAAAAAGAAATGAAGTCTATTGTAGAAAAACGAAAAGAAAAAGAACGCAACAAGAGACTTGATGCAATGCTGCCTGCTCATATGAGAAGAGAGGCCGGTGATGCTGAAGGTGATATTCCGCAGCTTAATTTGATTATTAAGGCAAACACTCACGGTGCTGCAGAAGCGGTATCTCAGGCAATTGCTCAATTTGAATCAAAAGAAATTGTAACAAAAATTATTCACGTAGGTGTTGGTGATATTTCGGAAGCCGATGTAATGCTTGCTTCCGCTTCTAACGCTTTAATTCTCGGATTTACCGTAAAAGAAGATGCAAACGCTCTTGCAGCTGCTGAACGTGAAGGTGTTACAATCAAAAAATACGAAATAATTTATCAGATTCTTGAAGATATTGAAAAGACAATGATTTCTCTGCTTTCACCGGAGGTTAAAGAAGTTGAGACAGGTAAAGTTGAAATCAGACAAATATTTACAATAGGAAAAATTCAGAAAATTGCAGGCTGCTACGTAACAGAAGGTAAAGTTAACAGAAATGACACCGCAACAATTTACAGAAATGGTAAAGAAATCTTTAAAGGTGCAATTGATCAGCTTAAGAGATTCAAAGATGATGTTAAGGAAGTTGCCCAAGGTTATGAATGCGGTTTATCTTTTGTTAAGTTTAACGATATTGAAGTTGGTGATATTGTTAAATTTACAACCAAGCAGGAAATTGAGCGTTCCGAATTGGAGTAAAATATAAAGCCAATAGTGATAAAATTGGTTTAGTATGATAAAAGATTTATGTAAGAATATTTGTCTTAATAAAAACCTATTGATGCTTGTGACTGTAGGTATTTATATTTTTGCTCTCTACGCATCTTTAAGCGGACACCTTCTTATTGCAGCAGCTGCAATAACTATTTTATTGTCAGTTTTTATTATATTGGATTACTTTAAACTTAAATATATTATTGTTTGGGCGTTTATATTTTATCTTGGTATTGCAAATACGGTTTTTAGGCTTAAAACAACAGATGAACTTATAAGCCTGGCCCCTGTAAATTGTGAAGTTTCGGGGCAGATAGTTTCCATTCCGCAAAACAAAGGAGATGATAAGCAGCGCTTTTTCTTAAAGGTCAACAGTATTGAATACGATAATATTGTGCGTGAATTTGAAAAAGAAAAAACGCTTGTAACATTAAATACAGATGAAAAATTACGAATATATGATTATTACAAAATAAAAGGGCGGCTGACACCGCCATTCAAAGCCGGTAATCCCTCTCAATTTGATTATGGAAATTATTTAAGGAATTTTGGGGTTTATGCTGTTTTTTATGGTGCAAGAGACGCTCTTCCGCAAAAAATAGACCAAGCCCCAAACAAAGTTCAGAGGGTTTTGCAAAGTATTAATGATTACAGAGAAAAGATTATTAATTTGCATTCAAAATACCTGGAGAGTCCGAATCTGGAAATTTTAGGCGGTATTGTATTCGGTGATGACGCGGTTTCGCCTCCTGATAATATTAAACAGTCTTTTGTCAATTCCGGTTTGCTTCATATTCTTGCAGCTTCCGGCATGAATGTTGCTTTTATATTTTCATTTTTCTTCCTGTTTCTGTCTTTATTAAGAGTTAATTACAAAGTTAACGTATCCATAGGTATTGTAATGGTGCTTGTTTATTCTCTAATGACCGGATTGGGAGCTTCTGTTGTAAGGGCTACGTGCATGCTGGTATTTGTTTTAATTGGAAAATTGATAGATAGGGATGCTAATAGTATTTCATTGCTTGCATTTGTAGCTTTTCTTATGCTGATTTATAATCCAATGTATATAAATGATGTCGGATTTCAGCTTTCTTTTATAGTAACATTTGGCCTTCTCGTAATGACACCTTATCTTGTAAGAAGCAATAACAGAATAATAAATTGGTTTGTCGGAACTGTCAGTATACCAATTATCGCACAGTTATGGGTTATACCGGTTCAGATATTTTATTTTAATAATATAAGTTTGTATTCTGTATTTGCGAATATAATGAGTGTTCCTATTCTTTCAGTTATAAGTTTTGGCGGTTTTGTAGGTTCTTTAATTTCAACGGTTACCCCGGATTTTGTTCTGCAAGTATTTGATTTTATATTAAATCCCTTAATAACAATTCTTGTAAATATTTCTGATTTTTGGGGAAAACTTCCGCATGCTTCGATTCAAACTGCACATCCGTCTGTTTTTCAACTATTTTTGTATTATGCGATATTACTGAATATTACGGCATTTCTAAATAATGATATTAGAGAAAAATATCTGAAAGTTCTTAAAATTACTCTTTTGGTTTTATTTACTGGTCTCATTATATCTGTCATATCCATTCCGAATCATAATTTGGAAATCACGGCATTTGATGTCGGGAATGCAGATGCGTTTTTGATTAAAACACCTGATAATAAATATTTGATGATTGATACAGGCAAGAGCGGATACAACGGCGGCAAATCTCAGGCTGAAATGCTTATATTAAAGTATTTGAGAGACAGAGGAATAAAGAATATTGATACAATTATAGTAACCCACTTTGATAATGACCATTGCGGCGGTGCAGCTGATTTAATTAAGGGAGTGAAAGTAAGAAATTTGTACGTAAATTCTTTAAACCATGAATCAAATGCGGCAAAATACATTTATAAAACAGCTTCTAAATACGGAGTAAGTGTAAATCTTGCAAAAAACGGACAAAAAGTTTGGAATAATAACGGAATTGAAATTACAAATTTTATAGCTCCTGAAACTGCCGGAGTTGGTGATAATGAAGCATCTATTCTTACGTTTTTAAAATACAAAAATTTTAGCATGTTGTTTACCGGCGATTCAGGAATTTCGACATTTGAAAAACTTAAGAGCGAATTGCCTGCTTCAATTACCGTTCTGAAAGTCGGACACCACGGGGCAAACGGAGTTGTTAACCGTGCAATGTTAAATTATTTAAATCCTGAAATGGCATTAATTTCTGTCGGCACAAATAAATTTGGGCATCCGTCAATACGAACGCTGGAAACGCTTAAGGGAATAAAAACTTTGAGAACGGATATAAATAATTCCATCCGTTTTGTAGTAAATGAAAAAGGTTATGAGACTTTTACTTTTGACTCTAAGAAAAAGAAATATCTGGCATATTAAATGCTAAAGTCTTGTTGTTTACGATAATATCTCTTTATGCTAAACTTTTTATATGAGCGGTAATTATGTACCATTGTATAGGAAATATCGTCCGCAGACGCTGGAACAACTTGTAGGGCAGGAGCATATAAAAAAGACTCTTACAAGTGCTATTGAGCTTGGAAAAATCGCTCATGCTTTTTTGTTTACAGGTCCAAGGGGGACCGGAAAAACCTCTACTGCAAGGATTCTGGCTAAATCTCTCAATTGTAAAAACGGGCCGACAATTCATCCTTGCGGTGAATGTGAAAGCTGCAGAGATATTACAAATTCTGTTCCTATTGACGTTATTGAAATCGATGCTGCAAGTAACAGAAAAGTTGAAGATACACAGAATATTTTAGAGAAAATTCAGTACGTTCCGGTAAACGGCAAGTACAAAATTTATATTATAGACGAAGTTCACATGCTGACAAATCACGCATTCAATGCGCTTCTTAAAACTTTGGAAGAGCCGCCTGAAAATGTAATTTTTATACTTGCAACAACGGAAGTTCATAAAGTTCTTGATACAATCAAAAGCCGCTGCCAGAGATTTGATTTCAGGAGAATTACTACAGAAGATATTGTCAAACATCTCCGATATATTTCGGATAACGAAAAAATTAATATATCAGATGATGCACTTTTTGCAATTGCCAAAAACTCTGCAGGCGGAATGCGTGACAGTATTTCGCTTTTAGACCAATTAAGTCTTTTGGGTGTTTCAAAAGAAGTAACGGTTGAAGATGTAAATGCTATTTTAGGCAGAATTTCTTTTGATACTCTAAATAAACTTAGCAGCAAAATTATTGCTTCTTCGCCAAATGAAGCAATTGAAATTCTAAACGAAATTTATAATGCAGGCAATGAACCTTTACAGATTTTAACTAACTTATCAGAATATTTTAAGAATCTTTTAATAGTAAAAACTTGCAGAAAAGAGCTTTTGCCGGAATTGACCGGTTTAAATGAGCCGCAGATTGCGGAAATGCTAAAACAAAAAGACCTGCTTGAAACCCAGCAGATTGTATTTTTGCTTGAAAGGACAACTTATTACATAAAAGAGGTAAAACTTGCAACTAATCAACATTTATGGCTTGAAGTCGGAATGATTGATCTTGCAAATATGACAGAAAATACGACACTTATTGATTTGCAAAACAGAGTAAAAGCTCTGGAGGGCGGAAGTATTCCTGCTGCACAGCCTGTTCGTCCGGTTATTCAACCGCCGCAGCCGCCGGTATCAGCTCTAAAACCTGTAGAAAATATCCGGAAGCAAGACGATACAGAACCTGTAACAAGACCGGCTCCGATTCCGCCGGCAGAGTCCCCGGCAGCACAAACCGTTAAACCTGATATTGAAGAATTTACTCCGCCGCCGATGTCAAAGAAGCCTGACGGTAACGACATTAGTACATTGTGGCAAGCCCTTTTGGTAAATATAAAGAGTCCTGCTACAAAAGCTTTATTGCACTTAGCAACTCCCGTAAAAATAGCAGCGGATGAAGTCATAATTACTTTTAAAAATGATAAACTTGTGTCACAAATAAATGATACAAATAAAAAACTGATGCTTATAGAAGCTGCAAATACTATGTTTAACCAGGAAAATTCAAAAATTATTGTAAGACTTCCGCAAAGCGGCGATGCAGCTTTATCTTCATCGGCAGCACAGACGCCATCAATATCGCAGGAAGAAAAAAAAAACATAACTCCTGAACCGGTAAAAATTTCGGAACCTGCTATTTTGCAGCCTGAAGAAACAGTTCCGATGTCGGAAGAAATTCAAGAAGCTGCTGAAACTTCTGAAATTGCTAATTCTGAAGCGGTTGAAACATCAAACTCAAAAAAGTCTGAGCGAATGGAAACGGATCAGGAAAAAATGGTTCTGGAGCTTTTTGACGGCAAGTATATTGAATAACTAATCATCAGGAAGTTTTCTTCTTACATCAATGGTTTTTCTGTTGCCTGAATATGTAATATTTACTTCTTTTGCGGCAGTTATTTGTTTTAATTCTTTTACGTCAAGATTAGAACCAAATCTGCAGTCCGTAAGTTCAAATTCACCGTTATTATTTTCTCTGGACTCAATATATCTTTCCGGATTTAGGTTTTTTGGATTAAAAATGAGAGTTCTGAAATTTTTTCCGTTTTCAAATATTTCAGTAATACTGCTTATATTGCCGCTTTCTTCAGTTTGAAACATTGTATACTTATTATTAATCTTTTCGTCAAAAATAATTATATTTGTTTTAAAACTTCCGTCTGCCTGTCTTACAGGTTCAATTTTGGAAATAATATTTCCTGACTTATCCTTTTCAAGTATTGTATTTATAAATTCCGGATTATCTGCAGGATAATATTCTATTATTGTATCATTTGTGTATTCTTTAATAAGTTTAAGTGCTCCTGCACTATCATAAATCCTCTCTCCGTTTATTTCATCACTTTTAAAACTATATGGCAATTCAAGTTTAGCCGGTACAAGTTTCATCATCTCCGAAACATTATTAATTATATTGATAGTGTCTTTATCAAATTTTGGTTTCAGTAAAACTTGATTATAATTAGATATTGCAGCCAGACTTGATAAACTTGCTTTTAACCTTAGAGGATTAGGAGAGTCTTTATGGGCATTTTCTTCTTCAACTTGTTTATTATATGCAACACTGGCTTTAAATGTTAAAGGATCAATCATTTAAATAACCTTATAGTTTTCTAACCTTATACGATTATAAAAACATTTTGTTAATAAAAATTGCCTGATTTTTAATTTTTTCTGTTATTATTTAAATAATTCTTAACATTTGAAGATAGTGAAATATTTTGAAGCATCATATTATACCGCTTCAAATCTCCGATATTAGCGGCTTCCTGAAGTAAATCTCTCCTTGTTGAAAGTTGCATTTTATCAGGTTCATCAGACAAATTATTTTTCTCATCAATCTTTTTTATAACGGTATCAATATCAGATGATGTCGTAATACCGTATTTTGAAGCAATTTGTTTTACTGATGCGCCGGCCTGAAACCTGTAAAGCCAATTTATTGAATATTTATCATTTTCAGAAAGCGATGCTACACCGTATTGGTGCGGTGTATACATAATATCTTCTTTATAAGGGCTATGTTGAAGCCCCAGTGCGTGTCCGATTTCGTGAAGAATTGTGTGATAAACTTCAATATCACTGTCATATTTTTGATGAATTCTGCCATCCGTAAGCCCGATTGCAACTTCCGCACCATATAACCTTCCCTGGGGGTCCCAGCTGAAATAACAATGCCCCAGCGCCTGCCTGTCCACGCGCTTCCAGTCCACATTAATATTTGATTCCAAAAGAACGCTTGTAACTTTAAACCTTAATTTTCCGCCTGTTGCGGCACACCAGATATTAAACGCATCAATAACCATTTTGCGGAACTTGGCATCTTCTCCGGGTTTAGAATAGAACTTCATCGGAGCAATATAGACGACCAGATTATTGATAGGCCATCTCATTATTTTGCCGTCTTTTACGCTTCCGTTTAAGTATGTACGTCTTTGCATAATAATAATATAGCATAGTTTTAAAAGTTAATATATCCCCATGTATATTTAAAAATCCAATATTTAAGCAAAAAAAAACCTTTCTTTAATGAAAGGCTTCGGAATCTTTTAATTAATTCCTCATGTGTAGAAGGTTAGTGTGTAGGTTGTATGAAAGGTTTGTGTTCGTGTTATTTAATGTTTGTATCTTTGGCTTACATATATATAAAGTATATTTTTTATGCAAAATTGCGCGATATAATATATATTGTTACAAAAGTTAACAATATATTACGGGTTTATATCTGTCTCCTGTTAAATGAATTGGCAGGGGGGGGTAAATGTTTTGGGCTGGCAGCTTAACTCCCTCCCTAAAAGAGGGAGGGCAGGGGAGGGTGCTGATAAGGGCTTTCCGACACCCCGAATAATCCAAGGGTAAATGTTTTGGGCTGGTTGGTCTCTTCCTTTCGCCCCTTTGGGGCACTGCTGTCCAGGATAAATTATATTGTCATGCTGAACTTGGTTCAGCATCTTACCAACTTGGCGTTATACTTGCTTTTGGGTAAGGTCCCGAAACAGGTTCGGGATGACATTTTTAACTTTTTCTGTCACTGCGAGAAAATCTTTGATTTTCGCGGCAGTCCATTTTATTCAGTTGTCAAGTTTGTTTTGGATTGCTTCGTCGCATTCGCTCCTCGCAATGACGTTGAAATAGTTATGGTCAGGTAAAACCTGACCTACAATTCTATTCACTACTCACTACTCACTATTCACTAGTCACTAGTCCAATTCATTTACCCCCGCAATGACATCAAACTTGTAGTCTCACTTACTAACCCAATTCATTTACCCCCGCAATGACATTAAGCTTGTAGTCTCACTTACCAACCCAATTCATTTACCCCCCCCTACCTGTCTAGGCTCTGCATATAGCGTCAAAAATTCCTTCGGAGTATGTGGGGTGTGCAAAACAAATTTCTTTAAGTTTATCTATAGAAATTTGTTGCTGCATAGCAAGCAGTAATGTATGAAGAATTGAGGATGCTTCTTTTGATATAATATGCGCGCCAAATATTAAATTATTTTTTATTATGAGTTTAATAAAACCCTCGGCAGCGTCATCGCACCAAGATTTGCCGAGTGCGGTTATCGGAAACATTATTTTTGTATAGCTATCGTCAATATCCTGCTCTCTTAGCCCTGCCCAAGCGATTTCCGGCTCTCCATATATAACGGATGGCGTAAGTCTTTCTTCAAAAGGAATTCCCAGTGTATACTCTTTTGCCTGATGTATTGCAAAGTGGGCCAGTTGTATTTTCCCGCACGAGTCGCCGAGAATTGTTATACTATCATCAAATATCGGACAAACCGGTGTTCTTCCGGCTGCTACAAGAATCATTTCCGGTAGAATTTCCTCACCGCTTTTGAGTTTTATGCTTCTGTTTTCAATTTTTTCCACGCAGTCATTCAGATAAAATTTGATACCTTTTTGCTTGTAAATTCTTTCAATTCGTTTGGAGACTTCTATATCGGCTGTCGGAATTAAATGTTCAGCCAGTTCCGTAATGGTTACTTCAGTACCAAAGGCTGATAATATTCTAGCCCATTCTGTGCCGATTGCGCCGGAACCCACGATTAATATGGATTTTGGGAGCTTTTTTAAATTAAGTACATCGTCAGAGCTGAGTATAAAATCACCGTCAAACTCTAAGCCTTTGAGTTCTTTCGGTTTTGAACCGCAAGCAGCAATAATATGCTGTACTTTGTACTCTTTGTTTTCTGCAAGAATTGTATTTCTATCTTTGATACTCGCTTCTGCATAAATTGTTTTGACACCGGAATTTTTAACCGTAAGTTCAAGCGCTTTTCTTACTTTTTCAACGGTTTTATCTTTCTTGTCAGTTACTTTTGAAAAATCAAAATTTGTGAAGTCAATATTTATTCCAAATTCTGCAGCTTTTTTTAGGTTAGAAAATATTTCGGCAGAGTGCAGAAATGATTTTGTAGGTATACATCCTTTATTCATGCAGGTGCCGCCAAGTTTGTTTTTTTCAAACAATATAACAGAATGCCCCTGTTTTGCTAAATTTATTCCCGCAGTGTATCCGGCAGGTCCTCCGCCGATTATCCCGTATTCAAAATCCATATTACGCTCCTTTTTTATATATTATAGCGCAAAGTTTGGAGTTAGATTTTCATGTTTCCTGATGAAGGCAGCGGCTGAGGGCGTTTAGTCAAATATTTTTTCTGAACATCAGATGCCATGGAATTTCTGATAACAGGAGTTACAATGTTTGACGCTAATATACTTGCACCTATTGTACCCATCGTTGTGGTAAAATTTTTGTATGAATAATAAGATTCTTTAGGGAATTTAGGGTTTTGCTTGATAACTTCATCCAAGTCAAGTGAAAGTTTACCGACTTTATCTCCGTATAAATCTTTATTATTGTTTAAAAAAGTTCTGACTTTTGAAGGTGCAATTTTACCGGTAGAGGCAAGTTTTGAGATTATTTTTTTTGCAGATTGGGTAATTACAAAAAAGCAGCCGATATTTACTATTGCATCAAGAAGGGCCTGCGGAACCAGAAAGCCTTTTTGTTCCTTTTTAATTTTCGGATTGAACATTACCGCACCGACCTGGGCAAGAGAGGATAAGCCCCAACCTACAGTGCCCGTAATAACAAGCATTTTTGCCGTATTCTTTTTAAAGCTGTTATAAACCCATTCAAGGCCTTTTTGCAGAGGTGAATTATTCATTCTTCACCTCCATTTTCTTATTAGCAATATTTTTCTTTTTATCACAGAGTTTATCGTGAAATAAATTGGTGAGAAAGATTGTAAGCGGTGCATCAAGCAAGAAATTTGTGACAGCGCAGGTGGATACAGCCAAAGAAGTGGAAAGCGCAACTCTGTAATTTCTTAAAAACTTCTCATTTTCAGCAATTTCTTTTAAAAATTTCTTAGGAAGAAGAGCTTTGCTGAATTTTGAATTTCCTTTAAGATTTGTCATTTTTTCTGTAAGCGTATGTATAGGACCTCTTACAATAAACATTCCGACTGTTGTGCCGGCTAATATAACCGCCAACCTGTTAAAAAATGCCATTTTTCTGGTTTCTTGATCAACCTTACTGTTGTTATAGTCAATAAACGGCTGCGTAAGTATAGCAGTAGCTCCCATAATTCCTCTGTTTTGTGCCGGTTTGGAAACCCAGTTATCTATTTTATTCCATTTTTCCAGTTTTCTCCCTGATTCTTTTTGAGTATGCTCAGGAACAACGTCAATAATTTTTTGAACGACGCTGTTTTTCAGGTTATTCCAAGCACTGTTATTTTGCTTGCCCTGCATAGGAACATTATTATTTATCGGCTGTATATTCATAACACTTCTTCCTGTCAGTATAAAACAACTGAAGCATGAAAATTGACCGGTATATAAGAATTGTTACAAAAAGTTTACATTTTAGTGAATAGAAAATAGCATTTTGCTCCGTCTGATTAACATGTCATTGCGAGAAAATCTTTGATTTTCGCGGCAATCCCTTTTAATTTGGTTGTGAAATTTGTTTAAGATTGCTTCGGGCTATATTGACTGTTCCCTCGCAATGTCATCAAAATAGTTCGCAAGGTGTCCACCTTCTTGGTGTAATTAAATAGGTGCGCCGGTAAGTGCACTCTACGATACTGGCAGTTTCAATTTTTTAGGTGGGCACACTTACGTTTTGCCAACCCTACAACTTTGCGCTCGAATTGCTGTTCGGTTCGGAATGACAATAAGTATGATACTGCCTTTCCCTTTTGAGGGAAGGTTGGGATGGGTGCTAATTAAAGAGATTCTTCGCCCCTAAATTGTTATCGGGCTCAGAATGACA
>CALUVJ010000019.1 GCA_944324195.1 Candidatus Gastranaerophilales bacterium
GAACCCCTGTTTGGAGAATGAGAATCTCCCGTCCTAACCACTAGACGATACCGCTTTAATTATATAGGAGTATAATCAGAATAGATTATACTAGACCAATCATCTTCAAAATAACTAATTTGAGTCAAAGTTCCTGTTTTGATAAGGTTTTTAAATTGACTTACAGAATCAAGATTAAGTGTTTTAGCTATTGCGGATTGAATAACATCAGGCGTTGTAACAACAATAATACGATTACCTTTATTTTCTTCTACGAGTTTATCAATCATATCAGAAACTCTTTTGTTAAAATCTTCCAGAGCTTCACCGCCTTCAGGTTTTTGTATAATAGCTTCCGGTCCGTATTCATCAAAAACATCAGAATACAATCTGCCGCTCCATTCACCGTGATTTCTGGCTTTTAAATCGATTGTCGTAATTTCTTTTTTAAATAATTTGGCAATTATTTGAGCGGACTGTGTACATCTTGCAGAAGCGCTGGTATAAATTTTGTCGTAGGCAACAGCACGTTTTTCAAGATATTCACAAACTTTTTCAATTTCTTCTTCACCAAACTCATTTATTTTCGGGTATTTTTCAGTATCGCAAATAATTCCGTCCATAGAATGTACGGTTGCGCCGTGTGATATAAAGGTTATTTTACATTTACGTTTAAACATTTTGATACCCTCATATATGATTATACCACAAAAAAAGTATAATCTACAACTTAAGTTGTAAAAAAACGCTGATATAATATATTTTTGTATAATTGACTTTTTAAATAAAAACCTTAAACTAATGTTGTATAGGTATAAAAATAAGGAGACAACCTATGAGTAAACGATTGGACGGTTCTTCGCTCTTTAGCGGCATCAGTGCAGGATTAACAAATTCATTTTCACTTATATCAAGCCAGTATGAAGATGGTTTGACTCTTGAGAATTTAAATTCCGCATTAACAAATACAAATATAACTAATACAGGTTATGGTGCTACTTTTGCATCATATTTGACAAATAATTTTAATAGCGTGGATTCTAATTCTGACGGTACTATTTCTGCAGATGAAATTCAACGGCTGATGAATAATATGGCAACCCAGGGTTTAACCAGAGAACAAATTATTTCTCTGGGGGCATCTTCCGGCATGAGTACATCATTACAAGAGACGGTTCTGTCACATTTTGATGATATAGACGCAAATCATGACGGTAAAGTTACTAATCAGGAGATTAATGCTTACGGTGTAAATTCCGAAATAGAAAAACAAAAAATTGAGGACAGAAACCGTATAGTAAATAATATGTCCATGTTTTACGGTGATGATTTGACTGAATATGAAGGAAGTATGTTGGACTATCGGTATCTTGATGACGAAGAGAACAGTTAAAGAAATTAACCGATATTGAGATTAAAAAACACAAAACCCGTTTTTGTGTTTTTTATTTTATGCGCAAAAAATATTTTTACGTGTTTTATAAGGAGTATGATTAATAATATTTCTTATGTAAAATATACAATATCCCATAATAATGCTGCTAATTCTTCTCAAAATATTTCTTTCAAAGGCGGTATTCCAACACTTACGCATACAAATATCGGCAGTTGTTTGGAAGGATATATCGGGAAAATTCGTGTTCGCAAAGTAGACGGAGAAGCTTACTTAAATGTTTTTAAAAAATATACGGGGCAGAATATTGAAAACTACTCGATATTAAATGACAAAGGCGAGCTTGTCGGAAGTGTAAATCTTGCAATAAAAAAGATGCAGCCTTCGCCTTGGGATAATAATGATCCCAGCCACGTATTTGTAGATGAATTGAGAAATTTTTCAAAACCCGGAACTCCGTATCACAATCCAAAATTGGAATATTTTAAGGATATAGGAACACGTCTTTTACAGATAGCTCAGCGCAGAAGTGATGAAGCCTTATGTCAGGGTAATATAAAACTTATTTCCAAGAATGAATCTATGAATTGGTATAAAAATCTTATAGGTATGCGTCAGGAATTTCCGCCTATCTCCGGCCAGAGATTCAGGATACATAATCCGAATCAATTATATTTGCCGCCGGAAAGCAAGGAACCGTTATCAAGATTACAGGGCGGATTATAATTATTCTTTACGTGTAATATCATGCGGCTCTATCGGTTGAGGTTTTGTCATAACACTTATTATGCTGAGTACAACCATAATAAGTATCAGTACCGCTATATAAATAAAATAATTTTTAAGTGTATCTGTAAAATATGTAGCAAGAGCGCCGCCCGCAATAGCAATGGAGGTTAAAATTGCTACGGTAATTTTTTGAGAGAAACCGGCCTTCAAAAGTTTGTGATGAATATGTTCAGCATCAGCCACGAAAGGCGATTTTCCTTTCATAATTCTCCGGAGACTGGAGTATGTAATATCCATAATAGGGACGGCAAGTACAAGGAAAGGTAAAAGAACCGCAAGGGCTGCACCCTTCATAACTCCTGCAATAGAAAGTGTGGCGAGCAGAAAGCCTGAAAACAGGGCGCCTGAATCTCCCATAAAGATTTTTGCCGGATTAAAGTTAAAAGTCAGGAAGGCAAGCATGGAACCTGCAAGAATAAAGGCTATAAGTGCCGTAATTGGCTGTGCGGGCGTTACAGCAACCGCAATAAGAGCAAGAGTAATTGAACTTACGGTAATTACCGAGCCTGCAAGCCCGTCAACTCCGTCAATAAAGTTTACGGCGTTTGAAATTCCCACAATCCAGAGTAAAGTTATCGGATAAGAAAAAATTCCCAGATGAATAACACCGCCTGCAGGATTAAAAATCGTATCAATTTGTACTCCCAAAAGATATACAATAGTTGCGATTGATAATTGTATAAAGAGTTTGAATTTTGCATCAAGATTGTATATATCATCGACCAAACCAAGTAAGAACATCAAAGAGCCGCCAAGCAAAATTCCTGAAAGCAGGCTGCCGTAAGGATAGTAACTTAAAAGCACAAGAAATAAAAAAGTCAGCATTGCACTCGACCAGATAGCGACCCCGCCAAGCCGTGATATTGGGAACTTGTGAATTTTTCTTTCGTTCGGAAGATCAACTAAACCCTCTTTTTGAGAAAACTCAATAACCAGCGGAACGATAAAAACGCCTATCAGGTAAGAAATAAACGCGCCTATGATATGTGCCTGTGTAAGTTTTATAATCATTTGTATCCTTTTATTGTCATTGCTTAGTTACTCAGCGATGTAGGTCGGGTTTACTAACCCGACATTAACTGTACAACGGATATTTTTCGCAGAGTCTGAGAGAATCCTGTCTTAATTTTGCGAGAATTTCTTCGTTATCAGAATTTTTGATTGCTTCGGAGATGATTCTTGCAACTTCCCTCATATCATCTTCTTTAAAACCTCTGGTTGTCATAGCTGCTGCCCCGAGTCTTATTCCGCTTGTTACAAACGGGCTTTGAGGATCATTCGGAACAGTGTTTTTGTTAGCCGTAATTCCGACTCTTTCAAGGACATTTGCCATGTCCTTACCGGTTTTTCCGGTTTTTCTTAAATCGAGTGTCATAAGATGGTTTTCGGTCATACCGCCTACGATATCCATTCCGTTATCAAGAAGCCCCTGCGCCATAGCTTTGGCATTTTTAACAATTTGCTTTGCGTACTCCTTAAACTCAGGAGAAAGAGCTTCTTTAAGAGCTACCGCTTTGCCTGCGATAATATGTTCCAGAGGTCCGCCCTGAATTCCCGGGAAAACAGCCTTATCAATTGCGGCAGCATACTCTTCATCACACATTATAATACCGCCTCTCGGGCCTCTGAGGGTTTTGTGTGTTGTTGTGGTTACGATTTGTGCGTAACCCGCAGGTGACGGATGAACACCGCCTGCAACAAGTCCTGCAATATGCGCAATATCAGCAAGCAAAATTGCCCCTACTTCGTCTGCGATTTCTCTAAATTTTTTGAAATCTATTATTTTAGAATAGTTGCTTGCACCGCAAATAATTAGTTTCGGCTTATGTTCAAGCGCCATTCTTCTCACGTCGTCATAATCAATATTTCCGTTTTCGTCAACGCCGTAACTTTTTACGTTAAAGAACATGCCGGAAAAATTAACCGGTGAGCCGTGGCTCAGGTGTCCGCCGTTTGATAAATCCATACCCAGAACATGATCGCCGCTTTTTAAGAATGCTGCAAAAACAGCCATATTTGCCTGTGCTCCGGAGTGGGGTTGAACATTTGCATGATCCATATGGAAAAGTTCGCATGCTCTTTTTTGTGCCAGCTCTTCGACTTTATCAATGACTTCACACCCATTGTAATAACGCTTATGCGGCTTACCTTCCGCATATTTATTTGTTAAAACGCTTCCGCAGGCTTCCATTACGGCAGGAGAGGTAAAATTTTCGCTCGCAATAAGTTCAATGGTTGTCTGTTGTCTTTTAAGCTCTTCATCTATACATTGCGCGACTTCCGCATCGATTTCTTTCAGTTTTTTTAAGTTCATATATCCCTCCCTTTGTTGCCGGACAGTTTTTCTTTTTACAATTATATGTAAAACTTACAGTAAATGCAAAAGTATTTCATTTTATCTCAAAGGTAAACTTTTGTAACTTTTAGAATTTATAAAGTCAATTTTTATTTTGTTCTGTTTTAAATCATTAGGAGAATAATAATGAAAATACAAGCAGTTAGAACATATAATTATACTCAGCCGAAATTACAAAAATCAGAAAATAAAAAAAGAGTGATCAATAATACTGAAAACAGACAGTATTTATATCCAACTTCGTATGTGAATATAAATTTCCGCAGCAATTCGTTAAATAAATTATGGGATGAATATAACTGGTATATTCGCCATGATAAAACTCCTGCTATTTTTTCTTTTTTGAAAATAAAAGAAACTCCTCAAATGATGGATGAGTTTTTTACGGAAATACTAAAGGCTCCGGACAGAAGCCGTGAACTTATTTCAACAATTGTACACCACCCGCGTGATACGCGTTACATAATGGATGAATTATCTGCAAAACTGCCTTCCGATTCGAAAAATTTAATGCCTTTTTTCTATGACAGTCCGTATAACAAAGCGTATACAAACTTTATTGAATGGAAAGTAAACAATACACATTCTATAGAAGAATTGCTGAGAATAAGACCGGATTGGAGAGGAAGTTTTTTACTCCAAAAATATAAAGACTTAAAACATAATGATAATTTTGAAATAGGAAATATTCCAAAAGAACTTCCCGGCAAGCATCTGGCAAAAATTATAGAATATTTGTCGACCCAAATGGAATTCGGTATGAAGTCTAAAAAAGAAATTCCTGCCTTGAAACTGGATAACAGAACTTATGAATTTGTATATTTTACTGAAGGTCGTTCTGACAAAAATGTTTTTGGAATCTTTACTCCTGAAGGGAAAAAGTATGTATTAAAAATGAGCACACCTGACAGAAGGAGTTTGGATAATCCGCTTGCACTCGGCACCCTTGCTAAAATAGATTCTTATTTAACATACAATAGAAGCAGAAATTCCGCACCTTTATGTTATTACAACCATGATAAAAATTTTTCAATTTATAAATACATTGAACATATACCTACCGGCGATTGTCAACATGATTTAAGGAAAATCTCCGAAAATATGCCGGATTTTTACACACTTGGATTAAATTATAATGATACCGTCGGAAATAAAAACTTTTTCTTACTGGATAATGCATCTAATGCCGATTTGGTTAAATCCGTAGGGTTTCAGGAAGGTGTGAATCGCGGAGAATGGGTTTCTGTCGATAATGACCATGTTACATATGCAAACAGGCTTCAGCCCGGTGTCTCTAAATATCACGCTCCGCTGCCTAACGGTATGCAAATATGTGTATAGTAAAATAGGGGCGGGCTTTTATTTAAAAGCCCGCCCCTATTTTTATGACTTTTCAAAAACGATTTCATCGTCTTTTGTATCAATTTTGATGTTATCACCGTCAATGAATTTCTGAGCAAGAAGCAATTTTGAAAGAGGGTTTTCAACCATCTGCATAATGACTCTCTTAAGCGGTCTTGCACCGTATACAGGATTGAATCCGCGTCTTGCCAGAAGCTCTTTAGCGTCATCGGTTATTTCAAATGTTATATTCTTATCTGCAAGGAGCTTTCTTAAGTGCTCCATTTGAATATCGACAATTGATGACAACTGCTGCATAGTAAGAGCCTTGAAGAAGATAGTTTCATCAACTCTGTTAAGAAATTCAGGTTTAAACCGTTCTCTCATAACAGCCATAACTTTTTCTTTTGTTTCATCAAAGTTTCCGCCCGGATTATTGATAGAATCTTCAAGAATAATTTCGCTTCCGATGTTGCTTGTCATAATGATAACAGTGTTTTTGAAATCAACAGTTCTGCCCTTGGAATCTGTCAAGCGCCCGTCATCAAAAATCTGTAACATCAAATTGAATACGTCAGGATGAGCCTTTTCAATTTCATCAAAAAGAACTACTGAATAAGGTTTGCGTCTAACGGCTTCTGTAAGCTGTCCGCCTTCTTCGTAACCGACATATCCCGGAGGCGCTCCGACTAATCTTGCAACGTTATGTTTTTCCATATATTCTGACATATCAATTCTTATGATTGCATCTTCATCGTTAAACAGAAATTCTGCAAGAGTTTTTGCAAGCTCAGTTTTACCGACACCTGTCGGCCCTAAGAAAATGAAGGTTCCGATAGGACGTTTCGGGTCTTTCAAACCTGAACGGGCACGTCTGATTGCATCTGACACCGTCTCAACCGCTTCATCCTGCCCGATTAAACGTTTATGCAAAACATCTTCCATTCTCAGAAGTTTTTGCATTTCACTTTCAACCAGTCTGTTAACAGGAATGCCTGTCCATTTGCTTACGATTTGGGCAATATCATCGCCGTCAATTTCTTCTTTAAGAAGCTGGTTTTCACCTTTTTCTTTACCCTGAATAGACTGTAATTTCTTTTCAAGTTCCATCAATTTGCCGTATTTTAGCTCTGCGGCGGTCTGCAAATCGGTGTTGCGTTCGGCTTCCGCAATTTTGGTTTTAACCTGATCGATTTCATCCTTGATTGCGGCTTCGCCTGTAATTGTATTCTTTTCAACTTCCCATTGAGCTTTTAATTTAGAAATCTTGCCCTCTAATTCGTCAATTTCTGAAGTCAGCTTGTCAATTTTCGCAATACATTCCGGAGAAGTTTCTTTCTTTAAGGCTTCTCTTTCGATTTCAAGCTGAATCTTTTGTCTCATCATAACATCAATTTCTTCCGGCATGGAATCAATTTCTATACGGAGAGCGGAAGCCGCTTCATCAATTAAGTCAATTGCTTTATCAGGAAGGAATCGGTCCGTAATATATCTGTCCGAAAGCTGTGCGGCCGCAATCAGCGCGCTGTCTAAGATTCTTACTCCGTGGTGAACTTCGTATTTTTCTTTTAAACCTCTTAAGATTGAAATAGTATCTTCTACAGACGGTTCATCAACCAATACAGGCTGGAAACGACGTTCAAGAGCCGGGTCTTTTTCTATGTATTTACGGTATTCGTTAATTGTTGTAGCACCGATTGTCCTTAACTCCCCTCTTGCGAGCATAGGCTTTAAGAGGTTGCCGGCATCCATAGAACCTTCGGTAGCGCCTGCACCCACAACCGTATGCAATTCATCAATAAACATTACAATCTCGCCGTTGGATTCCTGAACCTCTTTTAATACGGCTTTCAAACGTTCTTCAAACTCGCCTCTGAACTTAGCCCCCGCAACAAGCGCGCCTAAATCTAGAGAAATAAGTTTGACATTTTTTAAGCTTTCCGGAACATCGCCCCGTATTATTCTTTGGGCTAAACCTTCAACTATGGCGGTTTTACCTACACCCGGCTCGCCTATTAGTACCGGATTATTTTTTGTTCTTCTGTTTAAAACCTGTATAATACGTCTGACTTCTTCGTCACGTCCTATTACAGGGTCTAATTTGCCCTTGCGGGCTCTTTCCGTGAGGTCGGTTGAATATTTTTCAAGCGCCTTCATATTTTCTTCAGCATTTTTATTATCCACTTTTTTATTACCTCTAATCTTTCTCATTGCGTTCAAAACTGCATTAGTATCGACTTTGTTGCGTCTCAAAAGCTCCTTTATAAAAGAACCTTCCAGTTTTGTCATTGCAATTAGTATACATTCAATTCCTATAAAATCATCTTTCAGACTTTCAGCCTCCTGTGTAGCAATTTCAAGAAGCGAATTGGTTTCTCTTGATAAGAAAACCTGCTGGCCTGCAGTTACGCCGGAGAGTGTCGGATATTCCTTAATCCTTGCAACAATTGCGTTAATAAAGTTCTGATTCAAGAGTTTTAATTCTTCCAAGTAATCCTTTGAGATTCCCTTATCCTCAATCATTGCCATAACAATATGTTCCGGCTGGACTTCCGAATTCTTATAGAAATCTTTTTTTGCGTTTGCAGCAAATATAATTTCCTGCGAATAGTTTGTAAATTTTTCAAAATTGATCATATAAATAATTACTCCGTTTAATTATATTTTAATGCTATTTTTGAAAAATCAACTTTTTTTAACTTTTATTTAATAATCTGCTATAATAACACGTATGAAAATATGTTTTGTGCCAATAGATAACCGTCCTGTTTGCTATAATCTGGCAAAAGATATTGCAGCTATTGATGAAAGTCTGGAACTTTTTATTCCTCCGCGCGGATTTCTTGGAGATTTGAGAAAAAATGCCGGAGTAAATGAGATTTTGGATTGGATTGAAAATCTACCCGAAACCGATGCTATGATTCTTTCGCTTGATACGATTGCTTATGGCGGCTTGATTCCTTCCCGCCGCGGGGTAAATGACAAGGGAGAGGTTGAAGATTTTGATGATATAAAGCGCAGAATAGAGCGTTTAAAACCGTTGCTCAACGGAAAAAATGTTTATGCTTTTTCAAGTATAATGCGAATTTCGAATAACAATTACAACGAAGAAGAAAAAGAGTACTGGAAAGATTGGGGTAAAAAGATTTTTAATTATTCCTGCACGGGTATAAATGACGGTATTCCTCAGGAAATCTTAGATGATTATCTAGCGACCAGAAAACGTAACTTTGAGATAAATAAAACCTATCTGGACTGGGGATTAAATACTTTAATTTTTTCAAAAGATGATTGTGCTCCGAAAGGGTTTAATGTTGATGAAGCACGCGAGCTTGAACGTATGGGCGGAAAAACAAAAACCGGTGCGGATGAGATTCCGCTTACGCTTCTTGCAAGGGCAGTAGAAAAAGAGATAAAAGTTTTTGTTGAATTTACGGAGCCGGATTATAAAGATTGTATTTCAAATTATGAGGATGTTTCTATTGAAAAATCAGTTCAAGGGCAGCTTGAACTTGGCGGCTTTACTCCGGTACAGTCAAAAGACGATGCTGATATTATTCTGATTGTTAATAACTTTATTGAAAAACAAGGGGAACTGGTTATGGGCTGGGCGACACAGACTTTTAACGGAACTTTTACCCCGCCGGATAAACCCTATGCCGTTGCGGATGTAAGATTTGCAAACGGTGCGGATAACAATTTTGTTGAACAGCTTTTGCCGCAAATCGATTTGAAAAATTTTTACGGTTACGCGGGGTGGAATACTTCCGCAAATGCTCTCGGGAGTTTGCTTGCAGGTGTAAAAGTAAAATGGAGGGCAGAAAAATACAATGATTTGGCTTTTAGGAAATTGCAAATGATAAGGTTCCTTGATGATTGGGCTTATCAGGCAAATGTCAGGGGAATGATAAATTCTCCTTGTGATATTAAAGAGTTGATGCGGCCTTATGAAGAAGCGTTGGCAGAAGTTTTTGGGGAAATTTTCCCTGCTGGGAAGATAAAATATTCTTTTCCGTGGAATCGCAAGTTTGAAACAGAAGTAGTATCAGGTTAAAGCGATTCTTCACCCCCGAATTGATATCGGGTTCAGAATGACAATAGCCTTCTGAGATGACACTAATCTTGTAGTTATACTTACCATAGTGCAGTCATTCTGAGGACGTTAGTCCGAAGAATCTCTGAAAAAACTTAAAGCGATTCTTCACCCCCGAATTGATATCGGGTTCAGAATGACATTATAACTTTGATAGTTTAACCCTCGATTTCTCAGGGTATTGACCCAATACATTTACCCCTCCGTGGAGAGGAGGAGAAGAATAAGCTTATTTTCTGATTGTTGAGCGTTCAAGAGCACGGACAATTTTTGTCGGAAGGTTTTCTTTCGGATTTATTGAACCGACCAAAATAGTTTTGCAGCCCAAAAGTTTGCCTGCAAGAATGTCTGTAAGGGGTCTGTCTCCCACCATTACCGCGCATTCCGGTTTGATTCCGACAGATTCAAGATAATTACGCATAATTTTAGGATTAGGCTTATCTGCGCGTCCGATTACACGGCAGGGCGCTATTTTGGAAGCTTCTTCTATATATTTTTCATTTTTGTTATTAGAAATTATAGCGACTTCAAAGTCTTTTATAAAAGTATTAAACCATTCCACTGTTTCCGGAAGAAATGTTGAAGATTTGGAGACCATTACGGTGCTGTCCAAATCAAACATTACACATTTTACACCTTGTTCTTTTAGTTTAACAAAATCAATTTCGTATATGCTTTTTAAATTATAATCAGGTTTTAAAAACATCAATTCTCTCCGTTTTATCCTAGTTTCCGCAGGCACAGGTCTGTATTTCTTCCGTATTTTTTATGCCGACTGTTCTTGCAATGGCATATTTATACTCGACAGGCGCCTTTGTAAGTTTTACCAGTAATTCATCATTTGTATTTGCAAGTTCCAACTCTTCACCTTTCATATTCTTGATTTCAGTCACTTGTGCAACAAACTTTTCGGAAGGTGAAATGATTTCTATATCTTCGTTTTTATTGAACTTGTTTTTTGTTTTAATTTTATAATATTCGCCGTCAAAATCCCAGAATTCACATAAGAAATCTGCGCCGGCAAGCCCTTTGGAAATATCATAGCTGTATCCGTCTTTCGGGTAGCCTTCTCCTAAGTAAAAACCTGTGGTATATCCGCGGTTTCCGACTTTTAAAAGTTCGTTATAGTAAGGTGTCATATCGGCATCAGGATTTTTCAAAACTTCATCAATAGCTTCTCTGTATGCCTTTGCTGTAGCAGAAACATAGTAAAGACTCTTTGTGCGCCCTTCCACTTTAAAGGAATCAATTCCCGCTTCTATCATTTCTTTGAGATGTTTAACGAGACATAAATCCTTTGTACTCAAAATATGTGTACCTTTTTCATTCTCTTCAATTTCATAATACTGTCCCGGTCTTGTTTCTTCTACAAGTTTATAACTCCAGCGGCAAGGCTGGGAGCAGTTTCCGGAGTTTGCTTTTCTTTCTCCATCTGTCATATAGTCGCTCAGAAGGCATCTTCCGGAAAATGAAACGCATTGTGCGCCATGTATGAAGCATTCCAACTCCATTTCCGGAACTTTTTGCTTGATTTCCGCAACATCTTTTATAGGAAGTTCTCTTGCAAGTATAGCTCTTGTTGCTCCCATATCCTGCCAGAAACGAACAGCTTCATAATTTAAAATATTAGCCTGCGTGCTTACGTGAATATCCGTTTTCGGCATATATTTTTGAGCAAGTCTCATTATGCCGGCGTCGCTTATGATAAGCGCGTCAGGATTAGAATCAACGATTTTGTCCATGCAGGCTTCAAGAGCTTTGATGTCATTATTAAACGCAAATATATTTAATGTAAGGTAGGATTTTGCACCCATTGAACGTGCCGTATCAATTGCGTATTTAAGGTTGTCCAGGGTTATTAATTCCCCCTTTCTCATTGCTCTAAGGCTAAAATCAACAACACCGAGGTACACGGCATCTGCACCGTATTTTATTGCGTATTTTAGTTTTTCTATGTTGCCTGCAGGCATTAAGAGTTCGGGTCTGTTCATATAAAAATTTTATCACGAAAAAAACAGATTTAATGATTCAGATAATTTCCGAGTTTTTCGAGTGCCGGAGCCAAATTATCCGCACAGAAACCGAGTCTTACGTAGCCTTCCATTTCCAGAGTTTCTCCCGGAAGAAGTGCAACTCCTGTTGATTGCTGCAGGTTTCTGCAAAAATCGCGGGACGGAATATTAAGGTTATATTTGAGGAGGACTGTTGTTCCGCCTTTCGGTAAAACGCAGCGGACTTTTGGGGTTTTATCCAGCCACTCTTTTAGGGTTTTAACTCCTTCGTTCATTATTTTAAAATTTCTGTTTGCAATAAAATCTTTGTTTTCGAGTGCGACAGAAGCAAAATAATCATCGAGTGCGCTTATACTTATGGTATTATACTGTCTCTGATGGTTAATTTCATTGATTAAATCTGCTCTCCCAGCAATCCAGCCTACACGAAGTCCCGGAAGCGAATATGTTTTTGACATACTGCCGACGGAAATACCTCTGGAGTAAATATCTGCAATTGATTTAGAATACGCTTTCCCGATTAGGTTTAAACCTCTGTATACCTCATCCGACAGTATCCAGACATTTTTTCTCTCTGCAATTTCTATGATTTTTTCCAGCATCCAATCCGGAATAACAGAACCTGTCGGGTTATTCGGATTATTGAGACAGAGAAGTTTTGTTTTTGAAGTTATAATTTTATCCAACTCTTCCAAATCCGGAAGCCAGTTGTTTTCTTCTTTCAGAAAATAAAGTTTAACGCTGCAGCCGAGAGCTTCCGGTATAGAGTAATGCTGCTGGTAAGTCGGAACAATGGAGACAACTTCGTCTCCTCTTTCAAGCAAAGATAAAAATATAAGTTGATTTGCCCCGATTGCTCCGTGGGTTACCGTGATTGGGTGTTCTTTTTCGTAAAGTGATTGAATTGCATTTTTTAATCTTTTAGAACCTGTAATTTCTCCGTACCCGAGTTTTAAGTCAAAAATTTCCTTTGAAAACGGCAGTTCATTTATGCATAGCGGTGAAATGCAGGTCGTTGTTAAGTCATACGCTGCTGAAGCTTCATACTTGTTCATCCATTCTTCGATTTTAAATTCCGCAATTTGCATGAAACGATCTCCGTGTTCTACGAACATTATTGTCAAAGATAAATTATTTTGTCATGCTGAACTTGTTTCAGCATCTTGCCAACTTGGCGTTATACTTGCAAGACAACAGTGCCGGCTTGAAGAGAGGTGTGTGGCGAGGTGTCAACTCTCACAATTATTATATTACCATAAATCGGTTGAAATTCCGTTTGCTTTTTGTTAGGATTTATTCATCACAAAGGGGAGTTTATATGAAAAGAATTATTTTATCTGTTTTAACGGCTATGTTCTTATTTTCACCTGTGTTTGCCGCAAATATTGATGTATTGCCTACTATGAGCAGTAAAACTAATGTGCAGGACAGGGTTTGGGTCGGTACGTTCCAGCTTGTATGGAATGATTTTATGGACAAAATCGCATTTAACCAAATTAAGTTTCCGGCCGGTACGCCTGTATTTGTTAATGAACTTAACAGGCAGGATTTTACCGAGGAAGATGTTTCTTCAAAATGTTATTACAAATATTTGGGCAATATTAAGAAGAATACTAAAAAAGTAATCGCAAAAGCTATCAAAAGAAAATTTAATGAAACAAGCGATATTCTTGATAAATTGGATTTAACTCCTTCAAAACAGAGATTCATTGTTTATGCAATGCTTAAAAAGGATTTTAAATTCGTTGTACCTTTTGATAAACTTGGTTTTGCACCATTCAGGGATATGCAGGCTGAATATTTTGGTATATCTAAAGATTCCCGCAAGGAGCTTGATGACGGTGTGGAAGTTTTATTTTATGAAAGTCCTTCTGATTTTGCCGTTAAGCTGGAAACAGAAAGTGATGATGAAGTTTATTTATACAAAACTGCCAATACTAAAACATTTAATTATATTTACGAAGATATGCTGAAAAAGAAGGATGCGTATAAGGGTAATCAGAAATTTGGCGAAGATGACGAATTAAAGATTCCTAATTTGAGCTTTTTTGAAGAAAAGATTTTTGAAGAAATATGCGGAAAAAGAGTTAAGGGCACAAATCTTGTAATCGATCAGGCTATGGAGACTGTAAAATTTAATATGGATAATACCGGCGTAGAATTAAAAAGCGAAGCGGCCATTACCGCTAAAATGACTGCTCTTCTCCCGCCTGAAGAAACCCGTTACTTCTTTTTTGATGACACTTTTGTAGTATTTCTGAAAGAAAAATATAAAACAAAACCGTACTTTGCTCTGAGAGTTCATGATATTTCAAAGTTTCAGCAGTAAAGTTATGAATTGATTTAGTTTCAGAAGGTGCATTTTCTTTGAGAATGCACTTTTCTGATGATAAAATGTAATTTTTTATTACAGAATTTTCTTTTTGCACGTTTCTATATTAAAATAATATTATAGTTATGACCCTGGTCTAAGAATATTCAGAGAGTTTAATATATAGTTGGGATAAATTTGAATGAGAAGAAGAAGGAAATATGATTTTTATATTGCATTGTTTTTAACAGTGTTTACGGTTGGGTACTTTGTTTATAACCATATGTCCGGAGAGTCAAGAGGTATAGAAAAATATTCTGCGGCTCTTGAAGCGTACAAAGCCAGTGATTATGAAAAGGCTTATGAAGAATTCGGCGCCGTTCCGTCAAGTTCTTCCCTTAAGTCACCGGCGTTATTTCGTCAGGCACGTTGTGCTACCAATATGGATAAAAAAGAGCTTGCGATAAAAAAATATAATCGTATTGTAAATTCAAAGGCAAAATCATCAATTGCGCCCATAAGCGAATACAACATGGCAAATTTGATGTTTGAAATAAAAGATAAACGTGCAAAAAGGCATTTCAAAAGAATTATCAAAAAGTATCCTACAAGTGATTATGCTGTCGCTTCTCAATATTACTTGGGGTTAATAGAGGTTTTAAATCCGCCGAAAACAGAAAAATGGCTTATTAAATCTAAAAACAGAGCGCTTATATATTTCAAAAAATATCTGGAAGAAGCGCCTGACGGCAGGTTTGCTCTGAAAGCAATTGATGAGATTAAAAAACTGAACTTGCCGTTGACAAATTATGATAATTTATTGATTGCAAAATCATATTATGCAAACGGAGAATATTTAAAAGCCAGAGATTACTTATTTAAGACGACTTTGGTAGAGAGTTGGTCTGATTTTGCCAAAAATGAATACAGATTGGGAAATAAAGAAAAAGCTAATTACTATGCAGAAATGGGGCTCAAAGATCATGCTGCAAATACCGCAAATAAAGATGTATACGAAGTAATTGATAATTATGTTGCTTCTTTTCCTACCAGAAAAGAAGGGATAACTAAACTTAATAATTTGGGGCTAAAGTCAACCGGAGCGGATTATGCTGCATACCTTAACTGTAATGAAGTAGTTGCTTCCGATTTTAAAGAAGCCTGCTATCGGACGTTATATGAAAAATATCCTAACGGACAATTTTCTGCCGATTCTCTCTATAATCTTTTTATTACCAAATATTTGCAGAAAAAATACTATGATGCGCAGCGTTTAGGCTTTTTGCATCTGAAAAAATTCCCGAATGTTAATTCAAGCCCTGCTGTTACATATTATATGGGAAAAATTGCATTTAAACTTAAACATTATGAAAGTGCAAATGATTATTATAAACAGGTAGTGGCGAAGTATCCGGATTCATACTATGCATACAGAGCTAATTTTAATATGTATAAAGATGACGGGCTGTTTCCGTTTTTAGAGTTAAATGTAAAGCCGGTAGTTTTTCCTTATAAAAAATCTTTAGATAATAACCTGGTGGTTAAATTAGCGCATTTGAAAGATTATGACCTGGTTAGCGAGCTTTGTAAAAACGATAAATTTATTCAAAGCTGGATTGCTTATCAGAAAAAGAATTATACTATGTCTGCAGTTTTGGCTCGCAACGGTATGGAGGAAATGGAAATAAAACCTTCTTTTGAAGATTTAAGATGGCGTCTGGTTTATCCGACTCATTATTATGATATAGTTGACAAGGTTAAGGGCGATAATAATCCTATAATTTTACAGGCAATAATAAAAGAGGAAAGTCATTTTAATCCTTATGCAAAAAGTGCTGTCGGTGCATCGGGCTTAATGCAGCTTATGCCGGCAACTTATAATGAGGTGGTTAAAAAACACAATTTACCGGCAGATTTTAATGCTGAAACTGCAAATATTACTGCAGGAAGTTTATATTATTCAGGTCTGAAGCGGATGCTGGGAAATAAAGATTTATACACAATAGCAGCGTATAACGGCGGTATCGGTTCCGTAACAAATTGGTTTTCCAAGTTAATTTACAATGACATAGATGAATTTGTAGAACAGATTCCTTATCCGGAAACAAAGAACTATGTAAAGAAGGTTTTAAGAAGTTACTGGGTTTACGGGAACGTATACTAGTGAGTAGTGAGCATAGAATAGTGAATAGAAATATTTTGTTGATATTTTTATTATGCTTGATTTGTCTAAGGGCGCAAAGTGAAAATATCTTTGACTTTTATGTAACCAATGACAAAGAAATTGAAGCAAAAATGCTTTTTCTGGATAATCTGTATAATTGTAATCCTTATAAGTATCATGCTGTTCCTAACGGGATTTATGAAATTTGGGGAAAGTACAACCGAGCTTGTTATGTAAGATGGACGGTTGTTGACTGTACTTTCCCGGAGGGCGTATATCAACAATTTGCACAAGTGCAGAAATTCAGGACAATGGAGCGTTCACACAGACAGAGCAATGGTATTATGGAAGAGCTGCGTGATAAAAATTACCGTTATCTTCTGAAAACAGGAAATACTTATTGCCAGAATAGGTATTCAAGCTTTTTATAAGGCGGATTTGTTGACAATTCGGAGAAAAAAATTTATACTTAAGCATAAATTATGCAATTAAAATTCCCAAGTGATTATTAAGTAAGAGGTTTAATATGAAAAAGTTTTTATTACTATGCTTGTTATGCTTTTCAGTATTCGTTTGTACCGGATGTGTAAAGGTATCTTATGATATAGAAATCAATAAAAATGATAAGGTTTTGGTATCAGAAACTCAGGCTTTTAATTTCAGTATGTTTGAATCTTTTGATCCTAATATTAAACAGAAATTTAAAGAAGATATTGACAAAGCAAAGTCGGAATTTGAATCAAAGGGGTATAAAACTTCGTTATATGAAGATGAAACTTATTCCGGTCTTACAATATCAAAAGACAATATAGATTTTGAGAGTGTATCTTCTAATTTGCCAAAAGGCTTAAAAAATAATAATAAAGATGCATTTACCGTAGAAAAAGGATTTTTAAAAGATGTTTATAAAATTCACCTTGTGTGCAATCTTGAAGATATAATGTCAAGTGTTTCAAGTGATGATGAATCAAAAGCAGCTTTATCACAAAACAGCAGCACTCCGGAAAGTGAATTGGAAGAAGGTGTTGTGTCAAAAACAAAGACAACTGATCCTGAAACCGGCATGGTAACGGAAGTTACCGAATATGAAAATGGCAGCCGCGCGGTTGTGTCGTACAACTCTGGCGGTATGCAGCAGCTTGGAAATACGGTAGGCGCTATGCCGGGTGTAACTCCGGTTGCTGATTTGACTATCAAAATTCCGTATCCCGCTATTAAAAATAATGCTTCAAAAGTTATTTCTCCGACGGAATATCAATGGAATTTAGTCAATGAAGATAAAAAAGTTGAAGTTATATTGGAATACGAAAAGTCCAAAGTCGTATCAGTAATGCTTTATGCAGTTCCGATATTATTTATATTATTATTAATTATATTATTTCTTGTATTTAGTAATAAAAACGGTAATACACCAAAATCTAAAAAAGGCAGTGTATTACAGGGATTTTAATTTCAAAAATCAACTAAATGAATGGTATCAAAAAGTTTAATATAGTGTATGCTGAATACTAAAATGAGGCTGATTATGAAAAAACTTTTGTTTATTTGTTTAGTTGGTTTTACGACCGTACTTTGCACAGGATGTTTAAAGCTAGGATACAATATTGAAATTGATAAAAATGATATGGTATCCGTTTCTGAAACAAAGGGTGCAGAATTTGCGGGGTTTGAATCAAGTGTTTTCAGAAATTCGTTGTTAAATGAATTGGAAAGCACAATTGCTAAATATACAGATAAAGGATATACCGTAAAGAATTCGGTTGACGGTACAAAGGGTGCATTGACTTTTACAAAGAACGGCATTGTATTCAACGAAGCGGAAAAATCTTTGCCAAAGGGATTTGAAGAAAGAAGCACTTTTGAATCGGAAATCGGTTTAATAAAGAAAAAATTTAAAATCCATCTTTTTTACAATATGCCTGAAGCTGTTGACAGAACAATAGAAGAATATAGTGATTTTAGGATTAGCAGTGCAGTTCTGGACGCTGTAAAATATAACATACAAGAACCTATAGTTTCAATTACGACTATGGAGGTTCCGGATACAGGGCAAGTTCTTGTAACAAAAAGATATGCTGACGGTAATTCTGAAATAAGTGTGCTGGATCAGGCACAGCATGATGATATTGTAAATAATTTTCTTTATCCTGAAGCGGTATTGACAATAAAAATCCCGGTAAAGGCGACTGAAAATAATGCAGATAACGTAGTAAGCGATACTGAATATCAATGGTATCTGGCAAAAGAGGAGCAGCCTGTAGAAATTATATTAGAGTATGAATATAATGAATACGCAAAAATTGCAGCTGCTATATCTCTTATACTCTTGCTGGGTGCGGTATTTTTCTTGGTTAAAAAAGCTAATAACAGTGATGTAATAAAAGGAATGTAGTTTTAAATTATATAAGAAACGGAGGAATTCATGGTCTTGTTAATAGCATCAGCAATTATAGCGGTTATAATAATTGCTTGGATTTACGGTATGTATACTTCTTTAATTATGAAGCGCAACAAAACACAGGAAGCTTTTTCTGCGATTGATGTGCAGCTTAAGAAAAGATACGATTTGATTCCTAATATTTTGACTATTGCTCAAAAATATATGGATCACGAACGTGGTTTGATGGAAGAAGTTACAAAATTAAGAACTCAGGTAATGGGTATTCCGAGTAATTTTGAAAATATTGACAGAAAAATTGCCTTAGATGCACAAATTGCACAAAAAATGGGGCAAATTATGGTTGCGGTAGAAAATTATCCGCAGGTAAAAGCTGATCAAACAATGATGACTGCAATGCAAACTTATAATGAAGTAGAAGAACATATTGCAGCTGCAAGAAGATTTTATAACTCAGCTGCAAATGAACTTAAAAATGCTGTAGAAATCTTTCCTTCTTCATTAATTGCAAGAATGATTAATGTGAAAGCCGTAGATTTCTTTAAGGCTGAAGAAAGAGAAAGACAAGCTGTTAATGCTTCGGACTTTCTTAAATAGAAGGTGTTAGTTTGGCAGCAGGTTGTAAACTTTGCGTACTTTATAAAAATACAAGGCAGGCTTCGAAGGTTAACAATAATATATAGCAAAAGCCTGCTTTTGTATTATGAATATGCAAAAACAAAGTAACTATGAATAACGGAGAATGGTAAGATGGCAGAACCGGAAGCAATTAAGAATTATGAACAGAAATTTGAAGAAGTATATGCGTCCAAAATCAAACCAAAGCTTGCAGCTTTAGAAAAAGAGCGTATAAGGGCGAGCAGGATGTGTTCAGCCTGCATAATAATTGTCTTGCCAGTAGTTTTTGGGGCTATACTTTTTGCCCTTATGGGTATAAACGACGACTATGCTTTTATTCTATTTTGCTTAGTATTTTTAGCTATTATAATAGCTGTTAAAATATATAATTCTGTTAATAAGAAATACAGATGCAAGATAAAAAGTCATCTGTTACCGTTTGTACTTTCAGTATTTGGTGACTTCCGAATCGATAGCGGTGCTGCGTCAATGCCGCTTAATATTATTCAAAAATACGGCTTGTTTCCGGCAGCACGTGCTAAGGTTGATGATGATCATATATCAGGAACTTATGAAGGAATATCTGTAAATATAACAGAAACTCGACTTACACATTCTGAGGGGTCAAAGAATAACCGCAGAACTGTAGTAGATTTTTACGGCCTTGTTATAAAATTGAAACAAGCAAAAAAATATTCCGGCGTTACAGTTGTTGCTTCAAGCATGAGTTCTTGCTCAAAAGGTCTTGAAAAAGTTGAACTGGAAGATGCAGAGTTTAATCAAATATTTGATGTCTATACAAACGATCAAGTAGAAGCAAGATATCTGCTGACAACAGCTTTAATGGAACGTATGAAAGTTGTTTGTACTAACAGCGGGGTTAGAAGGATTTCTTGTATATTTATAAACGATATTTGTTATTTATTTTTAGACTATAAAGATACAGATGCGAGTAGTAGTCTGCAGTGTCAGAGATATGATACGGAGTTTGTGTTCTTTGAAGTCGGCGGTATATTCCAGCCTTTAGATAACAAAGATGCAATGAAAGCCCCTATAATGCAGCTTTCGCATATTTTTGATATAATTCAGTGTCTAAAATTAAGCCAGAATATAGGATTATAGCAGTATTTTATTATATATGTACATAAGAAAGTACAAATGTTGATAAAAATGGGGACTTATATACAACTTTACCCAAAATATGCTTGAAATATATTCCTAACTTGTTTCGGAATCTTGCCGGCGGTAAGCCCCTGAAACAAGTTCCACTACTGTCCATGATAAATTATATTGTCATGCTGAACTTGTTTCAGCATCTTGCCAACTTGGCGTTATACTTGATTTTGGGTAAGATCCCGAACCAAGTTCGGGATGACATTTTTAACATTTTCTGTCACTGCGAGAAAATCTTTGATTTTCGTGGCAGTCTATTTTTATTCAATTGTCAAATTTGTCTTGGATTGCTTCGCTGCGCTCGCAATGACATCAAGCTTGTAGTCTCACTTACCAACCTAATCCATTTACCCCCTTTAACCTCTATTCACTACTCACTATTCACTATTCACTATTCACTAGTCACTAGTCACTAGTCCAATACATTTACCCCCGCAATGACGCATAAGTTCTTCCCCTCGCCCCTCAGGGGAGAGGGCTAGGGTGAGGGGTCTTTTTTATGGCTTGGCATCAGGTAATATTTCACTGTTGCAGATATGGGATGGGATGAGGAGTTTGTTTATAAAATTATTCGGAACAACAGCGGAAATGAGTTCCGGGTAACAATTTTAGCTTTTTTTAGCGTAAACTGCGATATAAATTCCTAAAAATTTGTCTTGTAAATCCTCACATAACTATATTATAATTTACATGAGGAATTAAATATAGGGGTACGGTTATGAGGAAAGAGGGTGTATTTATAACATTTGAAGGAGCCGACGGCAGCGGTAAAACGACGCAAATTTCTCTTCTTGACGAGTATTTGTGCGGGAAAAAACGGAAAACACTTTTAACAAGAGAGCCCGGAGCCGGAATGCTGGGTGCAAGAATTAGAGAACTCTTGTTAAATTACGAAGGACATATCTCTCCTAATTGCGAATCTTTTCTGTTTTTGGCTGACAGGGCACAGCACGTGGATAATATGATAAAACCGGCTTTGGCTGACGGAAAGATTGTTTTGTGCGACAGATATGTTGATTCTACTATTGCTTATCAGGGATATGGCAGACAGTTGGATTTGGATAGAATTTTGTTCTTGAATAATCTCGCGACAAGTAATTTAAAACCTGATTTGACAATTGTTTTTGATGTTGATGTAGAAACAGCTTTCAGCAGGATAGGTAATGTAAAAGACCGTATGGAATCTGAAGGCAAAGAATTTTTTAATCGTGTAAGAAATGGGTATTTAGAGATTGCAAAGCAGGAGCCGGACAGGGTAAAAGTTTTGGCTTCCTCTGATTCTATTGAAGTTGTGCATAAAAGAGTCGTAGCACTGGTTGAGAGTTTATGAATATAGAAGAATTAGAACAGACCGTAAATAAAAACAAACAAAGTGTAGATTTTGACGGATTAAAAAAAGAGCTTGCAGAATTGGAAGAAAAACTTCAGACTCCTGAGGTTTGGGCAAATCAAAATTTAGCGTCAGAATTAGGGCAGAAGTCAAGGGAGATAAAAGAGACCCTTGAAATGTTTGCAAAATGGGATATAGTTATTGAGGATGCTAAAGCTGCTCAGGAAATTGGTGATTCTGAGCTTATTAATGAAAGCAGCATTCAGCTTGAACAAATAAAAAAAGAACTGGACAAGTATGATATTCAAAAAATGTTGTCAGGCGAGTATGATGAAGCAGATGCTTTTTTGACGATTAATGCCGGTGCCGGCGGTACTGATGCGCAGGATTGGGCAAGTATGCTGTTAAGAATGTACACCAGATGGGCAGAATCCCGGGGATGGAAAGCAGAACTTATTGATAAATCCGAGGGAGAAGAAGCTGGAATAAAATCCGCAACAATAAAGATTACCGGAAAATACGCATACGGATATGCAAAAGCTGAAAAAGGAGTTCACAGGCTAGTAAGAATTTCTCCTTTCAATGCAAACGGCAAACGTCAAACAAGTTTTGCATCCTGCGAAGTTTCACCGATTATTCCTGATTACGAAAAAACTATAATAATTCCTCCTGAAGATATAGAAATTGATACTATGCGTTCCGGCGGAGCCGGCGGGCAGAATGTAAATAAGGTCGAAACAGCCGTAAGAATTTTGCATAAACCTACAGGAATTGTAATTAAATGTCAGCAAGAACGCTCGCAGCTTCAAAATAAAGAAAATGCAATGCAAATGCTTGCTTCAAAATTACTGGAGTTAAGACAAAGAGAACACGAAAAAAAACTTGCGGAATTAAAAGGCGAGAATTTTGATATAAACTTTGGTTCTCAAATACGTTCATATGTTTTTCATCCGTACAAAATGGTAAAAGATCACAGAACAGGATACGAATCCGGAAATGTCGATTCGGTTATGGATGGTGATTTAGACGGTTTTATAGAAGAGTATTTGAAAAAATAATAAACCCGAAGGCGCGGCGGTACACCGCCGCGCCTTCAATTATCCATATACATTTACGAGCCGGTTAACCCGTCAGCCCCTTTTTTATAATTTTCTTTTATATACTGTTGGCGCTCACGAATCTTAATCATAGTTTGCATATCCATTTGTTCAAGTTTTCTCTGGTATTCCAGACGTTTTATATCTTTTTCAAAATTCTCGGCATCTTTTGCGGCCTTTTCTTTATCTTTTGCCTGCTCTTTAGCTTGTTTTGCATCAAATTTTACTTCGGAAGGCGGTATTACTTCTGCTTCCTGCTCTAATCTGTAACCAACGGTTGCAACCGGAAAACTTGCACCCGAGAGAGATTCCAGCCGGGCATTTTCTCCGTAAACATCAATACTCCAGGTGCCTAGAAATTTCGGGACATCACCGGTGTATGCGTAAGCGCATAATACTACTCTATTTTCGTCATTAGCATCAAATCCCATCGGATAAATATCCCAGCGCTTTTCATCAAAATCTACCCCTCCTGCCATTGCCCAGTAATTAACAATAGCATCTCTGATTTGAGGCAGTTTTCTTGCTTCTTTTGTTTCAAAATCATATATCCATAAATCTGTTTTCCATATGCCGTCGTGTCTGTGCCCGACTTTCTCTTTTACAACAAGTTTTGTATTATCTGCAGAAAAATCGATTGGAGTAAGGGTTCTGAATATAAATTTTGTATCAATATCTTTAGAGGTAGAAATTAAAGGTTCTTCTTCGCGATTTACAATATTAGCTTTTTTAACTTTTTCAATATCGGAAAGTGAAGAATCAAGATTTATCAGGAACAAATCGCAGCTTGTGCAATCAGACTGTGCATAATAATATACTGCAGGATAAACCAGTTTTGTAAAATCTCCGGACACGATTCCCTGTGCGTTAATCTGTCTGTCAAAATTCAATTTTCTCGGAAGGGTTAATTCCGGACTTCCTACCGGGTCATTGTATTTGACAAGTTTAAATTTTTTCTGCGGAATATAGACCATATTTTCATCTTTTGGCATTTCTGCTTTGTCTAAAATATCGTCATTAATTTCTTTTTTTGATTTTCCTCTGGATAAAGCTTCATACTCTTCTACTGTCATATAGCCGGATTCAGGCATTTTGCTTTTCCGGTATTTTTCTTTTTCATCAACCTTGTCTATCTCATTTAAGTATATAGTTTCCGCAACAATATGGTCAGACCTTTTTATAAAAGGGTATTTCATTTGCTGAAAGTGAACTTTCATAGCCATAATCATTCCGGCTAAAGCTTCAAACATTTAAACAAGCCCCTCTTTCATCGCGGTAACTGTAGCCTGAGTTCTTGAAGAAACACAAAGCTTTTGTAAAATACTGTGAACATGCGCCTTTGCGGTAGCTCTTGTAATGACAAGTTTATCTGCAATTTGCGGATTTGAAAGTCCTTCAACCATAAGTTCCAAAACGTCAAGTTCTCGCTCGGTAAGCCCGTATGAATTTGGCGACTTTTTAATTTCAGGTGAAGTTACAAATTGTTTTTGCGGTCTTTGGAGATTTGAAAAAACAAGTCTTGCAATATTAGGATCAATCCAGCCCACACCTTCATATACTGCTTTGATTGCGGAAATTGTCTGTTCCGGTGTTGCACCTTTCATAATATAACCGTCAGCACCGGCCTTAAATGCTTCAAATACATCATTTTCGCTGTCTCTGGATGTAAAAATTAAAATTTTAACATCAGGATTAAAATCCTTAATTCTTTGCGTAGCTTCAATCCCGTCAATATTCGGCAAACCTATATCCATTAAAATAACATCAGGATTCATTTCCCTAGCGGCTTTTATACCATCCAATCCGTCAGCAGCCTGTGCACAAAGTTCAATCCCTTCGGCTTTGTCTATAAGCATTGATAATCCCATGCGATAAAGTTCGTGATCTTCAATTAAAAGTACATTTATCATACCAAACTTCCTTCACTTTGTTTAACATTTGTAACTGTATCCGTAAGCAGAAAAGAAAATTCACTTCCTTTATTTAAGCTGCTTTCCAGCCAAATCTTTCCGCCGTGAGATTCAATAATCTGGCGGGAGAGATATAAACCCAGGCCTGTTCCTGTTGAACGCTTTTTACTTGTTCCTTGCGAAAATCGCTGAAACATATTAGGAATATCCTCTTGCGGAATACCGCAGCCATTGTCGGATACGGAAAATATCAAATCATTACTTTCATTTTTAAGCGTAATAACAACTTTGCCGTCATTTTGAGTATAATTAATAGCATTTCCGCATAGGTTGCAAATTACGCGCCTAATTTCGCTCCTGTCAGCATTTATTTCTAAAGTTTTATTTGAGCAGTCAATACTAAAATCAATATTTTTAGATTGTGCAAGCGGTAAAAGTTCCTGATAAACCTGCTCTACCAAATTGTATATATTAAAATTTGTTTTAGCCAGCGTTAATTTTTCCGCATCGTATTTATAAACTTCCAGCAAGGCATTTACAAGTCCGAGTAAATCTTCATTGCTCTTTTGCATTGTAGCCAGAAGAACTCTCTGTTTCTCATCCAATTCGCCCAATGCTCCGTCCAGAAAGAATTTAAGTGTTTGAATTGCTGCGAGAAGCGGCGTGCGAAGGTCATGTGTGAGAGTAGCTATAAAATCATCCCTTAATTTGTCTGATTTTTTCTGCTCGGTAACATCTCTTATTACACCGACAAAACGTTTAAATTCATCGTCAGGATTAATTCTTGCAAAGTTTATTTCTACAGGAATTTCAACATTACTCAGAGGATTTTTAATATAAAAATCTCTCAAAAGGAGTTCTGTTCTGTCAAGTTTATGTAATTCTTTTGAAATAAAGGTTTTTTTAGAGAATAAATAATCATCAATTGAAGAAGAAACTATTTTGCTGCCGACCATACCTATAAGGTTTTCACAAGCCGGATTAACCTGTTCTATAATTCCGTCCTCGTTAATAATAACAATACCATCAGCACAGTAATTTACAATTCCTTCAAGCTTGGCGTTAGATTGTTTTAAATCTGAAGTTCTTTCTTCAACAATTTGTTCAAGATTGTGAGAATATTTTTCCAATTCTTTCTTTGCATCTTCAAGTTCGGCAATTTTAGTCCTTAATTCACTCAGAAGATAACTTCTTTCAATTCCGTTCTTGATATTCAGGATTAAATCATCGTTATCCCAAGGCTTTTCAATATAACGATAAAGTCCGACTTCATTAATGGCTTTGATAGCATTTTCTTTGTCGGCATAGCCGGTAAGCAGAATTTTACTTACCTCCGGATACATTTTTTTTACTTCTGTTAAAAATTCTAATCCGTTCATTTCCGGCATTAAAAAATCAGATATAACCAAATCAGGGGTATTGTTTTCTAAAAAATCAAGAGCTTCACAAGGGCTGTTAAAAAAATGTGCATCAGTAAAGCCTTCTACTTTTAGAAGAGTTTTGAATGCAGAAGTAACTATTTTTTCATCATCGACTACGACTATTTTGCCCATATCCATAATCTTATATTAACCCAAACAATACGTTTAGACAAATTATTAACAATTATGAATATTATTATGATATAATCATAATGGTATTTTTAAAATTAATAAATTTTAGCAAAAAGGAGACAGTATTAAAATGGCAGATTCAAAATTACTTGCAAGTATTCAGAGAACAGATACGGAACAATTGCAGATTTCTATATCGGAATACAGAGGAAAGAGTTACTTTAATTTGAGAATTTTTTATACAACAGATGACGGCGCAACCTGGCTTCCGACAAAGAAAGGCGTAACCTTTGCACCTGACCAGTTAGACATCCTCTCTGAAGCTATTGAAGAAGCTAAAAAAGAATTCATGACTGAAGAGGAGTAGGGGTAAAGGGGTAAATATATTATATTATATTATATTATATTATATTGAATAGATGTATTTAATCCCAAAAGGTATGTTAAGTTTAAGGAACTAATTGATTATGTCAAACGATTCCATTCAGGATGAATTTATTGCAACAGTTTCACACGAATTGAGAACCCCTCTTACCAGCATAAGAGGGTTTTCTCAAACATTGCTCAATTCCTGGGATAAGATTGATGATGATAATAAAAAGAAATTTATAAAAATCATAGAAGACCAATCAAACAGGCTTATTCACCTTGTGGAGAACGTTCTTTCCGTGTCAAAAATGAATGCGGGAGGCGATATTCTTAAAAAAGTCGATGTAAACGCCGTTATAAAAAAAATTATACCGATATTTACCGAACAATATAAAACAAGAAATTTTAAACTCGAACTTGCTTCTAATCTGCCGTTTTCAAGGCTTGATGAAGATAAGTTTGAGCAAATTATGACAAATCTTATAGATAATGCGGCAAAGTATTCTGCAAACGGTAAAACTGTTACTGTCTCGACAATGCCTGACGGCAATATGATTCTAATAAAAATCAAAGATGAAGGCGTCGGTATAAAAAAAGAAGATTACGGGAAAATATTTAAGAAATTCAGCAGGCTTGAAAATCACCTAACAAGTACTACACAGGGTAACGGACTGGGGCTTTATATAACAAAGCAGCTTGTAGAAAAAATGAACGGTAAAATTGAGTTTGAAAGTGCGGAAGGTGCCGGCACCACTTTTTTGGTAAAAGTTCCGATTTACAATCAGGAGGAAGCTCTAAGATGCTCTCTTATGTCTTGATAATTGATAGAAGAAAAGAACTTTCCACAAAATATAAAAAATGTCTTGAAGATGAACAAACTTCCGCTCTTATGGCAAGAACTCTCAAAGAAGGAATAGAATTAACAAGACAAGTTGAACCTGATTTAATAATCGTATCTGACAGTATTGAAGAGGATTTGGCATCTTTTTGCGAAAAAATTCGCTCACTCACATATAATACCAGACCGACAATTATTGCCCTCTCAAAATCTGCAGATATTAGCGACAGAATCAGAGTTTTAGGAAGCGGTGCTGATGATTTTTTGAGCGAGCCGGTTAACATTGAAGAGTTTAAAATGAGAATTAAGGCTCATTTAAGGCGCGATATTGAATCAAATCTCGACAGTGTAACTCTTCTTCCTAATAAAAAGTATGTTTTAAAAGCTCTGAGACGACTTTTGAATTCTGAAAATAAGCAAGCTGTATTATTGGTTGGTATAGAAAATTTAGAAGGATACAAAAGTGTATATTCTGATATAGCCGGAGATAAGCTGCTGCAAACATTTGTTGCAATTACAAAATCAACCTTGGATAAGAATGATTTCTTCGGACAAATTAATGAGAATAATTTTATAATAGTTACAAATCCTTATAGTGCTGAAAAAATGTCTGCATTTTTGACATTTGCTTTCGATACGGTAGCACCGAAATTTTATTCGGAACAAGATGCAAAGCGCGGTTATACCTTGCTTAAGGGTGATAGAGAAGCCGGCATGAGAGCGGATTTTGTTTCAATTTTAATAGGCGGAATTATAGACAACTATGAAATGATTTCTTCTGCTGATGCGCTTTTGGAAAAACTTTATACAATCAAAAAAATAGCAAAAATTCCGAGCGGTTCAAATTATGCAATAGACAGGGTAAAACTTGCGGGCGAAAATTCTGTTGTTGTTCCGGAAATTAACAGAAAAGTGTATATAAAAGAACCTGATGAAGCTTTAACACTTTTACTCAGGACAACTCTGGAACTGCAAGGATATGATGTAATTGATAAGCTGGATAAAGAATCTAATGAGCAGCCGGGAATTATAATTCTGGATAGCGACGAGGATATGTCGGGGTTGAAGTTTTGCAAAGATTTAAAAGACCGGTTGAATTTTGTGAATACAAAAATAATCGTAACAAGCACCACACACGATAAATCTGCAATACTTGATGCCGGAGCGGATTTGTACCTGCCAAAGCCGTATGAGATTTCTGACTTAATTATGTGGATAGAGTATTTTCAAAAAGGCGAATAGAAAATCTCTTGCAAAAAAAGTTTGATGTGTTATTTTAAAATAGTACGGATTGGAAGCGAAATAGCTTAAATCGGTATGAAGTGAAAATTTTATACATTCATTATGCGTCCGTAGCTCAGCTGGATAGAGCATCTGCCTTCTAAGCAGAGGGTCGCGCGTTCGAATCGCGCCGGGCGTAAATTAGAGGAGATAGGTTTTCCTATCTCCTCTAATTTTTGTTTGTTAAGCGATGAGAACGCACAATGCGAAGCATTGTAACGCGTGCGAGCGACCTGTGAGCAGAGTGCGGAGTGCTTTTGCAAAAAGAACGTAAGTTCTTTGATGCAAAACACGCAGACACGTTTAATGCGAACAGGTCAAGACAATCGCGCCGAGCGTATTTTTGCGACAAGAGTCAAAATTTATGAAATAAGAGAAAGGTAAGTTATAGTCATAGCTTACCTTTCTGCCTTCTAA
>CALUVJ010000020.1 GCA_944324195.1 Candidatus Gastranaerophilales bacterium
CTTGGATTATTCGGGGTGTCGGAAAGTTCCCAGCTTCCCGACACCTTACGGGCTCGCTTGCGGGAATGAGTTCCTCCCGAACTCCCGCTCCCGCACGCTCCGCCCTACCGAAAATCCGCTCTCCCACAAGGAGCGAGGGGAAAGCGCGGACCAATGTCACCCGGCAAGTCAAAGTTAAAAAATGGACTGCCGCGAAAATCAAAGATTTTCTCGCAGTGACGTGTGAAGCAGTCGTGAAGCGTGAAGGGTGAGGGGTAAATATATTTATGCAATGTGCAAATTACAGACTTATTATTCTGTCGGATAGAATACGGAATGTATTGGAAAGTCTAACCTGAACTTTAAGCTGCAAAAAGGCTTAGAGCATAACCTCTAAGCCCAATATATAAGATTAATAGGAGGAGATTTTAATCCCTTGTTAACTGCCATACTACATCGGCTGCAAGTGCTGCAACTGCAGCCCATTTACCGAATTTATGCGTTCCCTGTAAACTTAAATTTTTGCAAAGTCCGAATGGTTTAGCTATTTTACCTATTGCAGCCAATCCTAATGCTGCACCGTAACCTGCTGCAGCTGCAGTTCCTGCTTCTGCCGCTCTTGCAACCCCGCCGCCGATTTGTTCCATTCTATCTTTTCCGCCTTTATTATCTATTCTTGTTCCGAATAAATAACTGAGAGTTTCTTCCGTATACTTGTCATGGTAATCTTTTTTCCCGAAGAATTTTTCATTAAAACCATGCATAAATGCGGTTTCACCATACTTCTTTATATCAGATCTTAAGCTTACCTGTTCTCCCGTTTTTTTAGAAATAATCTGAGCATACATTGCTTCTATAATATTATTTATACTTTCAGTAGGATCAAGACGTTTGCTATTGGCTTTTAGATATGCATTGTGTTTTTGATACAACGCGACTTTTAACTTATCAAACTCCTGACAAATTCCGTCTGCATCTCCTTCTCTGATTTTTTCAGCCAGATTTACAACCAGACCGTTTAATCTGGCATCTTCCATTGATTCTTCAAACAAGGCTCTGTCTTCAGCTTTATAAGCATTTGTTTTATTTTCAAGCAACAAATCATGCATTGCACCCGAATGTTCCAATTGTGATTTTTCCATATTCTGATAAACTTGGTTCATTTGCTGCATATACGCAGGATACATTCCCATCATTCCCATTCCGCCATATCCCATAAATGCCGGATTATAATAAGAACTGTAAGTACCGCCGCCGGGCAAACCGTACATTCCTAAACCGCTCATATATGGATTATAACCTATTCCTGTTATGCCAAGATATGACATAATGACCTCCTACTAAATTTTTAGTTATCAGAATAACCTTTTCTAACCTTACATATTTATAAAGTTTTTATTATTAGCAAAATTGATATTTTAAGGCTTATTTGTAACAAAAGTTTACAATTTATTATCCCTTACTTTTGTTGTATTATGTATTAATAAGCAAATTGGGGAGCCCGGAATGAGAATAGAAGCTAAAAACCTTGTTAAAATATATGGAGACAGAAGTGTAGTAAATGATGTGTCATTTTATATGGATAAAGGAGAAGTTGTATGCTTGCTTGGTCCTAACGGAGCGGGTAAAACAACAACCTTTTACATGATTGTCGGACTCGTAAAACCAAATACAGGCTGCGTATTTATTGATAATAAAGAAATTACCTCTTGGCCGATGAACTTAAGAGCTAAAGAAGGAATTGGCTATCTTCCGCAAGAAAACTCTATTTTCAGGAAACTAACCGTTGAAGATAATATTCAGCTTGTTCTTGAAATGAATGAGAAACTTACAGTTAATGAAAAAAAGATGAAATTGGAAGAATTGCTTACGGAATTTGGAGTTATGAAGCTTCGCAAATCTCCTGCTGTAGCTCTGTCCGGCGGAGAACGCAGACGTGTTGAAATAGCAAGAGCACTTGCTGCAAGTCCGGATTTTATGCTTCTTGATGAACCTTTTGCCGGTATCGACCCGATTGCTATTGGTGAAATTAAAGATAACATTAGAAAAATTTCAGAAGAAAAAGGGCTGGGAGTTCTTATTACCGACCACAATCCTAAGGCTACACTGTCAATCACCGACAGAGCATACGTAATTTTTGACGGAAAAATAAAAATTCAAGGTAAGAGTGTGGATGTTGCAAATGACCCTGTCGCTAAAGAATTTTATTTAGGAAAGGACTTCAAATTATAAAATGAAGAAACTTTTTACGGTATATGACAGATATATATTTACGCAAGTCCTGACAACCACTATTGTTGCAATATTATTGTTTACAATCGTGTGGATTGCTCCGGAAATGTTACTTAATACAATAAAGAAAATTCTTCGCGATGAATATACATTAAAAACCGGGATTATGGTTTTAGTGTATGAACTTCCTAAAATTCTCGGTAAAGCTTTTCCTGTAGGACTGCTGCTGGGTTCTCTGTTTACATTTGATAAATTAAGCAAAGATTCTGAATTGACAATTTTTAGGGCTGTAGGCATGTCTTTTTCCAGAATATTGAGACCGGTTTTAATACTAAGTTTTATTGTAACATATTTGTGTTTTGTAACTTATGATAAGCTTATACCATACTCTTGCCAAAAACTGCAGGAAATTAAGGGTGGAACAACTCTTACGCAGTTTATATATACAAAAAAAGATGATAATAATCATCCGGAGCAAGCTGTAATCGTATCAAGATTTTTTAAGGATGAAATGACAAACGTAATAGTTCTAAACTTTTCAAAACAAGTTTTTGATGACTTGCACGGACTAAACAATATTTTAGTTGCGGAAACCGGCCATAAAGGAATAGATTCACAAGGATTGTCCAGCTGGGTACTGGAAAATGTTACATCATATGATATCAATGAAGATGGTATTTTTAAGAAAATCACAAAAAACGATAGAGAATATATCTTAAATGGCGAAGATGCAGAAGATGCATATACTATCATGATAAATTCGACTAAAAGGGACAGAGATATAAATAATAAAGATTTAAAACACTATGTGGGCCTTCTCAAAAAAGCTAATCTTGATGAAGATTACAGATTGATGGCAAATAAATATTTGCAGCGATTCTTTCACCCGTTTGTTTGTGTATTACTTGCAATTATGGGTTGTCTGCTGGGATTCAGCAAACCTCGTGAACAAAGATTAATTGGCTTCACGATTGCTATCGGATGTATATTTGTTTACTATATTACTTTACCGTTTTTTGACCTGCTGGCAGAGAAAGGGGTTCTGCCGCCTTTAGTAACTGCAGCTTTTCCGCCTTTAGCATTCTTATGCGCTATTATTGCATTTTACAAATCGAGGGATCTATAATGAAAAAAAATCTAATATTATTGTTTTTTTTATTGTTTTTTAGTTCGGCTGCTTTTGCGGCTCCTATAGAAGTCAATTTTGATGACGGCATATACCACATTGTGCTATCCGGTGATAAGATAAAAAAACAAATTCAGTTTGTATCTTCACCAACTCTTATTACTAATCAAGAAGCTCACAATAAGTCCGGTTCGCTTCTTACTATAAACACAGGTTTTTTTGACCCAAAGAACCAAAAATCAATGTCATACATAGTAAATGAGTCACAAACTGTAGAAGATCCGATTTTTAACGAGAGTTTTCAATCAAATCCTGTTTTGCGTCAAAACATGAAAAAAATTCTGAACAGAACGGAATTTAGAATTCTTGATTGTGACAGCAAATTTAAATATGAAATAGCTCAACACAATTCAAAAGTTGATTTTCTATGCTCTATACAGACTTCTGCACAAGGCGGACCGCAGCTTCTGCCTAATTTACGTCTAGAAGAGGAGTTTTTTGTTGTTAAAGACAAAGACGGGAATATCATAAGAGAATCTGCATCGGTTTTACATAAAACCGCAAGAACATTAATAGGCTTAAAAACTCTTGAAGGCGGGGAGCAAGAGGTTCATATTTTCATTGTAACAGATGAACATCCTATGGATATATATGAAGCAAGAGATTTATGTGCAAGCTACAAACTTGATAGCGCTATGGCTTTTGACGGCGGGAGTTCTACTTCTTTAAACTACAAAAAAATAGCGGTTGTATCCAAGCAAAATGAAGATGGTTCCGGCAGGGCTTTAAAATCTTTTATGATAATTAAGAAAAAATAATTTTCACTTATAAAAAATATCCGGCTGCGGCATATATGCCGCAGCCGGATATTTTGTTAATAATGTCAAACTACTTGATTTCAACAGTAGCACCAGCAGCTTCAAGTTGTTTCTTGAGAGCTTCTGCTTCATCTTTTTTAATGCCTTCCTTAACAGCTTTTGGAGCAGCTTCTACTAAATCTTTAGCTTCTTTCAAGCCAAGACCTGTAATAGCTCTTACTTCTTTAAGAACTGCGATTTTCTTATCAGCAGGAACTGAAGCTAAAACTACGTTTACAGCAGCATCAGCATCTTCTGCAGGAGCAGCAGCTGCAGCAGGAGCAGCAGCAACAGCTACAGGAGCAGCAGCAGATACACCGAATTTTTCTTCCATAGCTTTAACTAATTCAGCAGCTTCTAATAAAGTTAACTTTTCAATTGATTCTAAAATTGCTTCAATACTCATTATTTTTCTCCTTTTATTTTATTTAAGTTGTAATACGTTTGCTTTTGAGTAATCATAAATTAACAGCTTATAAACCTGCTAAAACAAATTACTTCTTTATGCAGATTTTTGATCTCTAACAGCCGCAACAGCTCTGACAAGAGATGACATAACTGCATTGACTGAATTTGCGATACCGGAAGCCGGTGAATTGATACACCCAAGCATTTTTGCATAGAGTTCTTCTCTTGAAGGAAGATCTGCAAGGGCTTTTGCTTCAGCTGCGGACATCAACTGCCCATCCATTGCTGCGGCAAGTATTTCACCTTTCTTAGTATCTTTAATAAATTGTGATAAAGCCTTAGCAGGTGCTACCTGATCAGTAAAGCCAAATGCGATTGCAATCGGTCCTTTTAATACATCAGCTAACACTTCATAAGGAGTGCCTTGTATAGCGATTTTTGCAAGGGTATTCTTAGTAACCATATAATCACCGCCGTCTTTTTGGATAGCGCGTCTTAATTTGGTTATTTCTTCTACAGATAACCCTTTATAATCGGTAACAATTGCAACTTGCGCTTTATCGATTTTTTCTTTGATAAGTGCTACCTTATCTTCTTTGAAAGCTTTTGTTGACATTTTTTGCTCCTTTTTACATACTCTTTAGAGTTTTATATAATTTTCGGATTATATTTCCGTTCGACCTTTTGAATTAAATTCTACTTCCGGCTCATATGGAACCTTTGTATACTAAAAAGATTTTGCAATCTTTTTAATCGCAAAACCTACACAATCTTAAGCTATTTATATTTAAGAATTTTTGCGGCTTAATTATCTTTGACTTGAATAATTCTGTCTAAAAATCAACCGCCCTGTGTAATCTCGGCTAGCCTTTTCAGATTAAATCCTAACAAAAGGATACTAACTGTCTGCGATTATATAAACAAGGTATCAAAACCATGAACATATGTCAAGTCTTTTGTAAAGTTATTTATACCTTGTTCCTTTTATTACTGTCCAATAGCCGGAATTATCTACTTCATAATCTTTGCAATTCGCATCCATAAATTTTATCAGTGAATTTTTTACTTTCGAAAAAGTAATAAACATTTCCGGTATTTGTGAATTATTTTTGTTTGCTTCCAAAAACTTGTCATCAAAAAGACTTACACTATCAAGAAATACAACCGATACACTCTCGCCAACAGGGATTTTGGAAAAAATTTCTGCCGGATTATCAATATAAATATGTCGATTACTTTTGCTTATATAATAAAGTTTTTTATCTTTTATGTCAGCATATCTGTAAAACCGATTTGGCTCATAATATGTAAAAATTACATTTTGAGAATTTTGTTTATTCAATATATCTCCTACAATTTTATGCCCTTCATATCGTTTTAACTTTGTTACATAATAAGGTGTTGAATACGCAGCCAAATGGCAAAAAACAAACAAGACTAACAATATAAGCCCGCTTTTTTTCAATCTTTCAAAACCAAGTGCTGCAAAAAGTATAAAAATCGGTAAGATTTCTATTGTATATTTGGTAATAAATACAAGAACTCCGCCAGCCGCTATGACAGACATAACAACTATTGTAGATAATGCAACAAATAACAAATCCCTTTTAATACCGGCTGCTATCCCGGCTAATGCTATTAAAGTCGGTACTGTTAACCATAATACAAGTGCTTTATTATAGAAAAATACCGGCGGCGCCGTTATATTATTGGTAAGTATCGGAGAAAAATAATCACTAAACAAAAATAATATATTAGTATAAGAAAAGTGTCCCCACCACTGGGATGCGGGAAGCATTCTTATAAAATTAACCGGTAATCTCAAAAAAGCTATTGTTGTAAGCAGCATTAATATTACTGCAAATGTAATTTTTCTTTTTTTTAACACCAAATACAATATAGAAAAAAATACATATATTGCGCCTATAATATGCGTAGAAAGAATGAGAACATTTGAAATAATATAACCTGAAAGATTCAGCCAATTACTCTGTTTCAAATATTTTATTGTAAATAATAATGATAGTGACGAAAATAAGAATAAGAGTGAATAAAATCTGATTTCCTGAGAATAATAAACCAAAAATGAAAGTATAGAAGTTATAATTGCGGCATAATATCCGGCTTTTTTAGAATACTCTTTTCCTATCAAATACATTACAGGAATAGACAAAATCCCCGGTAAAACAGAAGTAAATCTTAAAATTGTATCCGAAAAATTTACAAAAGGCTTGAGATATAAATAATAAAGCGGCATATGACACTGTTTAACAACTTCTTCCCAAAAGCCGTTAAAAAGCGGAGCTGTAGAAACATACCAACTTACATATTCATCATTCCACATACCTTCAGGTTTAACAATATTTGATATCCTCAACAGTAAACCTAATATAATTATATAAAACACTCTTTACCTGCTCCCTCAATTTATATATAATAATTTTACATGACAAAACTTATTATTCAAATACCTTGTTATAATGAAGAAGAGACTCTGCTCACAACATTAAATGAATTGCCGGCAGAAATTAAGGGCATTGATAATATTCAGGTGCTTGTCATTAATGACGGTTCAACAGATAAGTCCGCAGAAATAGCCAGAAATTGGGGCGCACATGTATTGGATATAATGCCAAATAAAGGCCTGGCAAACGCTTTTCGCTGCGGTTTAAATGAAGCTTTAAAAATGGGAGCTGATATAATCGTAAATACCGACGCAGATAATCAATATTGCGCTGCAGATATTGAAAAATTAATAATACCGATACTCGAAGGCAAAGCAGATATAGTAGTCGGAGCGAGGGATATTTTTTCAATCAAAGAATTTTCCGCACTAAAGAAAATTCTGCAAAAGATAGGTTCTGCGGCTTTAAAACTATTCTCATCTACGCCCATAGAAGATGCTCCAAGCGGATTCAGAGCATTTTCTAAACACGCTGCTATGAGGATAAATATATTTGATAACTATACTTATACGATGGAAACCCTTTTGCAAGCTAATGCAAAAGGCTTAAAACTGATGTCTGTTCCAATAAGAGTTAATGAAAAGCTGAGAGATTCTAAGCTCGTAAAAAATATTTTTGACTATATGTACAAATCAATGAAAACTACTATTAGGATGTTTATTGTCTATAGACCTTTTCGTTTTTTTATATCAATAGCTGCTATTCTGGCCGCATTAGGTATTATTCTTGTTTTTAGATTTTTATATTTCTACTTGCAGGGTTTTGGCAACGGACATGTTCAATCGCTAATATTTGCAGCAATGTTTTTAATATCCGGAGTACAATTAGCAATAATTGCTGTAATAGGAGATTTGCTCTCAATTAACCGTAAACTCTCGGAAGATATTCAATTGCGTCTTAAGAATCTGGAGTTCAAAATAAATAAACAATAAAAAACCACTTTTTCAAGTGGCAAAAAAAGGGAAAAAGGGAAGGGAAAACTTATCTGTATTACAATTTCAGCACCTAACTGAATATACCAAACGTTCTCTCTATGTTATCATCTCTTACTTTTTGAATAGACTCCATTTCTGTAGTAATAGATGTTCGTTCAGTTTCTAATTTGCTTAAATCTTGGTCAAACTTGGTATCTTTTGCATTAATCTTATCTAATTCATATTCGTATTCTGCTTCTGCTTTCTTTAAATCAGCTTCATCCTGTACTTCTTGCAGGTAATTTGCATTTGTACTTGTTGCAATGCTTGTTTCCTGCCATTCTTTTTTGTTATTGTTGTAAACTTCAATCGTAACACGACCGGAATTTACCATATTATTGAGCCATTCATTACCCTCGTCACCGCCTTCATATTGAGGATCAATTTCCTGACAACCGCCGGCAGCCTGAATCTGCTCAAATAAATTTACATAATAATTAAATTCAGACTGCGGAAATTCCTCAGGATATTCGTTGTTAAAATCTGCTGTAGCCGATTCCGGATCAGTATTCATATCATCACTTTTATTTAATCGCATGTACTTGTAAATTTCACTTCCATAATTATCATAAAGAACTTCTCTGAAATTTTCCAAAGCATCTTTTTGTTCACTCGTAGAAGTCGAGTCGGAATTACAAGCTTCTTCCAGAGCTGTATATGCTTTCTGAAGTTTATCATCAGTCGAATGCTGGTTATAAACAATTCTCTCTACATCAGTCATATATAAGTTATAAAGCCCGTTTGCAGCCTGGCCTTCACCATTACCGTAATCTGTCTGAGCTGTACCAATACCAATATCAGTACCCATACTAGAGCGGTCTCCTTCGGAAAGAGTCGGATCGTCCCAGCCAAAATCACCATCCATACCCAACATTGCAAACGCAAACGCGTATTTATCTGTATTAAAATCCTCGTACATTGCTGCAGTATCAGCACTAACAATAACCTTTCCTGTTTTTGAGTCTATCAATGAATACTGCGCCAATCTATTTTCATTATATGTACACATTGTTGCGAAAGATGCGTCAACAAAGTTTTGTGTACCGTCACCATTATTAAAGGCAACCTGAATCTTCTTTGCATCCAGAGCATCACAATAATTTTGATACAACTCATCTTTCTGAGTTGCAAGCGAGATTTTTTGACTCTCAATGTTTTGAGCCTTATACTCAACATCATGGAGTCTGCTTGTTAGCGTCAGTAATCTAGCTTGTGATGCTGCCATTCCCATTTTTGTGTACTTGTCCTTTATATTTTTCCCTTGTAATACTTATTACGGCATTTTTGTTTCAAAACTTTAATAAAATAAGGAAAAGTTTACAAAAATTTACAAAACTATTATATTGTAAACTTTTGTAACAAATTTAAAACAATGTGAAATTAGCAAATTAATATATACTTTATATATATGTAAGATGTAAATTATATAAAGATTTAATCCCTAAATCCCTTCCTAACTAATTTTCCTAGCTTCTCTTTCGAGAAGTTTTTTTTTAGTTTTTGTAAGCAGTTAAAATTCCGCCCGGAACGTCAACTATTGCATATTGAAAATCATCATCAGCATCTATAGCATCTATAAAAGATTGAACTTTTTCAGCATGAGAAGTTATATTGTCGGCAACAATCATTGCTTTAGAGGTTAAGTGGGGTTTAATTAATTCAAAATATTTTACATATTCGCGTTTATTTGCATCAATAAATACAAAATCAAATTTCTCATGTTCATCCAAAAGTTCTAAAATATCACAAGCTGAACCCTGGAGAGGTCTTATCAGCTCCATAACACCGCAACGCTTAAAATTATCTACAGCTATACTCTGGCGCTTATCATAGTACTCTATGGTTGTAAGCCGCCCGCCTGTTTTTTGCAGAGCTTTTGCCAGCCATAATCCCGAATAGCCGTTTGAAGTTCCGATTTCAAGCGCACTTTTAGCGTTCATCATTTTTATAAACATGTTCAGAAGTATACCTGTAGTCCTGGGAATATTCCAAAAGTCTTTCTGCGTTTTTTCTAAATCGTTCAATACCTTAGCAGTGATTTCATCAAATAATATATCCATTGTTGCCTTTTCTACTCAAACAAGTCGACTTTATTTGTTATAATAACATCTTTGATAGGAACATTTGTTGTATAAGTTTTCAAAACTTTTCCCTTTGATAAATCAAAAATAGAATACTGATTATTTTTTACATCCGTTATTACGGCTAGTGAAGAATTTTCAATGCGTTCCATGCCTGACGAAAAGCCATTTGTACCAATAGTTATTACATCTAGCACCTGATCATTATCAGAGTTTATTTTTTGAATTTCATTATTCTGTGCTCCGAGAACGTAAATAAACTTATCTTGCTTTAACATCGCAACAGGCTTATTTACGGTTGTAAATTCGTTGATTAAGCCTAGAGTTGAATAATCTATAATTGCAACACGACTCTTTGTTCTGCTTGAAATATATAACTTGTTATTAGCAAAAGCAAGGGCGGAAACATTAGGGAATAAACCTATATCTTTCAGTTCATATTGTTTTTTTAGTTCAATTGCCCAGATTTCGTTTTTCAATTTATCCACATAAAATAACTTATCATCACTTAATAATAATTTTTCACAATAACCGTTTATTTTAATTTTTTGGATGAGCGACATTGTGTTTAAATCTATTACAAAAATCGTTGAAGCTGTCGGGGAAGTAACGTAAGCTCTGTTATTTTCTTCATCCAGTAATATTTCTTCAGGATTAGAAGATACATTTATTTGTTTAATAAATCTGGAATCCGCTACGGATATAACATCCACAAAAGGTCTGTCATAAGTTGTTACAAGTAAAAATTTTCCGTTTTTCACAGCCTTAACATCTATCGGAATAGATTTTTGTGCTAATGAATAGTCAGGTGCCGCTTTTGGCGGAGTAATAACTTGAATGTTTTTAGAATAATTTGTTGTTACAAAGATAACCTTGTTTTTAAGCTGCGGAACCAGACTTTGCTGCTGCGCAGGCTCTGATTCCATAAGAAAATCTTCATAGGAATCTTTATTTTCGATACGAATCATATCTTCATTTTTTGTATCAATTTTTAAATTACCTATGATTCCTTTAATATTTTCAGGAATAATTAATCCGCTTGGCACCAGCATGTCTTGCGGGAGCAGCCCCGTACGTACCTGTAAAGGCGGATTTGGCATGTGTAAAACTGTTTTATGCCCTTCGCCGTCAGTTAAAACTTTTAAGAGTACAAAATCATTATTAAAAATAACTACATCCGGTTCTTGTTTCAAATCCTGTTTTGCCGGATATGATTCTTTTATCTGTATTTTAGTTACATCAGAAAAAAGCGACGGATAGAGCGGAAGATATATTGTATTATCAGGGAATATTATAACTCCGTCAAATCTAATATCAGCCTGGGGTACTTTTTGTAAAATATAATCACGAACCCCGTCAGGGATTTTTGCGGCAAAAGAAGCCGTTGTTCCGAATAACAAAATTACAAAAAGTATAAAAAGCTTGCGCATCATCTCTCCAAAGCGTACTTACATAGATATTTTACCATAAATTTTCTTTATTTAAAAACACCTTTTATGCGTTCTTTTACAGAGCCTTTGGCTTTGCGTCCTGCCTGAATTTCATACAGTTTTTGATATAAGATTTTTTCTTCATTTGAAATATGAGTAGGAGTTTTAACACTTACAACTACAACATGTTCTCCTCTGAGCGACGGTTTTGAAATATTTGGCACACCTGCACCGCGAATTTTTATAGATTCACCGTTTTGTATTCCTGACGGAATAGAAACATCACGCTCTCCATCCAGAGTTTTTATTGTAACTGTATCGCCCAAAACCGCCTGAGCGGGAGAAATTTCCAGCTTAGTGTAAACATTAATACCATCTCTTTTAAAATATAAAGAAGGTTTTACATGTACAACGACATATAAATCACCCGCAATACCGCCATTTACACCGGCATCGCCTTCATGCGAAAGACGCATACGGGAGCCGTTATCTACACCAGCAGGGATTTTTAATTCTATTTTCTTTTCTGATGTTTGACGGCCTTCGCCATGACAATCCGGACAAGGATCAGAAATTACAGTACCTTTACCATGACAATGCGGGCATGTAACAATCTGCGTAAAATGTCCAAGAACAGTTCTTGTAGTTTGTTGTATAGAGCCAGTACCACCGCAGGTTTTGCATGTCTCAGGTTTAGCACCCTCTTTTGCTCCAGTACCGTTGCAGGAATGGCAGGTTTCAAGATGGTCAATTGTAATTTCCTTTGTCATGCCAAAAACCGCCTGTTCAAATTCAATTTCAATGTCTAATCTTAAATCATCGCCGCGTTTTGGTGCATTAGGGTCAGCCCTGCGCCCGCTTCCTCCGAAACCGAAACCGCCAAAGAAGGAATTAAATACTTCGTCCAAATCTCCAAAACCGCCGGCAAACGGGCCTTGGGTATTAAATCCGGCATTCTTTAATCCATCCTCGCCAAATCTGTCATATGTGGCGCGTTTGTCATCATCAATTAATGTTTCATAAGCTTTACCAAGCTCCTTAAATTTTGCTTCCGCCTCCGGCGCTTTATTTACATCCGGATGCCACTTTCTGGCCATTTTTCTAAAGGCGCTCTTTATTTCATCTTTGGTAGCATTCCTATCTACACCTAATATTTCATAATAATCACTCATTGCTATTCAATTTCCCTTTTATTGCATTTACTCGGCTACTGCGACGTTTACAAGAGCAGGGCGTAAAACTTTGTCGCCCAACATATATCCTTTTTGGAGTTCTGTAATTATTGTATGTTCCGGTTTTTCAGAAGTAGGCGTTTGCATTACTGCTTCATGAAAATTCGGATCAAAAGTTTCGCCCTCAGCTTTTATAGATTCCAGTCCGGCTTTTGTTAAAACGTCTGTAAAATTTTTATACGCCAAATTATAACACTCTTTAACCTTTTCGCAGTCCTCGACGGTTTCTATAGCTTTCAAACCGCGTTCAAAATTATCGAGCACTTCTATCATTTTCTTCAAAGTATTTTCTGCTCCGTATTTTAGAAGAGCTTCTCTTTCCTGTTCATGGCGTTTTCTGTAATTATCAAAATCAGCCGCTAATCTGATGTATTGGTTATTTAATGTATCGTACTTATCCTGCAGCGGATTTTTTTCTTCACTTTTAACCTCTGTATTTAAATTTTCCACTGTTTCTGTATTTTCGGCTGCCAAAATTTCTTCATCAGCTTTAACTTCTTTTTCAATACCGGAATTATCTTCCAAAGTGGTATTATCAGTATTATTAGTTTCTTCGTTTGCTCCTTTAAATGGATTTTTCATAAGATTCCCCCCTTACCAAATATTATTATACAACAATTATATGGTATCAAATCCGATAAAGGGGTAAAGTTTATTTTTTTTTAATATTTTAGACTTATCTGGAAGTGTAGGTAAAAAACACATTATTGCAAGGAGGGGGGGGGGAAATGTATTGGGCTGGTTGGTCATTTCCCCTCTCCCCCCAAAGGGGCGAGGGAAGAAATTTGAAGCCCTGCCAAAAATCCGTTCTCCCACAAGGGACGAGGGGAAAGATTTTGAAGCCCTTTTTTCTCAACTCCTAAACTTCTAAACTTCTCAACTCTACATAAACGCCCAAAACCAGTACTATAAGAGGGTTCCCCCCCCCTCCCCTTTTTTTTAACGCATTGCTTCAGCAGGGCTGCTTTCAAGACCCGGGTATAATGTGGTTTGCTCTAATACTATTTCTTCTTCTTTAAACGACATCGCTAATCATATCCTTTGATTATTATATTATATCTATGCCACATTTTTAGAGTTTTATAACATTTTTTATTTGCTTTTTACATTTTGTTACATTTAGTTATAATATCTAAGTTTCAATATTCATTAGTCTTTCCTGTTATTGTAAATCTTTGGTTGTTTTGTTAAAATAATTAATAAATTATAAGGGGCAGATATGAGTATAAACCAAGGTATTAAACCAATTACTACTGAAGAAAAAGAAAATTTAACCATTGGCGGCTGCGATTTAAAAGAACTTGCAAAAAAATACGGCACCCCGCTTTATGTCATTGATGAACAAACTCTGCGCACAATATGTAAAGAATATAAGTCTGCTTTCTCTAACTATAAAAATATAAAAATGATGTACGCATCAAAAGCTTTATGCACAGGAGCCATCACAAGAATATTAGATGAAGAAGGGTTTGGTTTTGATACCGTTTCAGCAGGAGAAATTTACACTGTATACAAAGCCGGAGTCGATATGTCACATGTACTGTTTAACGGAAATAATAAATCTGCTTCGGAACTGGAATTGGCTCTTAATTATAAAGTCGGTAGATTCTCTGTAGATAATTTCCATGAAGCGGAGATGCTCAACAGAATTGCTGCTCAAAAAAAGGTTACGGCAGATATTCTGCTAAGAATAACGCCCGGAATAGAGTGCCATACCCACAACTATATACAAACCGGGCAAATTGACTCCAAGTTTGGTTTTGATCTTTCTCAGATTGATGACATAATATCTTTAATAATTGAAAGATACAAAAACTTAAATATCAAAGGACTCCACGCTCATATTGGTTCGCAGATTTTTGAGCTTCAATCCTACCATGACGAAGTGGATATTCTTGTACGAGAAATTTCTCGAATAAATAATAAATTCGGTCTGAAGCTTAATGAAATGAACATTGGCGGCGGATTAGGCGTCAAATATACAAATAACGACACTCCGCCTTCTATAGAAGAACTTGCAAAAGCCGTCACGGATGCAATGCATAAATACTCAACCGAAATTCCTACTATTTACATTGAGCCTGGAAGAAGTATAGTTTCTACGGCAGGAGTTACTTTATATACAGCAGGAAGCTCTAAAACAACCTCAAACGGGAAAAAATACGTTGCCGTAGACGGCGGTATGGCTGACAACCCAAGACCAAGTATGTATCAGGCGGAATATACTGCGCAGGTTGTAAACAAAATCAATTATACGGAAAAAGAAACTGTTACAATTGCCGGCCGATATTGTGAGAGCGGCGACATACTAATCAGCGAAATATCACTCCCTAAGTTGGAAGCCGGCGACATTATTTGCATTTTCAACACCGGAGCTTATAATTACTCTATGGCTTCCAACTACAACCGGGTAGAAAAACCTGCTATGGTACTTGTAAATAATTCACATTCTGATATTATAGTATATAGAGAGACATTGGATAATCTCATATCACACGATAACATTCCCGATAGGTTGAGAAAATATGATTGATGCGCTGATTTCTTTAATTCAAGATGTTATAAGTCCGCTTCAGTGGTCTTTAAATTGGATTAATATACTTGAAATTGCTTTTATCGTTGGAATTTTATTGGTTTTTTATCAAAAATTTATCAGGAATACACAATCGGAAAAACTTGTAAAAGGTTTATTTTTTCTTATTTTTGCCTGGATTTTTAGCGAAATTCTTATTTTGATAGATTTAAGAATTTTAGGTGTATTTTTAAAATCTCTTGTTACTTTAATCTCTCTTAGTTTGATTGTGATTTTCCAACCGGAATTGAGAAGGCTTTTAGGCTATTTAGGCCAGCCGGGATTTATCAGGAAAGCAATTTTTTCATCTCACCAGAATAACTCAGGAGATACAAACGAGGTTGATGTTATCAAAGAAATTATTGAAGCAGTTAAATATATGACCAAAACTAAAACCGGAGCTTTAATAGTTTTTCAAAAGGAAATGAGTACAGGAATCTACTCAGATGTCGGAACTAAAATAGATGCATTGATATCAACAGAATTGATTTTAACAATATTCCATCCAAATACTCCGCTTCACGACGGCGCAATGGTAATTGAAAATAACAGAATCCACTCAGCCGGTGTTTTACTGCCATTAACAGAAGATCCTAAATTAAGCTGGAAATACGGTACAAGGCACAGAGCGGCAATAGGAATGTCCGAAGTTTCCGATGCTGCTTGTCTGGTTGTATCTGAAGAGACCGGCGATGTTTCAGTTACTATGGACGGAATTCTAAAAAAATACGAAGATTTAATGACTTTAAAAACAGATTTGGAATCAATTTTAGGCATTAAACCAAAAGAAGATAATCACGAAAAACATAAAAATATTTTTGATATATTGAGGGGAATAAATAAGTAAATGTTCTTTTGTAAAAAGAAAAGAGAGCCGGAACCTATAATAAAAACTAAGTATGATATAGCAAGAGAAATTATTTCAAAAGCATTTTTTCTGACAATAGGAGCTTTTATATTTGCTGTAGGAATTGAATTATTTTTACTGCCAAATAAAATTATAGACGGCGGAGTTGTCGGTGTATCAATGATGATAGCATCTTTAACAAAATTCAATCTCGGTACATTGATTTTTTGTATAAATATTCCTTTTATGCTTATGGCATTAAAAAATATCGGGAAAAAATTTGTAATCCAAACTTTTTTTGCAACAGGTATGTTAGCGGTAGCAACACACGTACTGCACGGAAGGCAGGCTACCGAAGATTTATTATTGGCAACTGTATTTGGCGGTATTATCATCGGATTCGGGGTCGGATTAATCCTCCGAAACAACGCTTCTCTTGACGGAACTGAAATGGTTTCTATAACACTTTCCAAAAAATTAAAATTTATATCTGTCGGTGAGCTATTGATGGGGATAAATCTTTTTGTATATATGGGGGCAGGCTTCCTTTACGGCTGGGACAGAGCTTTATATTCAATTCTTACTTACTACATCGCCTCCAAAGTTATAGACTCTGTTCTTGAAGGTTTAGACAAGGCTAAGTCTGTACGAATTATTTCCGATTATTACAAAGAAATCGGAAATGCCATTATGAAGGATCTTGATGTAAGTGTGACTTATATGAAGGCTATGGGCGGGTACTCAAGGCAAGAAAAAATTCAGACATATTGTGTTGTAAATAAGTTTGAAATGCCAAGATTAAAAGAGCTTGTCCATACGATAGACCCCAGAGCGTTTTTGGTTACGGAAGATGTACACGAAGTTGAAGGAGTAAGAGTAAAAAAACGTAATCACTAAAGGTACCACCACTAGACATTCACCGTAAAATATTATAAAATTTATATATATTAAGAGAGGAAAATCGATGCCAAATAAAGATATGATACCTATAGAAGTAATTATTTTAACTGATACGGATGACATCAAAGGTACTGTTTATGTATCCAATAATGTTGCGGCAAACAGGCAGTTAACAGAATTGTTAAATGATAAAGACAGAAGATTTTTAGCAGTTGTTAATGTCGAAATTTATGCTAAGAATTCAAATCAGCCGCCAAAACGGTATGAATTCTTGGAAGTTCATATGGATTCAATCAGAATGGTTCATCCTACATCTCAGGCATTATTTAGAGAATCCCCTAAAACTCAGGAAGATATTGCAAGGTTTAGGGAACTTCGAGCCAAATTGAATCAAACAAAACCTTTTTAAAAAGAACCTCTAAATGGGGTTCTTTTTTTAGTTTTCAGAAATCAAAAGTATACAGTGGCGGGAGCCGCTATGCGGCTCCCGCCACTGTATACCAATTTTCAGCAACTTTCCAATCCTCTTTTTGTAAAATTTTGTAAATATTTTTCAATAATTTCTAAAGTTTTTATTCTGCTTGCCGATATATAAATTGAAAGGATTTTATAGTATGTCTGATAAGATAAATATAAAAGATCTTCCTTTTATGCAGCAGCTATTTGCAAAGCTGTGCGACAAAGATGGTAATGGGGTTTTAGAAAAAACTTCATCATGTGATGAAGTGAGTTTATTTTTAAAATTAACAAAGTCTAAAACAAAGTTTTTTGATTCTAAGAATTCTATATTTACGGAACAATATACAGCAGCACAAGATGCTATACCTGACACAAGAAAAGATGTTATTCCAATGAAAGCAATACCTTCAAAAGCAAAAACAAATGCAAAAGAAGAAGCTGAAACACCGCTGCAAAACACGTCTGATATGATTATCAAAGAAGCCGAAACCAGAAATGTAAAATTGTCTCCGGAGGACATAAAGTACTGGGCTGAAAAAGCTGACATGATTGCAAAAGAATACAATATTCCGGTAGCTTTGTTAATATCAATAATCGGACAGGAAACGAACGGAAAATTTAATAAAAATATAAACTCTATTAACGGTGCAGGGCCTATGCAAATTGTAGAAGTTTCAGTGCGGGATTTTTTCCCCGGCGCAAAGGGAAGCTGGCACGATATTTATAAATCAATGAATGAAGAACTTTTGAATGATATTTTGTACGAAAAAGATAAAGACGGTAACTTTATCAAAAATGATAATGGCGAATATGTACTAAAGTACAAATCTGCAAAAGAATTAAGAAATGCATGCGCAAAAGATGACAGCCTGGGAATGAAAGTTGGTCTGCTATGCTTTGAGATGAAATATGTAAAAGCAGTTGCGGCAAAAAAATACGGCAGAGCAACTTATGGGAATGTTCCCAAAATTATAAAAGGTATTCAAGACAGTTCCATAATACTAAATGAGAATGAAAACAAATCTGCAATAGAAATAGCACTTAAGAATTACAATTCTGTCTTTAAATCATATGCGGGAACAGTTATTGACTCGCTTGAAATGCATGGGGTAAATTTTCAAGACTTGTATTTTATCAAACAATAATATAATTATAAACCTGATTTAATACATCATTAAAAGCATTATGGTTTCCGAAAAACACATAAAATTCAGCCGTATTTTTTCCTATTAGCTGAAGTGAATTTACTTCAATCGGCGGCCCTGCAGGTGTTGTCCTTGCAGGATTCTGAGGGTTTGAAATAACTCCGGTTGCTCTGAGAAGCGGCAGGTATATTTTATTTTGAAAAACTTCGTATTGAGTTAAACCTTTTGTTATTACACCTAAGTTATTTCCTTCTTCATCAATCAAAAAACCTCTCTGCATAGGCGCTGTATTATTTTTAACTTCAATACCTCTCTCTGTCGGAAGATTTTTTCTTATGTCATAATCAGAATCAAAGTTACGCTTGATTAAAAGATTCATATCTTCTGAAAAAACTTCTCTAATAGAATTTTTCAGGATGAAAGAAGCTGTTAACAGGTGATTTTTTTGTGAATTAATCCAGTCGAATTTAAAATGCAGATATGCGGAATTTTTATCAAGGCTTACGACGAGCGAAATTACATCCCAGGCACCTTCAAAATCTATTTTTAGGGCAATTCTTGAAGTGGTGTTTAATACCGGTTTTGTTCGTATAACCTTTAGAACAGTACCGTTATCATCTGGTTTTGGTCCAAAATTATAACTATCTCCGAGATCTGCAAAATCAATAAGCGCAAACTCTATCCCGTTTATAAAAATACGCCCTTTTTCCACACTTAATCGCATAAATGAATTTTCTATGGAATTATTTGTTAGTTTCAAGTCAGACGGACTTATTGCCGGCATAAGAAATTCAACTTCCCCCGGTTTTAAATTCTCAACATTTGCCAGATATGTGTAAATATTTGTATAATCCTCTGTCACAGGAATTCGTTGGGTATCAGTGAGCAAATATTTATCAAATCCTTTTTTGAAATCTATTTTGTCATACCCGTCAACAATTTGTGAAGATTTAAACTCGACAACTCCCGAAAAATACCTGTCCGAGAGATTTATAATTTTCTTTTCTTCAAAGTGGTTTTTAAATTTTAATTCATCAATAATAGTATTTGCTATTTGCTTAATCTTTTTATACCGGATTAGGTTTTCAGAATGAACATCATCTGTAGAGCACCCGCAAATACTATCGTGGGCCTGATTTTGAATAAGCATTTTATAAGCGTATTCAAGAGTTGTATCATACGCCGTTTCTCTTTGCTGTTTTACGAATCGTGAAGCTAAATCAAGAATATAAGTACATTCTACATTTTCTCTTTTCAAGTCAAGCCTTGAAGAATAACACCCTTGAAGCGTGAAAGTCTTTGAATTGTCCCTGATTTCGTCATTCCATTCAAATTCTTTGAAACGGTTTTCAACCCTTTTGAAGTAATCAAAAGGCGACCCCAATCTAATATAATAATCATTTTTCAAAAGTTCATTAACAGCTTTAATTTGATCATCAATATCAGTTTCAACTCCCAGATGATCTGCACCTATCGGAAGCAAAAGAACATTTCCTGATTTTGCGGCAATTTTATCTAAGTTGCTTTTTAAAAGTTCTGCTTTCTTTTCCACCGGCGCTTTTATTGAGAATATATCATTAAAATAGCCTCTTACAAGATTAACCGTATCCATTCCGCACCACGAAAATTCTGACGGAAAATCTCCGCACCCTCTCCAGACAATACATTTATCAATACCGAAATCCCTTAATATATCAGGGATATTTTGAGAATGTCCGAAGGTGTCGGCTAAATATCCGATAAAATCTTTACAGCCGTATTTTTGCGCTTCTTTTAGCCCGATTTCAAGATTCTTTGAGAAAACTGTTTTATCTGTTAAAAACTCATCTATAAGGCAATAGAACGGCCCTATAAAGAGCTTTTTCTGTTTGATTAGAGTTAAGATAAGATCTCTGTTTTCGGGTCTCATTTCAAGATAATCATCTAATGCGCTTGTCTGCCCGTCAAAATAAAAACAGGGTATCCGGTTCTTTGAAAGCAGATCGAGAACATTGTCAAACACTCTTAATAAGCGCAGTCTGAAAACCTCAAACTCTCTATACCATTCTCTGTCCCAGTGTGTGTGTAAATAAGCGATAACCTGTTTTCTCATACAGTTAATATTACATCAAAAAGACAAGTCTCGCAAGAATAAAAGATTTTTCAAAAATTAGTCTTTACCCCAAACAGATGATTTTTTATTCTGAATTTCAAGTTAATGTAGAATTAAGCCGTTTTATTTATTGACTTTATTAAAAATGGCATTAAAACCAAATTAAGGTAAAAATATAGGAGATTTCCGCGATGGGAATGGCAGCATCACAGGCAAGGTATTTAGCACTAACAGCAAGAAAAACAAATTGCGAATGGGAAGGGCAGCAGATTAACCAGGCAAGAACGGCGCTGGCCAACCAAAGTGCGAATTTATTTAACAGATTGCTTGACCTGGAAGTTCCGAATGCCCCTAAAACCACTGATTATACAGAAATTCAGTATTCTTTCTCTGACGGAGAAAATGAATCCGTATTAGACAGCTGGCAGCAATTATCTACTGCTGATCCTAATTACAACTACATTGTAAATCATTACTATTATGCGGATATTTACACCGGCTCTCAAAAACTGCTGGAAAATCCGCAGGTACACATAGAAGATAATGATGTAGTTGAAAAAGGTTACATAGATCCTTCTGCGGTTTTAAAATACGGACCTTCTAACAGAGTCACCCTGAATGACGGAACTGAAGTAAATGCAGATGAAATAACAACAGACAGGGCTGACAGCGATGAAGAATTGCGCAATCAGTTTAATGACTTTGCAACCGCAAGAGATCTTGCTTATGATGCCGGAGCAATTCCTGCAGGTGAAGTATACGGCTATCAGGACTCTTCAGGAACATGGCATTTCTTCCTTCAGGAAGAAATTGACAGCGTTGAGCCGGTTGACCCGCTTTCTTATTATGATGTTCAATATGCAGACGGCTCTACCGCACGTTATGATGAGATAACTACCGAACAGACACAAAATGATGAAGAGCTGCAGAAACAGTTTAATGACTTTGCAACGGCAAAAGAACTTGCATACGATGCCGGTGCAATACCGGATGAAGAAGTATACGGATATCAGGACGCTTCAGGAACCTGGCATTTCTTCCTTAAGGATGAATTACAAGATATTGATAACCAGCATCCGGAAGTAGCTTTTGACCCGGTTAATAATTCTTATACAATAACAACTGCAGATGGCAAAGAATCTTATACATATAATTCTATAGAAGACGTTGAAAAAGATACCCGCTTTGAAGAAGCTCTCAGGAGCTTTGAAGAAGCTGTCGGCCTGGCCGAAAAAGACGGGGCTTTAACAACTGATAACGTGTACGGCTATCAGGATTCTTCAGGAACCTGGCATTTCTTTATACCGGATGATTTAGAAAACCCGGTAGATTACTCTTCTGCGCCGGGATTATATGTCGGCAATTGTAAACTTACGGAACTCACAAGTTTTACGGAAGATCAAGCGGCAGAGTTGGCACAAATATTAAAAGATTGTCCTGATTCCGCTATGAACCAGTATTTAAGCTTTGACAACAAAGGAAATTTAATATATAACGGACAAGGAATATATACGTTCGAAATGAACGGAAAAACTTATTTTACAACAGAAAGCGATTTTTACAACAGCTATAATACTCCTCACGATTCGGAAAAACCAATAGAAATTCAAAATAAATTAGCGTATTATAATGCATCTTATATTCAAACAAAAATAGAAGAAACTAACCATGCTTTATTAGAAACAGACGGTAACGGAAGATTTACTTCCGTAAAATTTGATGATGACAGTGTTGTTTATTCATTGAATGTCGAAACGGTTACAGATGATGCGGCATACCAGGATGCAATGAATGAATATATGTACAAAAAAGAACAATATGAAAAAACAATTGCTGATATCAATGCACAGACATCTATTATTCAACAAGAGGACAGAACTCTGGAATTAAGACTTAAACAGCTTGATACTGAACAAAATGCCCTTTCAACAGAAATGGATGCCGTTAAGAAGGTTATTCAGGACAACGTTGAAAATACCTTCAAGACATTTAGCGACTAGTTTTTTAAATTTCAGCAATTTTTTTACTATATATTTACGCTTCTGTCAAATAAATCCTGCAAATATTTGAAAAGAAAAAAATATTTGTGTAGTATAATAACTAAGAGCGCTTTTGACTTAAGAGGAGTGTGAAATTTTATGAAAAGATTTGCAAGTATAATGTTAATGACAGCGGTAATGCTCGGCACTGGAGCAACATTTGCGGCAACTCCTGCTGAATTATATGATGATGTTTGGAAAATTGTTAATAAAAAATATTATGACCCTACAAATAATTCACAGGATTGGAATAAATGGCGTTATCGCTACCAGAACAAATTAAAGACAAAAGAAGATGCATATGTTGCAATTGAAACTATGCTCTCAAGTTTAAATGATCCGTATACACGTTTTCTTGACCCGAAAGAATTTTCTGAAGAAACCCAATCAATTAAAGGTTCTTTGAAAGGTATCGGAACACAGATTGGACTTAGAGACGGCGAGCTAGTTATCATAGCACCTTTGGAGGATTCTCCGGCAGAAAGAGCGGGACTTCTTGCTGACGATAGAATCCTTGAAATCAACGGAGAAAGTACTAAAGGTATAAGTATTGATGCTGCAGCTGATAAAATCAGAGGAGAAAAAGGTACAACCGTTACTTTACTTATACAAAGAAAGGGTGTTCCAAATAAACTTTACAGCGTAGTAAGAGACGAAATTGAAGTTAAGTCCGTTTCATGCAAGCCTCCGTTTGAAACTACAAAAATTCCTAATGATATTCAATACATAAGATTAAGTTCATTTATCAGCAAAAATGCTGCAGGTGAAATTGAATCAATACTAAATAATTCAAGCGGAATGAAAGGTTTCATTATTGATTTGCGTTCAAATCCGGGCGGACTTCTTACCAATGCGATTTACATTTCAGACATGCTCTTAAGAGGCGGAGTTATCGTAAGTACCGTTGACAGAGACAGTTATAAAACTACAACAAGAGCAAGGATGCAGCAGGTAACGGATAAACCTATTGTTGTTTTAATAAATAAAGGCTCTGCTTCTGCCAGCGAGATTCTTAGCGGGGCATTAAAAGACAACCACAGAGCTACAATTGTGGGAGAGCAGTCTTTCGGCAAAGGACTTGTCCAAGAAATTAATAAGCTGCCGGATGAAGCGGGCATGAATATTACGATACAGCGATATTTGACACCTTCCGGAAATGATATAAACAAAAAAGGCATAACTCCTGATGTTGTGGTAGAATTAACACAGGAGGACGCCGAAGCAAAGAAGGATGTCCAATTAGAAAAAGCGGTTGAAATATTGGAAAAAATGACATGTCTTGTACAGGGCTGATAAAAAAGGAATGGATAATAAAAGAGGGCAGGAGCTCCAATAATCAATCGATTATTGACAGATTACTAGAAGTTAGGGGCATAAAAGGCGAAGAAGCTAAGAGAGATTTTTTAAATCCTCTGGGCATAACTCTTATGCACCCTAATGCTTTTTGTGACATGCCGCGTGCAGTCGAGAGAATTGTGAAAGCTATTGATGAAAAAGAAAACATCCTCATCTATGGCGATTTTGATGCAGATGGTGTTACTTCAACTTCCGTATTGATGAAAACATTTTCATATCTTGGCGGAAATGTCGATTTTTACATTCCGGACAGAGAAGCTGAAGGGCACGGGCTTAACACAAAAGCTCTTGTTCAGCTTTTAACAAAAAAGAAACCGAAACTTATAATTACTGTAGATAATGGTATAAGCAGCGTTGAAGAGGTTAAATTTATAAACAGTTTCGGGCGCGATGTTATAATAACCGACCACCACGAAGCACCCGACGAGCTTCCGCCTGCTTATGCAATTATTAATCCTAAAGCTATGAATGCGCTGGATGAAAAACTTACACCTTACCAGATTGAATCATTGACTTCGCTGGCCGGAGTCGGAGTCGCATTTAAGCTTGCACAGGGCGTCCTTGAAAAATACAATAAACTGGATTTTTCTTACGAAATTATGCCTTTTGTAACCGTAGGCACGATTGCCGATTTAGTACCGCTTATCGGCGAAAACAGATATTTCGTGACAAAAGGGCTTGAATTGATTGCAGCAGGCAAACATTACGGGTTAAAAAGAATGCTAGATGTTGCAGGTATCGGAACAGACAACGGCCTTACCGCGGAACAAATAGCATTCACAATAGCACCTCGAATCAATGCTTCCGGAAGAATTGACAATGTTGAAGCAGCAGTAAAAGTTATGATTTCCGAAAACAAGCAGGAAATTGAAATGGCTATAATTACGCTTGAGAATTTTAATAAACTTCGCCAAGAAATGTGTTCTCAAACTTTTGCAGAAGCGGATGAAGTATGGAGAAATTCAAAAAGCAGAGATAACGCAATTGTGCTTTTTTCTAAAGATTGGCATATAGGAATAATCGGAATTGTAGCTTCCAAGTTTGTAGAAAAATATTATAAGCCGACTTTTATAATGAACTACAATGAAGAGACAAAAGCTTTCAGATGTTCTGCAAGAGGGGTTAAAGAACTTAATATTTACGATATTTTGTCTGGTATTTCAGAATATTTAGACGGCTTTGGCGGACACCAGATGGCAGGCGGGTGCTCCTTTTCGGAAGAAAAAGCATCTTTTGAAACCGTGAAAAAAGCAATTAACAAAACTGTTGATGAAATGCTAAACGGGCAAAAACTTACACCATCCATTGATGTTGATATGGAGCTTTCAATTGACGATGTTGATGTTTCTCTTGTTGAAGAAATTTCAAAACTGGAGCCGTTTGGAATGGCAAATCCTTCGCCGGTTTTTGTTTCAAGAAATCTTATTTTAAAACAGAAAAAACTAATGGGTTCTACAAAAGAACATTTAAAACTGACAGTTGAGACAAGGAACGGAACACTTGACTGCGTATGGTGGTCAAGAGGAGATATTCCATTAATTGCAGGTGACAGGCTGGATATTGCTTTTGCCCCGCAGCTCAATACCTTTAACGGCGTAACTTCCGTTCAGCTTATCTTAAAAGATGTTCATTCTGATGCTTTAAAAGAAGAAGAAACTAATAAAACCAAAATATATGATCATAGAAAGAAAACAAATATTTTAGCGCAGGTTAACGACTATATTAAAAACTCAAAATTAAAAATTTGTGCATTTGTTGAAGATAAAGGGATTTTAGAGAGTTTAAAACCTTTTGAAAGTATTATGAAGTGTATTTCAAAAAGAGATAATGCGCAAAAGAGCGATGTATTAATGTTTTTTGACTACCCTGCGGATGATGACATTCTGCAAAACCTTATGAAAACGGTATCACCGGACGTAATTCATTATATGAATTATCAGAAGGGCAAGTATAATGAGGAATTAATTCTGAAAACTTTTTCCGGAATGATAAGGTATACCTGCAATACACTCAATGGTGATTTTAATATTGAAAGAGCTGCTTCAGCACTTGGTGTAACTGATGATGTTATAGAAGTTTTATTGGAAATGTTTGAAGATGCCGGCATGATAAAAATTATAAGCCGCGAAGAAGAAAGTTTTAATATAACATTTCTTTCCGCAATTGAAATTTCCAAAACCCTTCATACAGTTAAGTACTCAGAATTTGTAGAACTTTTAAATACCATAAATGATTATAAGCATAAATTTATGACTATTGAACTGTAATAAAGTATTGAGGCTGATTGGTCGCTTTCCCTCTCCCATAATGGGAGAGGGCGCAGTCGTGCTTGAACGGAGTGAAAGCTACGAATGCGGGTGAGGGGGGGGGAAATGTGTTGGGCTGGAGGGTCTTTTCCCCTCGCCCCTTGTGGGAGAGGGAAAAATTTCAAGTTGAGCCTAAGCGAAACTTAGAAATTCGGGTGAGGGGTCGCTGGAAAGCCCTTATCAGCACCCATCCTAGCCTTCCCTCAAAAGGGAAGGAATGCGCCAGACCTGCAGCTCTCCCTCCCTGTATGAGGGAGGGGGCTATGTTACCAACCCAAACATTTACCCCTGTCACTGCGAGAAAATCTTCGATTTTCGCGGCAGTCCATTTTTATTCAATTGTCAAGTTTGCCCTGGATTGCTTCGTCGCTTT
>CALUVJ010000021.1 GCA_944324195.1 Candidatus Gastranaerophilales bacterium
GTTATGGTCAGGTAAAACCTGACCTACAATTCTATTCACTATTCACTATTCACTAGCCCAATCCATTTCCCCCCCCCACCCCTCAAGACTTATATTTTTCATCATAATAAAAGTTCCTCCTAATATAATTTAGAAGGAACTTTTAAAAATAACATTACCCTGCTATATAATTTGGCGGACTAAAGTTTCTACATATCTCATTATTTCGTTATTATAGCCGCCTTCAATGCACCTCGGATTAACCATTTTCATAATCTCAGCCATACTTACTATTTTAGTCGGGAAACATATAAATTTTTCTGCAGCTGCTTTTATATTTTGCAGCGCTTCCGCTAAAGGTGCATTTGCATTGTCTATGCCCTGCCTGCTGATATCAATAAGTTTGTCGGCTTTTCTTAATTCTTCTAAGCGATTAATTTCTTTTGAAATTTTTTCCTTAGTATTCCGGACACTTTCCATAGAATTAACTAATTTTATGTACTTTTGCGCATTTTCATACATTTTATCCGTACTGTTTTTTAAAGCTGCTTTATCCTGATCCATATATCTTCTTGCTTGATCTTTATTGTAAGCTCTTTCAAACATACCTTTCATATGTTCTGCAGAATGAGAGTTATAATCGCTTGAAGCTGAATCAGCGCTATTTTTTAACGTATCAAAATTTGTTTCAAGATTTCTTTTAAGATAATCCTTCATTCCAAGAAAGCGGTCATATTTTTGGTCTAAAACTTTCAAAGAATCTTCTCTGTTCATAGCCGGAACTTCAGTGATTGTTGAGCGCATTCTGCCATCCGGTCTTATAAAATAAGATTCCGTGCCTAAAATATCTTTTGAAGATTCCGCACGCGGAGTTTCGCTGAACCGTACAAAAATTTCTTCATTATCCGGAAGAATTTTGTCGGTTAATACGTCAAATTTTGCTTTATTAGCCATTTGGCCGATTTTGCCGTCACTGTTCTTTTCCCAGCTGTACGGACTGTATTCCATTCTCCAGTTGCCGTTATTTTGACCTGTTTTGTCAGTGAAAAGACCCTTAAAATTTGTATTTGTGTTTATTGCTTGTATTCTCATTTTTTATCTCCTATACGTTTTTGATAACTTTAATTCCTTGTTTTGCATAAAAGTTCTTAAGCTCATCAAAAATAGGAATAAGCTTTGCTTTACAATCTTCAATTATTGCTTTGTTCTTCGTAATGTCTTTATCAGCAGTATTAATTTTTTCTTTTAATGTTTTAATACGATTTTGCAATTCATTTATTGTTTTGATGCAATTTTCCTTAACAGTATTAAATTTGGCAGTTGTTTTTTCGAGTTTATCATATTCTTTTTTGGCGCTTTCTTTTGCTTCTGTCATATGAAAATCTTTATCACGCTCACTTGTAATACTGTTATATGCGGCAGAAGCTTTTGGCCAGAAATCTTCATACTTATTTTGTGTTGTTTGTTTATATACTATACCTGCAAGACCTGTGGCTGCCGCAGTATAAATTGCACCCTCATTTGCTGTATTTTTCTCAGAAGCGTCAATAATTTCCTTGTAAGGTTTTTGCAAATCTTGAAGATTCTCTACATGTTGTTCTACATTAGCTTTAATTTCCTGCTGTTTTTTTAACTCTCCTTCAGCAGTTCTAATACCGTCAAACATTTCAGACTTATCCTTTTCAATAGCTTTAATTTTATCCTCAGTTTGCTCTTTAACATATCTCAAATGGCCGCCCTTATCATACAGACGAGCACATTCCGCTGCTTGCCACTGCTGATATTTTGCTTCTGCTACACTTGCGAAGCCGCCCATTTCACGACGATAATAGTACTGTCTTATTTCTTCAAAATCATCTTTGTAATTTTTTCTCTCAGTACCGAAATAATTCCGGCTGACTTCTTTGTTTACATCCGGATAGCTTGGTTCATTATCATAAACAACAGCATCAGCAGCTTCTTTAATATTATCACTTATAGGCTCCATTGGGGACGCAAAATACACTTTATTTTTCCGGTCAAAATGGTATGAACCCAGAGTATTTTCTAAATACGAATTTTTGTGCCAACCCGATAAATTTTTGATATCAACATTATATTTGATATCTACGTATCTTCCGTTAAAAGATGGCTTTGATAAATTACTGTTAATTGGTGATATTTTCATGTCAGCCTCCTTAATATCTTTTCTTTTATAAACACACCACTAGTCATTGATATAAAAAATATAATGGATATATGTTAGAATAAACATATATTTTTTGCATGCATATTTTAATAAAAATTTACAAATAATATGAGAATTTTTACTTTTTGTTGTAATTACAATTGAAGCAGTGTTCTAAGCGTGCTATAATCATACTTGTAAAGAGAAGCGGGGGAATTGAATAAAATTCCCATTTAAAAGAAAGGAAGTAATTATGGCAAAATATGTATGTACAATTTGCGGTTATACAGCAGAGGGCGAAGCACCTGAGAAATGCCCGGTTTGCGGTGCCGGAAAAGAAGCTTTCACAATGATGGCTGAAGGCGAAAAGAATTATGCAGACGAACACAGAATCGGTGTTGCAAAAGATGTTGATCCGGAAATTCTTGAAGGCTTAAGAGCAAATTTCATGGGCGAATGCACGGAAGTCGGTATGTATATTGCAATGGCAAGACAGGCTGACAGAGAAGGCTATCCTGAAATAGCCGAAGCTTTCAAAAGATACGCTTTTGAAGAAGCAGACCACGCTTCAAGATTTGCGGAATTGTTAGGCGAAGTTGTAACAAATTCTACAAAGAAAAATCTTGAACTTCGTGCAGAAGCTGAATTCGGCGCTTGTGACGGTAAAATGAAAATAGCTAAACGCGCAAAAGAATTAGGACTTGATGCAGTTCACGATACAGTTCACGAAATGGCAAAAGACGAAGCTCGCCACGGACGCGGCTTTGACGGATTACTCGCAAGATATTTCGGGGCATAAATATTTTTAATATAAAGGGCGGCTTGTAATTCTTACAAGCCGCCCTTCATTCTTTGATTATAAAATTTTTTACACCGATACATGCCGATTTTCAAATTTCACCATCTCTTTTGCTTGTATTGTATTTTTTACTTGATTGTTTACAATATAAGTGTAAAGATAACACTAGACGCTTGAAAAATAGGGAATGGAATATGACAAATAAAAATATACGTAATATTGCAATTATTGCGCACGTTGACCACGGAAAAACAACACTTGTGGATTGTATGTTAAAACAAAGCGGAGTTTTCAGAGAAAATCAACAGGTTCAGGAAAGAGTTCTTGACAGCAATGATTTGGAGCGCGAACGCGGTATAACAATTTTGTCTAAAAATATTTCCATTAACTACAAGGGTACAAAAATTAATGTTGTTGATACTCCGGGACACGCGGACTTTGGCGGTGAAGTTGAACGTGTTTTAGGCATGGTTGACGGAGCTCTTTTAATCGTAGACGCGGCTGAAGGGCCTATGCCGCAAACCAGATTTGTCCTATCAAAAGCTTTAGAGCTTGGAATTAAAATTATTGTTGTTATAAATAAAATTGATAAACCTGCTGCCGACCCTGACGGCACATTAGATAAAGTTTTTGATTTGTTTACGGAGCTTACTGACAGAGAAGATTTGATTGATTTCCCTTATATTTATGCAAGCAGCCTTCACGGATTTGCCATTAAGCACCTGGAAGATGAGAAAAAAGATATGATACCGCTTCTTGACTGTATTGTAGAAAATATTCAACCGCCATCAGGCGACGCTGACAAACCGTTTCAGTTTAGAGCAACTACATTAGATTACAATGAGTATGTCGGAAGAATAGTCATCGGCCGTATTGTAAACGGCAGAGTTCATTCTCAGGAGCAGGTTGCCTGGGTAAAAAGTGACGGGAGTGTTGAAAGAGGGAAAATTACAAAACTTTTTGGCTTCAAAGACCTTGGCAGAGTTGAAATTGAAGAATCTGAAGCAGGTGATATAGTAGGAATTGCAGGTTTTTCCGAAATTCATATCGGGGAAACTTTATGTGATCCGAATAATATTAATCCGCTTCCTCTCATTCACGTAGACGAACCGACATTACAAATGAATTTTTCCGTAAATGACAGCCCTTTTGCCGGACAGGAAGGTAAATTTGTAACTTCAAGACAGCTCAGAAAAAGACTTTATGATGAATTAGAAAAAAACGTTAGTTTGAGAGTTGAAGATACAGACTCTACAGACTGCTTTAAAGTAAGCGGCAGAGGAGAACTTCATCTCGGTATATTAATTGAAACCATGAGACGCGAAGGTTATGAATTTCAGGTATCCAAACCGGAAGTTATTTACAAAGGCGAGGGCGAAAATTTGCAGGAACCGTTTGAAAATCTTCTGGTTGATGTTCCGGAAGAATATGCCGGCTCCTGTATTGACAGGCTCTCCGGACGAAAGGCAACAATGCTTGAAATGCAGAATAACGGCAGCAGAACAAGCATGAAGTTTTCAATACCTGCAAGAGGATTAATAGGTTTCAGAACGGAATTTATACGCATGACACGCGGTGAAGGAATAATGTATCATACATTTGATGAGTATAAACCATATGCGGGTGATATTCCTAAACAAAGATGCGGCTCTATTCTTGCCCATGAACAAGGAGAAGCTATACCTTATGCTCTTGCACAATTTGAGGACAGAGGAGTTTTCTTTGTTACTCCAAAAACCAAAGTATACAGAGGCATGATAATCGGTGAAGGAAACAGACCGCAAGACATTGTTGTTAATATTTGCAAAACCAAAAAACTTACTAATATGAGAAGCGCAACTGCAGATGTTATGGTAACTTTACAAGCACATAAAGAACTCTCGCTAGAAGATTGTCTTGAATACATTGGCGATGATGAGCTTGTTGAAATTACTCCTCAAAATATCAGAATGAGAAAACAAGATTTAGTCAAATTCAAAAGTATATAACTATTGAACTTGTTTAATTTGCGCCCATATTACAGGGTTTTCCGTCTCATAATCCATAATATCAATAATTCTGTAATACGGAACGGAAGCCGTTGTTATATGAGTAATTCCATTGACATTTCTCTCACTGTTCACATCAAAATGCCCTGATATTACAGCTTTTACGTTTTTGTGCCTTGAAAGTATTTCAAGATAATTTTCCGGTTTAAATGTATAATAGGATTCCTTTTCAGAAGGCGGAATTATCGGAAAATGCTGAAAAATAAATACATTCTGTCCGGCATGCGCGGTTAGTTCAATATCAAGCCAGTTTAGCACATCATATTTATAATATCCGTTAGTCCCCGGTATTACTTCTTTAGCTCCGTCCGCAACTATAAAAATCAAATTGTCGTTTTCAAACACATAATTTGTTTTTTCAGGTTTATATTTTTTGACATTCTTTTTGACAATTTTAATATAATCGGCTTTGCTCAAATGCTTAAGTTTATTTACATCCTTATCCCCAATTACTATATAGAAAGGAACTTTCAACTTTTTAGCTTCACCCAAAAAAGCCTTAAGTGTTTCCGCGGAAGGCTGAGCAATATTGTCACCCGTAAAGATTACAAACTGTACATCTTTTTGTCTGTTGATATCTTTTATGATTTCTTTAAATTGAGAGTTATCAGCATTATTTGAAAATCGTGTATCACTGATTTGAACAAACCGAAAATCCTTGGCGCTTGCTGCCGCCATAAAAGTAATAAGAATAAAAAACAAACTTAAAAATTTTTTCATTTTCGCCTCAATAAAGTGATTTTATCACAGAAAACGCAATAGCACCATATCAAACTTTAATATCCCGGGATTATATAATGAAGTCAAAAAAGTATGGTATAAAAAGCTATTTGATGGTAATATAATAACAAGAGGATTTTGGTTATGAAGGCTGCAGAGTATTTTAACAGCGGGTATTCCTGCTCAGAAAGTGTAATAAAAGAAGCAATTGAAAAAGGTCTCATTCCGGAAGATTTATTGTCCGCAGCTACGGCGTTTTCCGGAGGAATGGGTTCCGGATGTTTATGCGGCGCAGTTGCGGCGTCACAAATTATTATAGGCTGGCTATACGGCAGAAATAACCAAAAAGGTAACGAAGTTAAAGCCAGAGCTTTGGCAAAACAATTTATTGAAGAATTTAAGAAAAGCCACAAAGCAACTTGCTGCAGAGTTTTAACTGCCGGCATGGATATGGCGTCACCTGAAAGAAAAGCACACTGCACAAATATGGTTAATGATTGCACCAAAATTCTGGAAGAAATAATTAAGGTTAAGGTCTAATGTTTAACAGAACCTTGTTTAAAAAAAGAATACTTTTTGTCGGCATTCCTGATATGGCATATATCGGTTTGGATGGCTTATTAATGTCCGGAGTAAATATCGTGGGCGTTTTGGGGCCTAAAAAAGATCATAATATGTATTATGATTTTAAAAGTTTTGTTCAATCAAGGCACCTGAATTACATTGACTACGACGAGCTTGATGAACCGCAGCTTATTGAAAAAATTCGAGGGTTAAATATTGATGCAGCGGTAGTTTGCTCTTTTAATTATAAAATACCGCGAATACTGCTTGAATCCGTAAAAGACGGATTTCTTAACGTTCATCCGTCAATGCTCCCAAAATACAGAGGCGGAAATCCATATTCCAGAGTTTTAATGAATGGTGAAACAGAAACCGGCGTAACAATTCATTTTATGGATGAGAACTTTGATACGGGCGACATTATTGCTCAAAAACCTTATCACATCCACTCCAAAGCAACTATGGGTACAATTTTTAACGAATTAAACGTTCTTGGAATAGAGCTCTTGCTTCAGGTTTTGCGTGCTTACGAAAATCAACCGCTGCCGCGCATAAAGCAGCCTGCAGGTGAATTTATTTCCGGCAAAGGTTTGAGTGAAAAAGAATTATTTATAAATTATAATAAAACCGCAGAAGAAATTGAAAGATTTGTACGTGCTCTTAATCCTTTTATTTTGGCAAGCACGACCTTTCGCGGTAATATGATGAAAATAATGAAGGTTGAAGTCGCATCAGATGCTTTCTGCGTTCCGCATCCAGCCGGAACCGTTGCCAAAATCGAAGATGACAAATTTTTCATAGCAACATCAAAAGGTTTAGTTGTTCCGACAGTTATGCAATTTGGGAGTTTTTTCATGGGCGACAGCAAAGACTTTATCAGAATTGTTAATCCTAAGATTGGTGAAGAGTTCAGATAAGAATAGTGAGTAGAGGTTAAAGGGGGTAAATGTATTGGACTAGTGAATAGTGAATAGTGAGTAGTGAATAGAATTGTAGGTCAGGTTTTACCTGACAATAACCAGTTCAACGTCATTGCGGGGGTAAATGGATTGGACTAGTGAGTAGTGAATAGTGAATAGAATTGTAGGTCAGGTTTTACCTGACAATAACTTTAAAAACGCCCGACGCAGCCAACCGGGAGCAAAGTCAGCAGAGGGTGACTTGGGAAATAAAACAAACGTGGAATGACTACCAATGTCACCCGATAAGTCAAAGCTAAAAATGTCATTGCGAGGAGCGAAAGCGACGAAGCAATCCAATTGCAGTGCAACCCGCCAGTAGCAAAGTCAGCAGAGGGTGACAAGGAAAAATAAAATAAATGTGGCATGACAACCGATGTCACCCGACAAGTCAAAGTTAAAAAAGATTTTCTCGCAGTGATTGGGAAAGCAGTCGTGAAGGGTGAGGGGTAAAGCGGAGCGTAACACGTATGGTGCCGGAAAGCCCTTATCAGCACCCATCCTAACCTTCCCTCAAAAGGGAAGGACTGCGCCAAGCTTGCAGCTCCCCCTCCCTAAAAGAGGGAGCGGATTTTCGGTAGGGTGGAGCGAAGCGAGCCCGTAAGGGGCGAGGGGAAAGCGCAGACCTATGTCACCCGACAAGTCAAAGCTAAAAATGTCATTGCGAGGAGCGAAAGCGACGAAGCAATCCAAAACAAATTTGACAATTGAATAAAAATGGACTGCCGCGAAAATCAAAGATTTTCTCGCAGTGACAGAAAAAGCTAAAAATGTCATCCCGAACTTGGTTCGGGATCTTACCAAAAATCAAGTAGAACACCGGGCGGGTAAGATGCTGAAACGAGTTCAGCATGACAACCGATGTCACCCGATAAGTCATAGTTAAAAAGGAAAAATAAGATGAAAAAATTAAATTTTTTAACAGCCGGCATACCGTTAAGAGCCGGTAATAAAGGATACGAAGAGGGATTTAAAATCCTTGATGATATGAATTTAGACGGATTAGAACTTGAATTTGTGCGCGGAGTCAGAATAAGCGACAAAAGCCGTGAAGCCGTAAGTGCTTCTGAGAAAGTTATAACAGCACACGCACCCTTTTATGTAAACTTGAATGCCAGAGAAGAAGATAAGCTGGCCGCCAGTGTAGAACGTATTATTGAAACCGCCGAAACGGCAAATTCTCTGGGCGGCTTCAGTATAACCTTCCATGCCGGTTTTTATTTAGGCCAGGCGCCGGATTTGGTTTACGATAATATAAAATCAAAAATAAAAGTTATAACAGAGACATTGGAAAAAAACGGAAATAAAATTTGGATAAGACCGGAAACAACCGGTAAAGCTACGCAATGGGGGGATTTAGACGAAATTGTCCGGCTCTCTAAAGAATTTAAAACAGTTCTTCCGTGTGTGGATTTTTCACATCTTCATGCAAGATATAACGGGATTTCAAATACATACGATGAATTTTGTGCAATTTTCGACAAAATCGGAAATGAACTAGGAAATATTGCATTAGAGAATTTTCACGCGCATATTGCCGGAATAGAATACGGAGCAAAAGGCGAGAAAAAGCATTTGAATCTTGAAGAATCAGATTTTAATTACAAAGACTTATTGAAAGCTTTTAAGAATTTTGGTATAAAAGGAGCAGTTGTTTGTGAAAGCCCGAATATTGAGGACGATGCAAAGCTGTTAAAAGATTATTATATGAGTTTATAACACCATGTCATACAAAGATGATATCAAATACATGAGAATGTGTTTTTCTCTGGCAAAAAAAGGAGCAGGCAATGTTGCGCCGAATCCGATGGTCGGATGCGTAATTTTAGATAAATTCGGAAAGTTAGTATCTAAAGGATACCATAAAAAATACGGTCAAAACCATGCAGAACGGGATGCTTTACTAAAATTAAAAAATAATGAAGCCCAAGGCGGGACTTTGTATGTAAATTTGGAGCCATGTTCACATTACGGCAAGACTCCGCCTTGCGTAGATTTGATTATTGAACGGAAACTTAAGCGGGTTGTTATAGGTATGAAAGATGTCAATCCTAAAGTTGACGGGATTTCCAAACTAAAAAGCGCCGGAATTGAGATTGATTATGTTTTGGAGGAGGAGTCGAGGTTTTTAAACCGCATGTTTATTAAAACAATGACTCAAAAGCTTCCTTACGTTGTACTTAAAACCGCTGCAACCATGGATGGTAAAATTGCCGCTAAGACAGGCTCTTCCAAATGGATTACGTCTGAAAAATCAAGAGAGCTTGTGTATAAGATGCGCAGGGAATTTGATTGTATTCTGACAAGTTCAAATACGGTAATTGCCGATAATCCTTCCATGAGTCAGACAAAATGGAGGTGCGTACTTGATAAGGACCTCAGAACAGACAAAAACTCAAAAATTTATTCTTATAATACATATGTTGCTTCAAGACAAAATACACCTTTAAAAAACGGCAAGCTTGATTTGGAAGCGGTTTTGCGAGAGCTTTACAAGCTTGGGATTTATTCCGTTTGGGTTGAATGCGGAGGAGTGCTGGCCGGTTCATTGTTAAAAAGCGGTTTGATTGATGAAGTGTATCAGTTTATTGCTCCAAAAATTCTCAATGACAACGCAGGTATAAGTTGTTTCAACGGAAATAATGTAAATGATATTAAAGAAGCAAAAAACTTAAAAATATATGAGGTTAAATATTTAAATCCGGATATTTTAATCAAAGCCTGCATTAATTCATTTTAAAATCTCTGGCATATTCCGGCTGCTGGTTTGCGTAATTAGGCTGCCCTTCGGCTTCCATTCTCCTTCTTTCAAGCTGAACCTGTCCGTTCTTTACAACTTCTTGCATCTGGCCCAGGTTTTGTTCCAAATTAGTCAAAACCTGTTCTGCGTATATAGTTGCGCCGTCTTTAATTCTTGCGGCTTCTTCAACAGCTTGCAGTCTGAGATTTTCTGCTTCATCTACGGCTTTGCGTTTAATTTCTTCACAATCTGCAATTACCTGTTCTTTAATTTTTTCAGCTTCTCTCTGAACCGCTCTTAACAAATCCGATTCACTAAGCAGTCTGTTAGCTTCGGCCTGCGCATCGGCAACAACCTTTTCCGCTTTTTGCTGCGCTTCATATTGAAGTTCGTCTTTGCGTCTCAAAAGCGAGCGCGCTTCCTTTATTTCATCAGGCAAAGCAGCATATAATTTATCCAAGATGTTTGTAACAGTATCTTTTCTTACAACAGAAAAACCGAGCAAAGGAAAACCTTTATTATCCAAAGCTTCTTCAAGTTCGTTCATTAAACCATATATAACATCTTGTTGTGAATTCATTTTGCACTCCATATTTTTATGATAGTCAACAAAATTGTACAACAAGTAGCAGGTAAAAGTCAACGCATGGTTTATGTTTAACCTTCATGTTGATTAAAATGCTGTTCAATAGCATTTATATCGCGCTCGATAGATGTAAGTACAGTGCCGATTAACTTGTTTGCTTCGGAAAGATTTACCATACAAAGGTTTTTATCAAGAAAGAATTTTCTGGCCAATAATTTTGTTAAAACACTATATGATAAAACAGAGCCATAACGCTGAATATCTGTTTTACTTTTTAACATTTTCTTATACGAATCCGGTAATTTTGCATAAATACAGCAAAAAATATCATCAATTCTGGCTTTTTTAACTAAATGAAGTCCGCCAAAAGAAAAAACGTGTTCAAAATTTATAATTTTTTGTAATTTTTTCAGATATTCTTTAATAGCTACGATTTCTTCCATTTTGCTACCCTCTTTGATACCATTATATATGAAATTTTCGAAAATAACAATATATGTGCTAAAATAAAGTTTATGAAAGATACTATTATTTCACCTTCCATATTATCTGCGAACTTTGCGGAGCTTGGCAAAGAAGCGGATGCCGTACGTGAAGCCGGTGCCCAGTGGATTCATATTGATGTAATGGACGGTCATTTTGTTCCGAATATCACAATAGGCGTTCCGGTTGTTAAGTCATTAAGAAAAGCCACGGATTTAACTCTGGACACACATTTGATGATAGAAAATCCTGAAAAATACATAGAACCGTTTGCAAGGGCGGGTTCTGACATTTTAACATTTCATTATGAAGCTTGCAGAAATATCAGCCATGCGGAGGAAATAATTTCTCTTATTAAAAGTTTTGGCAAAAAAGCCGGAATATCGATTAAACCTGCAACTTCCGCAGAAGAAATTTTTCCTGTTTTAGACAAAGTTGATTTAGTGCTTGTAATGACAGTAGAGCCGGGATTTGGCGGGCAGGAATTTATGCACGATTGTGCAATGAAAATTCCTGTTATAAAAGAACATGCGCCGGAAAACTTAATCATTCAGGTAGACGGCGGAATTAATAATCTTACTTCAAAAATCTGTACCTCGCTCGGTGCAAATTCGCTTGTTGCGGGAAGTTATATTTTCGGGAATAACGATTATTCAAAAGCTATTCAGAGCTTGTATTAGTCAAGTAATACCAAATCTTTTGAAATAATGTTTTTAAATTTTTCGGAAATTTTTCTTAAATCAACAATATCAACTTCATAGGGCATAGTTGAATTTTCAAATATAAATTCAAGCTTTGATTTCACTTCTCCGGTTAATTCTTCCGAATCAAGAGCTAAATCTATATCGGAATATTGCTTTGCCCTGCCCGTAACTCTTGAGCCAAAGACATACAGTTTGTAATGTTTGAGATGTGAAGCAACCGTTCGTTTTATAAACTCAATATATTCAGGTTCTAAATTAATCATATCCGCTCTTTTAACTGTTTCAACAAAAATTCCGCTTCTTGCTTAAATTCCGGAATTACAGCCATAACTTCCTTAGCAACATTTTCATCATACGTATGTGAAGTCGCATTGCGTTTTTGCCGGTATTCCGTCCATTTAATAAGATTAGATAGCAAAAGCCCAAATTGGTTTGCCTGTCTTATGATTTCATTAAATGTCATCTGCGAAAGATTTTCACTTGATTGAAGATTCAAAAAACGTGTTATCATCTTTATTGCAAGAGAATACGTGTATTCAAAACGCTGAATAACAGCATCACGAATATCAATATCGTGATTATCTTTTTCATATCTTATAAGTATTGCTTCCAGGCTGCTTAAAGCCTTTTCAAAAGATGATATATCAAGAGTTTCCATAATCGTTAGAATAACATTTTTTTTATCTAAAAGCAATCATCTTGTTTACTTATTCCATTTTGAGTAAATACGTTTTAGAATTATTTTATGGAAAATATTTTGGAGATAAGATATTTAAACCTCTATTTCGGTCAGTATCAGGCTTTGTATGACGTTAATTTGACTCTAAAGCACGGAAGCATGCACGCTCTTGTAGGAGAGTCCGGCTGCGGAAAAAGCATGACTGCAATGTCCGTAATGCGTCTTATTCCTAAAAGTGCCGTCATAAAAAACGGAAGTATTTATTTTCAGGGAGAAAATATTCTTGAATACAAAGAAAGACGGATGAGAGAGTTAAGAGGAAATAAAATTGCACTTATTCCGCAAGACCCTATGACATCTCTTAATCCTCTTTATACAATAGGAAATCAGCTTATCGAATCCATCAGAACACATAGCAAAGTTTCTGAAAGACAGGCTTTAAGAAAAGCAAAGGAAGTAATGGATTTGGTAAGAATTCCGGATATTGATAAAAAACTAAAATTTTACCCTCATGAATTCTCCGGAGGAATGAAACAGAGAATTATAATCGCAATGGCTCTGGCATGCCGGGCAGAACTTATTATTGCCGATGAGCCTACAACAGCGCTGGATGTTACCATACAAAAGCAAATTATGGATTTACTGGATGAAATTAAAAAAGAATTCGGAACAACTATTTTATTAATTTCGCATGATCTTGCCCTTGTCAGCAATTATGCTGACTATGTTTCAGTTATGTATTCCGGCCATATTACGGAAGAAGCTCCCGCAAGAGAGTTTTTTAAAAGACCTCTTCATCCGTATTCAATAGCTCTTTTGAATTCGCTTCCGACTCGTAATCCGGCGTTAAAACTCAGAACAATTGAAGGTTCTCCTCCTAATATTCAGGAAGAAATTTCCGGATGTAAATTCCACCCGCGCTGTGATTGCTGCAATCCGGACATTTGTGAGACAAAAGTACCTGAACTCACAAGACGTAATTCCAATCACTACTCAGCCTGCTGGGTTAAGTAAATGGTTTGGGTTAGTGACTTTTTAAGTTATTGTTGGGCAAGAATGCCCAACCTACAAACCTTTTCCCACGTCACTGCGAGAAAATCTTTGATTTTCGTGGCAGTCCATTTTTATTCAGTTGTCAAGTTCGCACTGGATTGCTTCGTCGCTTTCGCTCCTCGCAATGACATAAAGTCACTTTTAAAGTTATTGTCGGGCAAGAATGCCCAACCTACAAATTACTTTAACCTCTATTCACTACTCACTAATCACTAGTCCAATCCATTTACCTCTCACCCATCACGACGGCTTCCCACGTCACTGCGAGAAAATCTTTGATTTTCGCGGCAGTCTACTGGATTGCTTCGCTTCGCTCGCAATGACATCATGCTTGTAGTCTCACTTACCAATCCAATTCATTTACCCCCGCAATGACGTTGAACCGGTTATGGTCAGGTAAAACCTGACCTACAATTCTATTCACTATTCACTATTCACTACCCCAATCCATTTACCCCTCACCCTTCACACCTCACTCATTTATGATATAATATTTTTAACACTAGTTAAAAAGGAGAAAACAATGTCTTTAAGAAATGAACGGGTTCGCAAAGAACTTATGAGGGATATCTCTGAAATTATTCGCGAAGAAATCAGAGGAATAGAAGGTGTTTTATCTGTTGTTGACGTTGAAGTTTCTCACGATAATTCTTATGCAAAAGTTTATTACAGTGTTTTAGGCTCACCTGAACAGATTGAAAAAGATAAAGAAGTTATTGAAAAAAATACCGGAAAAGTAAGGTACGAAGTCGGAAAACGCATCAGACTAAGGGTTACGCCTGAAATAAAATTTATTTATTCGGACGGTTTGGAACAAGGCTCAAAGGTTCTTGATTTAATCAATAAGATATCTAAGGGCGAGATTAAATAAATGTTTGGTTTTCTTAATGTGTATAAACCTTCCGGAATGACTTCTCACGATGTTATTGCGGTGTTAAGACGCGCGAGTAAAATAAAACAAATCGGGCATACAGGTACTTTAGATCCGTTTGCGGAAGGAGTTTTGCCTGTATGTATAGGAAAAGCTACTCGGCTCATTGAATATTTAAATGACGAAAAAGCTTATATAGGAACTATACAGCTCGGAATTTCGACTACAACGTACGATAATGAAGGTGACAGGGTAAATATTTCCGACAAAAAAGTAAACCTTGAAGAAATTGAAACTGCGCTGGAAGATTTTCGCGGTGAAATAGAACAGCTTCCCCCGATTTATTCCGCAATTAAAGTTAACGGTAAAAAACTTTATGAATACGCTCGTGAAAACAAAGAGGTAGAAATCAAACCGCGCAGAGTTACCATTTTTAAGCTTGAAATTGTTGACTTCAATTTTGAAAAACAACAAGTTTCTTTGCTTATTGAATGTTCAAAAGGAACTTATATCCGCTCTGTTGCAAATGATTTGGGCGAAAAACTAAAAACGTACGGACATCTTATAAAACTTGTCAGAATAAAAGCCGGAGATTTTGAGATAAATAATGCAATTAAACTTGATAATCTGAATACAACAGAAAAAATTCAGGAGAATTTAATATACCCGTTAGAAAAACTGCATTTTCCTGTTTACGAATTAACAGAAGAAGAAAAAGTTAAAATTTCCAATGGCATGACAATAAGAATTGACAAGCATTTCCCGGCATTTTCACTTGTAACACTTGTATATAAAAACAAAATTGCTGCCGTTGCACAAACGGATAAACAGCAGCTAAGATGCGAAAAAGTGTTTATTTAAAGCATAAAAACTACATGCCTATTGCCGAAATCGGGTAAATATGATATAATACCCACGTGTTTATTTGGAAAAGGAGAATACGCATGGTTGAACAGTATTCGGATATTGATTTTGAGGCTCTCCTCACAAAGTATGACTATAATTTTAAACGCGGCGACATTGTTAAAGGTATCGTATGCGCTTACGAATCAGACGGCGCAATTGTTGATATCGGTTCAAAAAGTACTGCATTTGTGCCTTCTTATGAAGTCTCTTCTGACAGAAAAGCCAGGGCTGAAGATGTTTTGAAGTTAAATACGGAATATGAGTTTTTAATAACTCAGGACAGTGATGAAAACGGTAAATTTACTTTATCATATAAAAAAGTTCACCTTGCTCATACCTGGTCAGAGTTGGAAAAGATTAAAGAAGCTGATGAAACTATTGCAGTTGTTGTAACACAAATTGTAAAAGGCGGGGTTGTTGTTGATGTTTCCGGGGTTCAAGGATTTATTCCTCAGGGACAGCTCTGCGCAAGAGAAACGATTTGTAATCCGGGTGACAAAATTGAAGTAAAAATTCTTTCTCTTGATAAATCACAAAATAATCTTATTCTGTCTAACAGAAAAGTTTTTGAGACAAATATGGCTGAAACACGCAAAAATGTGTTTGAACAGGTAGAGGTAGGACAGATTGTTAAGGGTGAAGTCGTCAGAATTACCGACTTTGGAGCTTTTGTAAATGTCGGCGGAGTGGATTGTTTACTGCCGCTTTCACAAATTTCCTGGAAGTGGGTTGAGCATCCTACTGATTTGTTAAAAGTCGGTCAGGAAATTAACGTTGAAATTATTGACGTTGATTACGGCAAACAGAGAATAAGTCTCAGCCTGAAAAATACAGAGCCTGACCCGTGGTTAAAAGCTGAAGAAGAATTAAAAGAGGGCGATATTAAGGAAGGCGTTATTACCAGAATAAAACCATTCGGCGCCTTTGTTGAAGTTTTACCGGGAGTGGAAGCTTTATTGCCGCAAACAGCACTTGCGGAATATCAGAATAAAAACAATTGTATTTTGAATTCCGGTGATAAAATTAACACAAAAATCGTAAAATTTAATCCGAAAGACAAGCGTATATCTCTCGGACTTCCGGAAGAACAGACAGAAGCTTAAAGATTTTCCGCTCCAAGCTGATTTAAAACAGATAAGACAGCTTCAGGCGAAAGACCTACAATATTTTCAAAACTTCCTTCGTATTTTTCAATAAAATTCGAAGGAAGTTCTTGTATACCGTAGCTCCCGGCTTTGTCCAGCGGATTATATGTTTCTATATAGTCACGAATCATACAGTCAGAAAGCTCATGAAAGCGCACATAACTTGTTGTGGATAATAAAGCGGCTCTGTTGGTTTTTGTGTTAATTCCGCAAACGGAAGTAACGACTGAATGCGTAACTCCTGACAGTGATTTTAGCATCTCAAAAGCTTCTTCTTTGGAGTGCGGTTTTCCGAGAATTTTGTTATGCAGAACTACTACCGTATCTGCTGCAAGAACAACGGAATCTTTATCCGAACGGTTAGATACATCAAGACATTTTTTTGTTGCTAAATCTTCTATTTTTTCATAAGAAAAAATATCATCAGGAAGTTTTTCATCATAATTTGAAGGAATTACTTCAAACTTTAGCCCTAAATCTTCCAGTATTTTTTTTCTCCTTGGAGAATTTGATGCAAGAATAAGTTTCATACGACTCCTTAGTATCCGTTTTCTATAAACTCTCTGTTACGGAATTTTGCGCCGAGCTCTTTTGCAATTTTTTCGCATTCTCCGGCATCTATGTAATGTATTTTATCAAATCCGGTTACAATTGATGCAGTAACTTCAATACCTTCATCCGCACAAGCTTTAATAAATTTTTTCACTTCTTCATAAGCGTTTTTAATTTTTGGTTTGCAAATCTCATCATAATCAGCTTCATTTGCCGCATTTAAACTTACGGAAACTGCGTCAATTAAACCTTTAAATTCTTTTACGATATTTGTTCTGTAAATTGCGTTGGCATGGCCGTTTGTGTTCACTCTGATTTTAATTTCAGGATAATTTTTTCTTAAATATTTGCAGAATTCTTTCATCATTTCGCGTCTCAGAAATGGTTCGCCGTATCCGCAAAATACTACACTTTTCGGCTTCGGGTTGTATTTTTCAAACTGATTAATGATATCTTCAAGCGAATAATTATCATCATGCCACATTTGAGCACCGCAAACATCGTCCTTTTGACTTCTGAGACAAAATATACAGGAGTTTGTGCACGAATTTGTCAGATTAACATAAACCGTTTCCGGATGTTCGCTCTTATCAATAGAATAAACCAATGTATACATTTGCACTACCTCCTTATCAGATTATAGTACAAAAATTACAAATCATCCTTTTGTTTTTTCATTTTTTTATTACGTTTCGGCATATGTTCTTCGTGCTCATCACATCCGAGAACTTCGTTCAGATGGTTAATTAAAGCTTCAGAATGGTAGCACATAGCGTGTTCCGACTTGTGGTGAATATCAACTATATGATGGTGCATTGCCATTTCTATTTGAATTAAGGCCATATTGTAATTGTAAATAGTTTCTACATAATGATTTACGGCCATTATGTAATCTTTTCTTGCATCCTGAAGCGCAACATAATTTAATTCTCCGGTTTTATATTTTGCATCAACAAGTTTCAGGTTTTCTAAAGCCTGTTTTGCTTCAAGCCGGGAGGTCGGAATCTGATTTTCTGCTTTATCAAAGTTATTAAACGCTCTTTTTACTTCATAATACAAATCTTTTTTGAATAAAATGATTTCATTATCCGCAAGGTGCACCTGCGCGTCCGCCCCTCTGATTGAATGTTTCAGCTCCATAAGATTGACATTGGAACTCAAATTAACTCCGACTTGCAGACTGTTGTTGGAAGTCTCATTTGTATTATTAAACCCGTATCCGACATTTCCGGAAAGTGTCGGAAGGTAAGTTTTTTTGATGTATTTTAGCGATTGTATCATTGCGTCTCTGGTAGATATAAGAACCCGCAAATCCGGACTGCTTTCGTAAGCAAGTTCCGCCGCATCTTCTCTTTTAAAGGGGAAATTATATTTAGTATAAACTCCGGGCATGTGAGGATTTGAGGTGTATGCATAATCGTTTTGAAAATCAAATGTTCCGGTATTTTTAATACTAAAATCGGGCTGGTTATCCAAATACATTGAATTTGTCAGGTCGACTTTTGCATTATAAAAATTGTTTTTTGCTTCCAGATACGCAACCTCCGCTTCACTGAGGTTAAGCTTTGCCGTGGTTAAATCCGCTCCTGCCTTTGCATTTTTCACAAAATCTTTGTTAATTTCAACATTGTTTTGCGCAATCTGCATTAACGCACCCGCTCTTAACATGTTATAATACTTCGCTTTTATATCAAACAAAGTTGAACAAAGGCTGTCCATAAACTCATACTCGGCACCGATTTTGTAAAACTCTTCCATTTTTATATAAGAAGTTGTTTTGCCGAAATCCCAAATCATTTTGTTCACTGAAACACCGACATTTGGCAGCTCTCTGTAGTAATGATTATAATAAACGTTGTCGGAATTGTTTTCATTATGAAAACCGACTCCCGCATTGATTACCGGAAAGTACGCTGACCTTGCAATACCGAGATTACTCTTTGCAATATCAAGGTTATATTTCTGGCGTTTAATTTTCGGACTGTTTTTAAAAGCAGACGCTACGCAATCCATCATAGAAAGGCTGCTCCCGTCCTTAATTTCTACGGGCTTAAAAAATTCGTCGTCATCATGCGCAAGTACTGCAGGGATAAAACTTAAACTAAAAAACAAAAACAGTACAAAAAATCTTTTCCTCATACATTTAATTATACCATGTTTGTCAAGCCTAACAGATAACAATAAGGCGCGCACGAATACTTTCCGGTATTCGTGCGCGCCTTATAAAAAAACATTAAAAAATTATGCAATTTCAATTGCAGAAACAGGGCAGGCAGTTGCTGCTTCTTTAACGCATTCTTCATTACCTGCAATACCGGAAGTTGTTACTTCCGCTTTATCTTCTACATGAAAAACCGCGTCGCATATTGACTCACAAGCGCCGCATCCGATACAAGAATCATTAATTGTTACGTTCATTTTGTTTTCTCCTTTTTAATTAAATTAGTTGAGAAGCTTAGAAGTTTAGGAGTTGAGAAGAAGTTATATAATTTCTTTTAAACATCTAAACTTATCTCCTTCTAAACTGACTTTATTATACACTCAAAACCAAAAAATTAAAATAACCAATCGTATACTCTATTTGCTATTGAATCAAAACCTGTTTCAATACCTAAATCTTTTGGTTCAATTTTTGGAGAGTAATATAATACAGGCACCATTTCTCTTGTATGGTCAGTACCCGGAACCGTCGGGTCGCATCCGTGGTCTGCCGTTATTACAAGAAGGTCATCTTTCCCGATTAGCGGAAGAATTTTTGTCAAATACCGGTCAATCTCTTCGATTGCTTCGCCGTAACCCTTTGCGTTGTTTCTGTGCCCGAAGAGCATATCTGTATCTACAAGGTTAGTAAATATTATTTCTTTTTCATTATCCGTAATATTTACACCTTGATATTTAATACGTTCTAAATCCAGACTGCCGTCAAGCGCTTTTATTGTAAGTTCCAGTCCTTCTTTGTTTGAACCCGTGTGAATTGCGTGTGTTATACCCGCTTTTGAAAAAATATCTTCAATTTTTCCGATACCAATAACTTTTGCACCCGCGTTTTTAACCTTATCCAAAACAGTCGGCGCAGGAGGAGCCATAGAATAATCCCGCCTGTCTTTTGAGATTCTGACCGGTTTTTCGTCAATAATTTTGTACGGACGTGCAATAACTCTTGCTACATTGTACCCGCCTTCATCAAGAATTTTTCTTGCTGTAATGCACCACCTGTAAAGTGTTTCAAGCGGTATCATGTCAGTATCTAATGCAATTTGAAAAACACTGTCTGCCGATGTATATACAATCGGGAATTTAGTTTTATGATGTTCGTCATTTAATTGTTCAATTATAGCGGTACCGCTTGCGGGAATATTGGCAAGAACACCGCCGCATCCGGTTTCTTTTATAAACTTGTTGATAAGTTCTTCCGGAAAACCGTCGGGAAAAGTTGCAAAAGGTTTTTCGGAAACAAGCCCTGCAATTTCCCAATGTCCGGTAGTTGTATCTTTTCCTTTGGACTTTTCAATTAAAGTTCCGTATTGCGCTATCGGCGCAGAAGTTTTATTTACGCCCTTAAAATTCTGAATATTGCCCAATCCCATTTTTTCCATGTTAGGAAGGTTAAGACCGCCATTATATTCACAAACATTTTTTAAAGTATTGCATTCTCTTATATCGCCAAATTCTTCACAATCCGGCATTGCTCCTATTCCCATAGAATCAATTACAATAATTATTGCTCGTTTTGTCATAGTTATCTCCTAATTTGTAAAATTGTCAGCCTTTTCCATAAGTTTACGTAATTTTTTATATTCTTTACCCCATTTTTGCATGGATTCAATAACCGGACGAAGTGTATAACCGATGTCCGTAAGATAATATTCAACTTTTATTTGGGGGGTTTCATATTCTTCACGGATAACAAGTCCGTCATCTTCAAGTTCCTTAAGACAGTTCGTCAGAACTTTTGCGGTGCAGCCGAGTTTATTTTTCAATTCAACAAACCGCATTTCTTTTTTTAATAATTCTTGTATAATGCGAATTTTCCATTTCGCGCCGATAAGCTGCAAAACAACACCCACCGGATTAACTGCCAAATCTTTATATTGCATTTGCTGCTGCTATACCTCATCATCAAGATTTTGAGCTGCGGTTCCCCAGAGTTCATCTAATTTGTTTCTTATTCCCATACGTCCGAACCACTTGATAACAAATCTTTCTTCAAACCCTAATCCGCCGTTAATCTTTGAACAATCTGAAAGCGAAAAAACAGCTTCCGAAATGGTTATTCTTACTATAAAATGCGGCTGCTGATACTTGGAAGCATCCATCCATATTTTCATGTTATTATACTTTGCCAGGTTAACACTCTTAATGTGGTGAGCGTCTGATTGCTCATCGAGCATAAACTTTTTCAAACTATCTTCCAAATCTTTAAATGTTGTCATTTTTGCCTCTAATTATTTAAACTATGAATCGGAGCCGGAATTCTTCCGCCTCTTTGCACAAACTTATCCGATGAAAGCGTATTAACTTTCATTACCGGGGCTTCTCCGAGCAGTCCGCCGAATACAACTCTGTCACCCGCTTTTTTACCCGGAGCCGGAATGATTCTCACTGCGGTTGTTTTTTTATTAATCATACCGATAGCCATTTCATCCGCTATCATTCCTGCTATTGTTGAAACAGGAGTTTCTCCGGGTATAGCAATCATGTCTAATCCGACAGAACAAACGCAAGTCATCGCTTCTAATTTGTCAAATGTAAGGTATCCGTTAGCTGCGGCTTCAATCATACCGGCATCTTCCGATACGGGGATAAAAGCGCCGGAAAGTCCGCCCACATAAGAACTTGCCATAATACCGCCTTTTTTAACCGCATCATTTAACATCGCAAGAGCGGCCGTTGTTCCGTGCGCACCGGCATGTTCCAGACCCATTGCCTGAAAAATTTGCGCAACACTATCTCCTATTGCGGGAGTCGGAGCAAGTGACAAATCTATTACGCCGAAAGGTACATTTAACTTTCCTGCTAATTTTCTTCCGACCAATTCTCCGGTTGCAGTAATTTTATACGCCGTTTGCTTTATTTTGTTTGCAAGCACTCCCAAATCAGCTTTGGAATCTAAATCACTTACGGCGGCTCTTACAACGCCGGGGCCGGACACACCTATATTTAAAGCACATTCAGGTTCGCCATATCCGCAATAAGCACCTGCCATAAAAGGATTGTCACTTACGGAGTTACAAAAAACAACAAGTTTAGCCGCACCCAAACCGTCTTGAGAAGATGTTAAATCGGCCGACTTTTTGATTGTATCCGCCATTTTTAAAACTGCATCCATGTTAATTCCGGCCTTGGAACTTGCAACATTGACAGAAGAACAAAGTCTTTGTGTACAAGCTAAAGCTTCCGGTATAGATTCTATTAATGCCAAATCACCCTGTGTACAGCCTTTTTCAACAAGTGCCGAATATCCGCCGATAAAATCTATACCCAAATTCTGAGCACATTCATCAAGCGTCTTTGCGATTTTTACATAATCTTTAAAGTCGCAAGACTCGCCGACAAGCGATATTGGAGTGACTGCAATTCTCTTATTAACAATAGGAATAGAATAGTCATTCTCTATTTCGTTTGCATAGCGTACAAGATTTTTGGCATACTTATCAAGCTTACGCCGGATTTTATCACAAACAACACAAACATTTTCAGATAAACAGTCGCGTAAGCTTATCGTAAGCGTCACAGTTCTTATATCAAAATTGTGAAGCTTAATCATATTTATAGTCTCTAAGATTAGACTCTCATCAAATATTGTCATTACAAAATAAATTATACCATGCATTACAAAAATTTTAAACATTTACAATCTTTTTTTGTATATAATATTACTTACCGGAGGTATAATCTAAATGCTAGTTGTAATGAATAGCCACGCAACGGAAAAAGATATTAAACGTGTTGCATTATTTATTGAATCAAAAGGTTTTGAAGCCCGTGTATCGCACGGAGAAGCAAGAACAGTTGTTCATGCCATTGGAGTTAAAGAAGTTGACCAGAGAGACTTTGAACTCTTACACGGCGTAGATGAAGTTATTAAATTAACCACTAACTATAAACTTGCGGCGCGCGCTTGTCAGGGTAAAGATACGGTTGTAGAAGTTAACGGGGTGAAATTCGGCGATAAATATACCGGACTTATTGCCGGACCGTGTACAATAGAATCCTATGACCAGATGGACGAAACCGCACAAGAATTGGCAGAATCGAATGTAAAAATTATAAGAGGCGGCGCATTTAAACCTCGTACAAGCCCGTATGCATTTCAGGGATTGGGAGAAGAAGGTTTAAAAATTATAAGAAGCGTTGCAGATAATCACGGAATGGCAGTAACTTCAGAAATTATGGAAGTCTCTCAGCTCGAAATGTTTGAAAAATACGTGGATATTCTGCAAGTCGGCGCCAGAAATATGCAGAATTTTAACCTGCTAAAAGAACTCGGACACGCACATAAACCTGTTATTCTGAAAAGAGGACTTTCGTCTACTTATGAAGAATGGCTGATGTCGGCAGAATACATTATGGCCGGAGGGAACAACCAAGTTATTTTGTGCGAAAGAGGTATCAGAACTTTTGAAAAATATACCAGAAATACCCTGGATTTAACTTCTATTCCGGTAATTAAAAAGCTGAGCCATCTGCCGATTATTGTTGACCCTTCCCACGCTACAGGATTAAGGGATAAGGTGGAACCTATGTCAAGAGCCGCAGTTGCAGCAGGATGCGACGGTTTGATTATTGAAGTTCATTACGACCCGGACAGAGCCGTTTGCGACGGGGCACAATCACTTTATCCGTGGCAGTATGATTTATTGTATAAACAAATTAAGCAAATCGCACCAATTGTCGGAAAAGAAATAATTTAGATTGATTTATGCGCGTTTAACGTGTATGATTAAGTAAGGAGTATGAGGTCGGCTAATTGATAAATGTTTGTTTAGCTTGTGATGATAATTATGCAAAATACGCCGGTGTGGTTATTGCATCAGCTCTGGCTAATGCGGCATCGGATGATGATTTATGCTTTTATATTCTTGACGGCGGTATTAAAGACAAAAACAAAAAAAAATTATTGGAATTAAAATCAATAAAAGATTGCCAAATTAGATTTATCGAAATTGATAACAGTCTCTTTACCGACTACATGGATGTAAAAACCCACGCTTATATTTCGCTCCCTACATTCTACAGGCTTAAACTTCCGAGCCTTCTTCCAAATGTTAAACGCGTAATATATTTTGACTGTGATTTTGTTATAAACAGCAGTCTCAAAAATCTTTTTAATACAAAAATGGGTGATTATCCGATTGCCGGCGTAATGGATATTAATAAGAAAATTACAAAAAAGAATCCGAATTATGTAAATGCCGGCATGCTTGTTATGGACATTGATAATATGAAAAAAATCAATGCCGAAAAAATCTTTCTTGACTGGACCGGAGAACATTTTGATACAATAAAACTCGGCGATCAGGAAATTATAAACGAAGCGTTAAAAGGCAAAATTATGACGGTTGCAGATGAATGGAACGTTCAATCCAGTAATTTCACCAATCGTTCAAGTTTTACAAAAAATCCTAAAGCGATACATTTTGTTGCAAAGAAAAAACCGTGGCATTACGCATCATTCAGTTATCATAGACCATTGTATTTTAAATATTTGCAGCTGACTCCGTGGAAGCTTAGCGACAAAGAGTTAAAACATTGGACTTTTGATAACCAGATTGCTTCACTTATTGAATACGTAAAGTACCGGCCGCTGTTTTTACTAAGACCAAGATTTTATGAAGCATTAATCAAAACTTATATTTCCCCACTTTTTGATTACAAAAAACCGGTCATAAAATCCAACACCTTCATTGTTTGGGAGCCTTGTTCAAAAAGCCATTCCGAAGTTGTGCCGGGATTTTGCAAGTATTTGCTTGATTTGGGATACCATGTCTCGGTTATCGTTAATCCCCAAAAATACAAAGAGGGCTTGTTTTCAAGATTTAAAGATGAAAACCTTACATTAAACAAAATGTCCAGAAAACAAATAAAAGAATTTTTCAAAAAGGACTCTCTCCAAGAAGCTGCCGGGATACTCGTAACTACTGCAGGAAAGCTCTGTGACAGTATTCACTATGAACAGTGTTATGAAACTTTTAACCCAAATATGGATAAATCAAAATTATTCCTTGTGGAACACGAGTCCAAGCACGCAGTCGATGCCGGAAGCTGGAAAGAAAGTTTAATTACCCTCAGAAAACTTGATTACAAAGGCGCAAAATCTACTGTTGTAAATCCGCATTATTTCGGAGAAGTTAAAATAACACCGAAAAATGAAAATGTTACTAATTTTATAACAATCGGCGCAATTCAGGGTAAAAAGAAAAACAACGACCTTATAATAAATTCCGTAAAAGAGCTTCACGACAAAGGAATACATAATTTTAAAATAACTGTCATCGGAAAAGGACACTTGAAAAAACTCCCGAAAGAAATTCAAAAATACTTTGATATAAAAGGACGGCTTCCTTTTGATAAAATGTACGAAGAACTTGAAAAAGCAGACTTTATGCTGACTTCGTATGATAAAACCAATCCTATGCATATCAGGTACAATACTACGGGTACGAGCGGAAATTTTCAGCTTGTGTACGGATTTCTAAAGCCGTGCATAATTGTGGAAGAATTCGCACCGATAAACGGATTTACCAAAGAAAACGCAATTTTATACAAAGAAGATGAAAATTTCAGCGGCGCTTTGATTGCAGGTATTAATATGTCTGCAGAAGAATATTCCAAAATGCAAAATAAGTTAAAAGAGTATGAACAAAAATTATACAAAGAATCGTTAGAGAATTTGGAAAGGCTAATAGTGAATAGTGGTTTTCGTGAAGGGTGAAGAGTGAGGGGTGATTATGTGATGTCATTGCGAGGAGCGAATGCGACGAAGCAATCCAGGACAAATTTGACAACTGAATAAAAATGGACTGCCGCGAAAATCAAAGATTTTCTCGCAGTGACCGGGGGAGCAGTCGTGAAGCGTGAGGGGTAAATGGATTGGGCTAGTGACTAGTGACTAGTGATTAGTGACTAGTGACTAGTGAATAGAATTGTAGGTCAGGTTTTACCTGACAATAACTAGTTTAACGTCATTGCGAGGAGCGAATGCGACGAAGCAATCCAGAACAAATTTGACAATTGAATAAAAATGGACTGCCACGAAAATCAAAGATTTTCTCGCAGTGACCGGGGGAGCAGTCGTGAAGCGTGAGGGGTAAATGGATTGGGCTAGTGACTAGTGATTAGTGAATAGTGACTAGTGAATAGAATTGTAGGTCAGGTTTTACCTGACAATAACTAGTTCAACGTCATTGCGAGGAGCGAATGCGACGAAGCAATCCAGTCACCCCTCACCCCTACCCCTCTCCCACAAGGGGCGAGGGG
>CALUVJ010000022.1 GCA_944324195.1 Candidatus Gastranaerophilales bacterium
CCACTTTTCAGCCAATAATCATTTTAGCCGTGCACGATTGAAATGTCTGCACAAATACACGCACCATCTGCCCTACGCAAAACACTCACTTCAATACACAATGCACACGGTAGATAATATTAAAAGCCCGAAACCTTTATGGCTCGGGCTTTTTAAATGGAGGAGGAGGTGGGATTCGAACCCACGGTACGCTCGCACGTACGACGGTTTTCAAGACCGCTCCAATCAACCGCTCTGGCACTCCTCCAAAGGTATTCAATTGGTAACAAGTACATATTACACAAAACATATTTTTTTGTAAAGCCCCGTGAACTTGCTTTTATTTATTGTATAATAATTTATAGAGGTGGGGTATGTTTGATTATTTTAAAGGTTATATTACTGACAAAAGAAAAACCGCTAAAGGAACTTATTTAACCATTGATGTGGCTGGTGTAGGGTATCTTCTGGAAGTTGTTGAGCGAGACTTTATTAACACCTCTATTAATGAAAATGCTGTTCAAAAACTTTATGTTCTTTTGACGCACAGAGAAGATGCCATGTCGCTTTACGGGTTTTCTAATAAAGAAACCAGAGATATTTTTCAGATTTTACTTTCTGTCTCCGGAGTAGGTGCAAAGATGGCTATTGCTCTTCTCAACGAATTTGATGCGTGTGATCTAATTTCGCTTGTTATAGACGGTGACTTTAAGGAGCTTACCCGGGCAAAAGGTGTTGGGCCTAAGCTTGCACAAAAAATAATTCTTGAACTAAAAGACAAATTAATGAAAACCGAGCTTCCGAAAGCTTCATTATGCAAAATCCCGCAATCACAGGCATTTGAAGATACACAGTCTATTCTTCTCTCTCTCGGTTATGAAGAAAAAGAGATTGAGGATACTCTGGCGAAAATTCTTCCGACAATTGACGACAGTACTAATTCCGAGGAAGTTATAAGAAAGGCGCTTACCTGTCTTTCTATGTAAAAATTTGTAAAGTTTTTCTTAAGAACGGGCAAATTTATTTTTTACAGGTTTTCATATAAAAGAATAGAAGGTTTTATATGAACTTGAATATCCAACCAATTAATTTTAATATCCAAAATGTCCGCTTTAAGAGCAATCCAATAACCGTTCCGTCAAATAATTCAAATTTGGAGCGCAGTCCTGAGAAGGATAGTTTTGAAATGTCTGTCGGGTATGTTAATGATACGCACGGTCAGGCAAATAATATGATGAGAATTTTGTCCGGAATTAAAGGTGATTTGAAACTTGCCGGCGGTGACATTGATATCGGCGACGAGAAAAACGAAGGGATTCATAATGTCGCAACCAAGTTTTTGAATATTGCTGATATAAAAGCTTCCGTACTCGGCAATCACGAAATTGATATGGATCAAAAAAGCTGTATAGAAGCAATTAAGCGATTTAATGGTGAAATGCTTGCGATTAACTTTGAGCAGACACCTTTATCCGAACAGAGTGAAGAGGAAATTAAAAAGTTTGGACGAGCAGATTTAAAAAGTTATCTTAAAAAATCAACAATTGTTGATGTAAAAGGCGAAAAGATAGGTTTAATCGGAGCTTGTCCGATGGATATGCTGGAGAGATTAACTCATCCTAACTACTATACTGACTGCTCTGTAGAAGATCTTGACGACACAATGGAAGATATACAGGAAGAAATTAATGATATGAAAAAGCAGGGTATAAATAAAATTATTTTGCTTTCTCATATGGGACACAAACGTGATAAGATAGTTGCGCAGAACGTTGACGGTATTGATGTAATAATCGGCGGTCATACGCACGAATTAATCAAAGATATTAAAGAAGGTGAAAATCTTTTCTACTCAAAATCGGGCGAACCTGTAATTATTACTGAAGCAGGACGAGACGGTAATTATTTTGGAAGGCTCAACCTGACATTTGATAAAAATGGTGTTATAACAAAGGCACAAAATAATATAGGGGAAACAAGATTTTTTCATCGAAATATGATTAACCAGTACATTTTCGACAACATTCTCGGAGAACCGGAAAAAGTCGGATTTGTAAAACAAGCCCCGCCGCCGCCTTCAAATTTAGCTGAAGAAAACCCGCATGCAAACTTTGTATGTGATATTATGCGTGAAATGACAAATTCTGATATTGCACTCTGGCATCATAGCGGAGTCCGAAACTTCTTCCACGAAGGAGAACTTGATTCCCGTGATGTAAAAGACATGGCTCCGTTTCTGGATTATGTAGTAGTAGCGGATGTTCCGGAAAGTGTTATTGTAGAAGCTTTCAAAAAAGCAATAAAAGCAACTTTTGATTCACCAATTCTTAAACCGGGCCTGCTCGCTGTTTCGGGTCTGAATTATACAGTCAATCCGGAAGAAGGAACTCTTGTTGAGATGAATTATATCGACAAAAACGGCGCGGAGCACGAAATAGACATTGAACATCCGAATAAAAATAAGACATACAGAGTTGTTACTGATGAGTTTTTGATGTCAGCAGGTGCTGATTATAATGTTTTGGCTCCTGAGGAATTGTATATAGAAAAATATCCTTATGACAAGGATGTTTTAGCAAGTGCTTATATTAAACAAATGAATGAACCGATCATAATTAATCAATTTGGGCGCATCAGATATGAGCATGATGACGATTAATAGCAATTGGCAAAAAATATATTTACCCGTTTTAGTATCAAAAAAGCAGGAAAACATGAATATAAAAATATCACCGCTAAACATTAACCCACAATCATTTTCGTTTAGAGAATCAAAGGTATCTAAACAAAACAGTCTGGAAAAAACACCTGCACAGGATAGTTTTGAAATGTCGGTCGGATATGTAAACGATCTTCACGGGCAAACTAATAATATGACAAGAATTTTATCGGGTATAAAAGGGGATTTAAGGCTTTCTGCGGGCGATAATAATATAGGAGATGAAAAAAACAAGGCGGTTAATCTTGCCGTAGTTAAGTTTATGAACCTTGCGGGGATTAAAGGTTCGGCGCTCGGAAATCACGAAATGGACACAAAACAGAAGGATTTTGCGGATACTGCAGGTAAATTTAAGGGAGATTTTTTTGCCATTAATTTGAAGCAGGATTCTATAGAGGATGAGGATCCTGATGAAGTTGAAGAGTTGGAGCGTACTCAATTACAGGATTATATCAAAAAATCTTCCATAGTTGAGGTTAAGGGCGAAAAAATCGGTTTAATAGGTGCTGCACCTGTTGATTTTGCAGAAAGAGTAACGCACCCTTCTTATCACACTGATTGCAAAATTGACGATTTAGAGGACACAATTGAAGAAATCCAAGAAGAAATAGAAAATTTAAAGAAACAGGGCGTAAATAAAATTTTCTTACTTTCACATTTAGGTAATGAAAAAGACAAAACTGTTGCAGAAAATACTAATGGTATTGATGTAATAATAGGCGGTCATACGCACGAATTAATTAAGGATATAAAAGAAGGCAAAAACCTATTGTATTCTCAAACAGGCGAGCCGGTAATTATCACCGAAGCCGGTAAAAACGGAAATTATTTTGGCAGACTGGATTTAACATTTGATAAAGACGGAGTTATTACAAAGGCCCAGAACAATTTGGGCGAAACCAGATTATTCCAGAAAAATATGATTAATCAATATATTATAAATGAAATTCTTGGCGAGCCGGAAGTTGTCGGATACATTAAATCAATTGTTCCTCCTCCGTTAACCCTGATTGAAGAAAATGCACACGCAAACTTTATGTGCGATGCAATGCGGTATGAACTCGGAACTGATATTGCAATCTGGAACAACAGCGGAACAAGAAGTTTCTTTCAGGAAGGTATAATTGATTCCCGTGACATAAAGGATATTGCGCCGTTTGAAGATAGAATCTCCGTCGCAAATGTTTCAGAAAAGAAACTTGTAGATATGTTTAAACACACAATAGAAGCTACATATAAAACACACGGGAATAAACCGGGATTACTTGCGGTATCAGGCCTGAATTATACGGTTGATCCGGATGAAGGGAAACTCACCGCAATGAATTTTGTTGACCTTGAAGGCAATGAACATCCTATTAATGTAGAGAACCCGAGAGAAGATAAGTTCTATAAAGTTGCACAGGATTCGTTTATGATGTTTGAAGGTGCGGATTTTGATGTTTTAGCTCCGAAAGAAGAGTGCATCAATTATCCGTTTAACAAAGATTATCTTGCTTGCCAGTATATCAAGCACTTAAATATTCCTATAGAAATTAATCAAACGGGAAGAATTCGCTTTGAAGGAGATTAAAGGGTATAAATATATAATTTACCCCCCCCAAACTTCATCATCATAATAAGCAAGCTCCAAGTGTCCCAAAATAACGGTATCTCCGTTTTTAAGACCATATTTGTGCAGCTCATCAAAGACTCCCATCCCCTTCATAATATTTTGAAGTCTTACAACCTGCTCTGTATTTCTTGCATCTGTAACTTTAGCAAGTCTGCTGAGTTTTCCGCCTGAAATAAGGTAAGTCTCTTTATCAAGTTTAGTAACTTCAAAAGCACTATCGTCATTATCGTAGGCATCTAAATCCTCTTCTATATCAATATCAAATTCAGGCTTTGGAATCTCATCAACTTTATGTGAAACAAAGTGCAAAAGTTCTTTTATACCCTCGCCTGTTACCGCGGAAATTGCGTATACATCAGGTGCAAATTGCTTAAATTCTTCCAAATACTTATCTAAATCTTCTTTTGATACGGAATCTATTTTATTCAGAACAAGAATTTGGTACAGATTAGCAAGTCCTTCGGAGTGTTTTTTTAACTCGTTATTGATTATTTTATAATTACCACCCGGATTTTCAGCCGTCAAATCTACTATATGAATAAGGAATCTGCACCTCTCAACGTGTCTTAAAAACTCATGTCCCAGTCCTACACCTTCCGAAGCACCTTCAATTAGTCCCGGAATATCCGCTATAACATAAGAGCCGCCATCATCTTTCTTTACGACTCCAAGATGCGGAACCAAAGTGGTAAACGGATAATCCGCAATTTTAGGTCTGGCAGAACTTACGGCACTGATAAAAGTAGATTTCCCGGCATTGGGCATACCGAGAAGCCCGACATCAGCAATGAGTTTAAGCTCTAATTCCAGAACTCTTTCAATTCCCGGCTCTCCCGGCTCGCAGAACTGAGGCGCCCTTTTTTGTGCGGTTGCAAATCTTGCATTCCCCCTTCCGCCTCTGCCGCCTTTGGCAATCAAAACCTGCTGTTCGTTTTCTGTCAAATCTGCAATGAGCTTACCGCTTTTAACATCTCTTACAACAGTTCCGAGAGGAACTCTTATATATAAATTTTTAGCACAGGCACCGTGCATACCTTTTATACCGCCATTTTCACCGGATTGTGCCTTGAATACAGACTTTATCTTAAAATCAAGCAAAGTAGACATATTTTCGTCTGCCACAAAATATATATCGCCGCCGCGTCCGCCATCACCTCCGGCAGGCCCGCCTTTATCCACATATTTTTCACGCCGCCACGCTACCATACCGTTTCCGCCATGGCCTGATATTACTCTTATTTTTGCTTTATCTAAGAATTTCATTTTTTAACCTTTGCCGCTTCTTTTTTTATTTAAATTGTTAATTTTGATAGTATTTTGTGTAGATTGGTCTTTCTAAAAATAAACATCTTTGTAATATAATAATATTATTATGAACAAAGTTAAAAATACATTATTCAGTAACAAACCTGTTACAATCGACGAAAATTCTCTTATTATGGGAATAGAATCCAGCTGTGACGAAACCGCTTGTGCAATAGTAAAAGGCGGAAGAGAAGTTGTGGCAAATGTTGTAGCTTCCCAGATAAAAATACATGAAGAATACGGCGGGGTAATTCCTGAAATTGCAGCCAGAGAACATCTTGAAGCAATAAATGTGGTTATTGATGAAGCTTTTAAGCAGGCCGGAGTAAAAGGTTCTGACATTTCCGCTTTTGCCGCTACGGTAGGACCGGGGCTTGTAGGATGCTTACTTGTGGGTATGAATGCAGCTAAAACTCTGGCACTTGTTTATGATAAACCGTTTATCGGTGTAAACCACCTTAATGCCCATCTTGCGGCAAATTTTATTGATACTGAATTAAAACCTCCATTTATAGCGCTTCTTGTAAGCGGCGGACATACACAAATTATTAAAGTAAGTTCATATTCCGATATGGAAATAATCGGAGAAACTATTGATGATGCGGTTGGTGAAGCTTATGATAAAGTTGCCAGATTAATCGGGCTTCCTTATCCGGGCGGACCAAAACTTGATAAGCTTGCTCAGGAAGGGAATCCGCACGCATTTAAGCTTCCGGAAGCAAAAGTCGGAGGATATGATTTCAGCTTCAGCGGACTAAAAACTGCTGTTTTAAGACTTGTAAAAAGCTTTGACGGGCAGGAAATGCCGGTAAAAGATATTTGCGCAAGTTTTCAGGAGTGTGTATCTTCGACCTTGCTTAAAAAAGTTAAAAATGCCCTTATAGAAACCGGTTACAAGCAGGTGGTTCTCGCTGGCGGTGTAGCAGCAAATTCTGAAATCAGAAAGAAAATTTTTAACCTCAAAGATGAAGGGTATGAAGTTTATGCGCCCATAATGAAATATTGCACTGATAATGCTTCTATGGTAGCTTCTTCAGCTTATTTCTTTGACAATACATTTGATGATATTAATGTGGAGGTCTTTTCAAGAGCTTAATTTTACGCAAAACGGCAGCTTTTTAACCTGATAAAAGATTTTTGCGTGTGCTTTAAAGCTCTCAGGATTTGCACTTACAAAAAAATCTTCGCTTCCGCCATTTTGATTCAACAAACCGCTTTTTCCCAAATCAGATTTTATATAATCAACAAAAATAGCCGCCGGATCTATAAACAATTCTTCCGGCGCGAATTCCTTCAACAAAGACATTAAGTACGGATAGTGCGTGCAACCTAAAATTACCCTGTCAGGAGAGAATTCAAGCATCTTATCAACCTGATTTTTCACATCTTCAATAGCTGATTTTTCTGTATATTTATTGTTTTCAACAATAGGAACCCAATTCGGACAGGAAATTTCATGTACGGAAACCGTCGGATTATATTTTTTAAGCTCTCTTGTATACACCCCTGATTTTACCGTAGCTTCTGTGGCAAAAACACCAATGCTTTTGTAATTATATGAAGCTATTACTCTTGCACAAGATTGAATAATAGGATAAATCTTAAATTCATAATCATTTTTTACAAAATCATACGCTTGTGCAGAAGAGGTGTTGCAAGCAATTACAACTGCCTTTACATCTTTTTCTTTAAAAAAATCCAGTATATCTCTTGCAAAACTTATCAATTCACCCTGTGTTTTGTTTCCATAAGGCATATTAGCCAAATCTCCAAAGTACAAAGTATCCTCTTGCGGAATAGTTTGTTTAAAACGGGCATATACAGAAAGCCCGCCGACTCCTGAATCGAAAAAACCTACAGGTCTGCTATTTGGATTATTGTTGTGATTTGATGTACTCAATTATACCCTCTGCTATCGCTTTTGCCGTTTTTTTCTTGCGCGAATCGGTTATCAGTTCCGAACGCTCTTCTGCATTTGAAAGAAATCCTGTTTCTACAAGAATTGCGGGAACTGTCGTATGATTTATAACATAAAATTTAGACTTAACCAATCCTCTGTCCTTTGTATCAATTTCTTTCATCAAATGTTTGTGTACAACATTGGCCAATTCTTTGCTGTAATCATGATAATAATGTGTTTCAATCCCTTTAGGTTCTGTTGCAACGGCAGAATTTACATGAATACTTACAAATATTTCCGGAGTCTCATTCTCGGAATAATCAACCCTGTCTTGTAATGAAACGTACGTATCATCACTTCTTGTTAACGCAACTTTATATCCCTTAGATTTTAAAATCGAAGCAATTCTCTGAGTAATATCTAAAGTAATATCTTTTTCATTTATTCCTTCCCGTATTGCTCCATAATCACTGCCGCCATGCCCGGCATCTAACACCACTTTACCCTTAATAATATCTTTCTTTGCTGTTATAATAGGCTGATTGGATGATAATTTGTCCGCACTATGAGCAATTGTAAGTCTTATAGCTTTGCCGTCAATACTCTGCTCAATCTTAACTTTATCTTCCTTATTTATGCTCATAGAAGATTTTATACCGATTTGCGGCAGCAAAGACATTGTAAAATCTTTATAATATGTATTTTTCAAGGTTTTTATCAAGTCCGGTTCATTGTAACTTTTTACATTAAAAAAATAAACATTCAGAGAATTGTCATTTCTTAGTATTGAATGTACAACAGGTTCTGTAAAAGAAAGTATGAGTTCGGTTGTTTTATTATCTATTTTTCTTACATAAGTTTTTGCCAGATTTGAAACATTACTGACCAAATCCGTATGTTTTAATTTGTCGGCATTAATAATAAACAGGGATTGAGAATCTGCAGAATAGATTGGAATATATTTATCAGTGTTATTTGTAGTTATAACAACCCTTGCTTTATTAAACTCAAATTGACCGATTCTTGCCGTATCACTGCAAGAATTATCAGGACATATTTTTAACTCCTTATTCCGGATATTCTTATCAACAAAAGTATTTGGCAGATCTATGACAACCCTGTTCGGACTTTCTAAACAAAACATTTTAGACACCGAAATTTGCCCCAAACCGCTTATTAGTAAGCCGCCATTTTTTATGCGGTAACCGTTTATGTAATATCTTGTTCTTAATTTTAAATCAGATGACAAGTCTACTGACACAACAGAATCATACGTTTTACCGTCAGAATTGCTTAATGTTGAGTTTTCAAAAGCCTGCTGAATATCTGCAATAACGTTACCCGGAGCTTTTGTAGCTGCGCTTTGCGGAATTTCTGCTTTTTGTATTACCTGAGAATTTACCGTTATACTTGAATAAGGAGTTGCTTCCTCATTTTCGTCATATACAGAACTAAAGTAGTCATTTTTTATTGTTAAAGGTGAGCATTTAACAACAATATTACCGTTTACATACAGAAGTTTAACTTTTGCAGTATCAAAACCCTCTTCAAAAGTTATGACAGCTCTTACAACATCAGGCTCTGTAGTAAATTGGGAAAGTTTTATTTCCTTAATGATTGATTTATCAAAAATTAATTGTTGTTTGTCACCAATCAGTACTGCATTTTCTATGTCAAAATAAATTCGGTTCGGATTTTCAAGTTTGGAAAATTTTAAATTTTTTTGAAAACCCTCTGAAGATTCTAAAATATTAAGAAATACTACCGCTGACGATGTATCATAGTTCAAAGACATAATTTTTGAAGGCTCTGCGTTGACTAATACAGAGCTCTGTATAAAAAACATTATCAGAACTGTTATAAAAAATAGTATTTTTCTCATTATAAAAGGCTCTCGCCCCCAAATCATTAACAAAATTTTAGCAAAATCAAAGGGAAAAGTAAAGCATTATAATGCGTATCCATACTAAGCATTTAACAATCAGTATGATTAGAGTTTGAGGTTAAGCAAAACAAAAGCTTGCAACGGAAATTGCAAGCTAAAATTTTTACGAGAGAAAGAGAGAAATTTTTATAAATTTAGCCGTGTAACATACGGTCAATTTCGTAAATCTTTAAAATGAGCGAGTCTAACCATTCTTTCATCATCAGTGCAAGAATTTTTATCTCGTCTCTGAAACTATAACATCCGGGCCACATTGCATACATATCAAATACTCCTTTCGATGTTCTTTAGACTTGGAACATAATATAATTAATCCCTGTCTACAATTTTTATTAACGGCATTTTTTCTAAAAACTTTAGGGGAAAATGCAAAAATGTTACAAATTTTTACATTATTAAGATATGTAACAAAATAACCGAAAGATGAAATTGGGTAAGTCTTTCTATACTTTATATATATGAGGTATTTAAGATGTCATTAGATGGTGTAAAACAAAATGAATATATATATCAGAATAATGGTACCACTGCACAGACACAGGGTACCAGAGAGACTTCTGCACCTAATTCAGTTTATGATGTAGAGGAAGCTGCCGGCAGCCAAAATACCGAAACCAAACAGAAAGCTCTTGCGTCAGAAATTGATAAAGTACTTCAAAAAATTTGCGATAAACTTAGTAAATACGGTGTAACTGTTGAGGATTTAAAAAAGAATCCTTTAATTCAAAAAATTTATGAAACACCGGCAGAAGAATTGAAAAAAATTCCTAAAAAAGAATTATTACTCAAAAAATACGTAGAGTGCTTAGAAGCAGCACTTAAAGATTCAATTGTTGACGGTAAAATTGATTATGAAAAGGCAAATAAATTAAGTAATGATTATTTAGTTGCTGTTACTACCGGATGGACAATTGAAGGTTTTAAAAAACACAATAAAAATAATCATCACTCATTACTTGAGAGACTTGTTCTGCAGGGATTTCTTCCAAAAGGTACAACAATAGAAAATGTATCAAAAGAAGAGTTAACAGTTGCAGCGGAAAAATATTTTAATGTAATTTTAAACAATAATAAAGGTGCTTTATTACAGCTTCAAACCTTTGGTAAATTATTGATTAACACACCAGACGGAAAAGAAAAAGAAGTTTTCTTAGATGTTGTAAAAAAATTATATAAAGAAAACAAATTAAAAGGTATTGAAGCCCTGTTCCAGAGCTGCCGTTCAAAAGAAGCAAAGGCAGCACTTGCAAAACGCGGCGCAGATCCGGCTTATTTGCAGGAACTTGTATCCGAACCTTTAAGAGACAGTGAAGGTAATATTATTGATGGTGCAGTAAGTCAAGAAGATGCAGTTGCAATATCTAAAATATTTGCAGAAAATCAAACAGAAGAAGACAGAACAAATGCACATGATAATTACAACGCTGCCCGTACAGCCTGGTTTGAGGAAAATAAAGAAGCGCTTCAAGCAATTGACAAAAAAATTCAGGAAGCTGCAAAAAATGGTGTCGAACCGGAATTTACAGATGAAGAAAAACAAATATTACTTGAACAGCAGAATTTCATAGTTGGAGTTTCTTCAGGTGAATTTATAGGTACAATTGAAAATATAAACTTATCAAAAGAATTTATAGAAAATCACTTAGATAAATTAAACAGAGACAGCTACGATCTTCCTTCTTACAAAGATATTATAAAACAGATAAGTAATTATGTAGAAAAACGTCCTGAAAGTATATCTTTACCTAAAGAAAAAATAGCTCAGGTTTTAGATAAGGCAACAAACGGAAATTATACAAAAGTTGCTGACAGCAATGAAACTACAATTGAATTAAATCCGCCTGCACAACCTAAAACAGAGCCTGCAGAGACTCCTGACTATGGTTTTGCTGCAAGAGAGAGCGTTGATACAACAAGATTAACTTTCTTACAGCAGCAAATCAAAAATTCTGTAGTTGAGAATAGAGAGTTTAGAGTTGAAAAGAATATAACTCAACCGGAAGTAAAAACAAATACGTTTAACGCTAAAATGGCTGAAGCGGGTTCAAACCAGGACAAACTCGCAGTTATCAAAGAATTTTTTGACAAATCACCATTATTAAAATTGGCTTTAGAAAAGTATTTAACCGGTGTTACAGATTCACTTACAATACTTAACGCTCTTCCGACAAATGCAAGAAAATATTTGGCAGGAAAGCTTGTACAGAAAGGCCAGTTAAAGGAAGATGATATTCAAAAATTGAATTTGTCATACAATGAGAAACAATTACTTTTAAATAAGTATAAAGAAACTCAAAAGCAAAATCCTGTTGCATAGATTATAAATTTTGTTTATATTTCTTTACAAAAAAGCAATTTCCCTAATAAATAATACTTTATTTATATAAGTATACGGGGATTTAATATGAGTTTTTTAACGGAGATAAAAAATTTTATAAGAACGGAGGTTTTCGGAATTGAAGAAAAAAGTCCGAAAGCTTCTGTTAATGCTCAAAATAACAATCCCGTCATAGAATGTGAAACAGATGAGCCGGAAGATAAATTCCAAAAGAGCGGCGCAGAATTTGATAAAACTCAAAATAACAGTATGAGTATGAAAGCTTTGGATGATTCTTTAAGAAATATTCCGGCCAAAAATATAGACATTAACAAATTAATCAAGTCGGGAATTATTCAAAAGATTACAAATTTACCTCCTGAAGCATTCACAAATTTATCTGCAGAAAAGAAAAATCTGGTAATTAAAGTTCTGCAATATTCTGTTATGAAACTGGATTCCATGATGGAAAAAGGCAAAATAAATAAAGCTGCTAATCCGGAGAGTTTAGCCGCAGCTTACGCAAAAAATTTGTATGAAATGTTTCAGGACATAAAAAATCCTGACATAGAATCCTTTGATAAAGAAGCCGGCGATGTTGTTCAGAATTTAGGGAAAGATTTTGATAAATGTTCTCAGGTTGAAAAAAAGGAACGTTTAAAGAAAAGCAGAATTCTTGCAAATAAAGAATTACAAGCTGACCTTGAAGAAATAAAGAATTTGCCTGAAGAAAAAAGGAAGGCTGCAGCGGCTCGTATAATCCGCCGTCATAAATTCATTATGCGTAAGAGATTTTTGGATGTAACTGCTCAAAAAAAATCTGAAACCTCCGCCAATGCAATTATATTGCTTAATTCCGAGGACATGGAATTCGGTGCCAAAACAATTATAGAAACAAGATGTTCCAAAGAAGAACAAACCAGGGTCGCAGACTATGCAAACTATGCTTTTACAAAAGATTTAATTAAAACATACCAAGAAGTCGGAGACTCCGTTCCTGCTCCAACATTAAAAGGGTATACCCAAACTTTTATGGAATATAAATCACCGGAAGCAGCAACAGAATACCAAAATTCTTATGTACAAGACAGAAACTTATACGAAAAAGCAAAACAAAAACAACAAAACGGAGAGCCATTAACACCGGAAGAACAAACAGTATTAAGCGTAATGAATGATGAATATTATACCTATACCGCACAAGGTATAGGAGAAGGTGTTCTTAACAATACAAATATGACTTCCGAGCAAAAAGCTCAGTTCATAACAGCTTGGGAAAATGATGCAAAACAATACAGCGACTACAATAAAGTTGTAAGTACCGTATTGGAAAAAGTTCAAACGGAACCTGCTTACAAGGATATAAAAATTCAAAAAGCAAAACTCGACAAAAATCAAACTGAAGTAAAAGTTCAAAGAGTTGAAAAAGAGAATTATAGCTCAAACCGTTCAGATACGGGAATTCTTTCCCGGCCGGATTCATTACGGCAAAATAAGACTTTAGATGAGCAAACAAGCAGCGAAATAAAGTTAACGGAAGTGAATAAAACAGAACCGCGATATTTGCAAAAAACAGAAGTTAAAAGTAACGAAATTCGTAAAAACGCAGCTTCTAACCCTATAGCAATAGCAAAAAATATAAAAGAAGAAGGGGTCGAAGGCGCAATAAAAAAATACGGAAGTGATGCTATAGAAATTATTCTGGATTATTACGGCTTTAAACATCTTCGCTCAAAGTTAACCACAATAATACGTTCTTATGATTTAAAAACTCTTGAAGATATTACAAAAAGCTGCTCAGATACTTCATTTGTATATATTTGCAGCGTTGTAAACAGTGATTATGTAACAAAGTTAAGAGAAAATCGTGAACGTACAAAAGGTTTATGTTATGTTGCCGATAAACTGGTTAAAAATATGGAAGGTGAATATGCATCTGTTTAAAAAAATCTTATATAATATATTAGCAATACAGGAAAAAATATTAAGATACAGGCTATCCAGAACTTTGGGGGTAAAAAACAGCTCTAATAAAAAGATTATTTATCAAGATGGCTGCACGATTAATTTGAGCACTCTGGCAGAAACCGAAAGACAAAAGCTCGAGAATGAAATTAGTTTTTTAATAAAAAAATATAATTATAACCCTGAAGAAATCCTAAATTATATAAAACAAAGCGGAACTCGGGTAACAATTATTGAAAATGCGGCAAGTATTCTTAATCCTATCGGCGAAAACGAAGGTTTTATATATCCTGCCAATGGAGCAAAAGCCCTCTATCTTTCACTTGCAACAGATAAAACTATTAAGTTTAGAACTCCGGAAATGTTTATTTTATCAAAGGGGGAAATAAATAAATATTACTTTATTTATCAATTTTATAATTGGTTTGCCTATAAACATAACATAGCCGGATTAGACACGGAATCACAAAAATTATTGAAAAAATATTTGTTTGAAACAACTGAAACAAATTCTCTGCAGCTGGAAGAAATATATAGACTGAAAGATGCAATACATCAAGATAAAGCTGCAATAGAATTTGTGATAAAACTTTGCCGGAATTTTGACGGAGCAAAGCAAGCTTTAAATAAAATGAAAGAGCAAGGCAGCGCTAATTTATAAGCTAATTTATAAGCTAATTTATAAATATTCTTTTATCCAGGAGGTAATTATTTTTGATAATGAAGAATCATTTTTAAGCATTATCATTCCTGATGATTTAGATTCCGACTTGTATTGCGCAAAGCCCGCCTGTGCAAATTTTTTAAGATACTCTGCAGCATCCGAACTGCTTGTGTCATCAGTTCCGTATATAGTAAAAATGTCAACTTGATTTAAATTGGCAAGCTTTACCGGAATATATAACCCCTTTGTATTTACCACCGGTGACAGAATTACTATTGTTTTGGGTTTATAAGCGATTTTATCAGCCGCAAGTACAGCAGTGCTTCCGCCTATATCTGCTCCGACAATTGCCCAGTTGTTGAAAAATACCGTTTTACTATTTTCGGTTTTTATATACTCAATAACTCTGGTAACATCATCCGGATATTTTGCAAAAGCACTGTTTGTTAAATTTTTCCAGGATGTTCGCACCAATTTTGAATTATAAACACTTTTTCCGTGTCCGCGCAAATCTATTCTCACAACCGCATAACCTGCACCAAGAAGGTCTTTTGGTAATGTTTCCCACCACTGGGAAGAATAGCCGAGAGAATGCAGTAACACTACTGTAGAGAATTCTCTTTTCCCCTTAACTTTTGGATACTCCAAAGTTGCTTTTATGGTAAAGCCGTCAGCAGATTGGACAGTAATATCCTTTTTGACATTGCCGGCAGCGAATGCGGGATTTAAAAACAAAAGAAAAAATGTTAAAATAAGAATAAGTCTTTTCATACCAGTTTATTATATCATATAAAATTCGTTGTTACAAATCTTAATATATGCGCAATTATTGATTGCAAATATACTTTATATATATAAGAGAGTAATTTAAGGAGAGTTTATGGCAGTAGTTTTAGACACAAATATGAAACTGTTCGCAGAGCGGCTAAATATAACATCGTCAAGAATGGTTAGGGATTATGGAATGAAAACTGTTGACGAAATTATTGAAGCTGAAGCTGCCCAAGGTAATACGCAGGCTATTAATTACGCTCGTGAAATGTATAATTCTCCGTCAAAACTTATAAAAATCTTTAAATTAGCAGATGTGGAAAATAAATTTGTAATTCTTCATAATATGGATGATAAAACAAGATTAATGGTATTGCCTTTACTGGAAAAAGAAGATCTTGTTATGGGCCTGTATTTCTTTACAAAAGAAAAACTTTTATCAATGTTAATGGATGTTGATATTGAAGAATTGGTAAATGTTATTCTGGGTGCTTTTCCGCTGCAAGAAATTGTAATGATGTTTACGGAAGATGATTTGGCTGCATTTTTCCAAAACGAAAAACTTGAAAAATATGACGTAATAAATCAACTTAAGTGTATGCCTCCTGAAGTTATGAAAAAATTTGTGGAGGGTGTAACAGGGCGGCCTTCCGAAGAGACAAATCCTTTAGAGTTAATTAAAAGTATAGAACAGCTGCCTATTGATCAATACCGTGATTTTATGTCTGCCATAGATCCTGATGTTCAGAGACAGTTAACATTCCAATTAACAAAACAAAAGCCTGAATATTTGCAATTATTTGAAAACGAAACATATGTTAATATGCTCTCTACATTAATGAAAGCAGAAATGGTTAAACCTATGGTATTTTTGGAAAAAGATACTTTAATGGAAATGGTTTCAATTCTTCCGGATGATTTGTTGTCAATTGTTGCTGCACAGGTTGATACAAGAGCTTTTGCCGAATTTTTACTGGAAGGACACCTTGATGTTCTTGAACAGGCCTTAATGATTTAAAAAGACTGCTCTTACGTAGTAATTGGCATCATTGCTTAATTTAATTCGCAAGTCTGGAAATTTGCCGGATAACAAAACAATTTGCGCCGCTTTTTCCCGCACTGTATATTCTTTTAAATCTGCGGTTCTTTCAAGAATTTGAGACAAAGTAGAAAAATTAATATCCGAATGAAAATTTTTTAAAGTTTCCAAACACCAGTAGAGTTTAAATAACTGTTTATTTATAATGTATTTTTTGTCTCTTAATACAAATTTATCTAATTCATCCAAAGCTTCATTTGTGTATTTTAATATATAATCAGTATATTTTTGAATAAAGCTGCTGTTGTTTTTAAAATACTTTACACTGTCTACTACTAATCTGCAGATGTTTGCATTAATATCAATAGTTGCATCAGCATAAATTTTGGGAGAAAGCGCTGAGAATAAACGTTGTGCATCGGGAATAGTATTTATAAGCTGAAATAATTTAAAAGCAACGGCTTCTCTGATTTTCCCGTCACATCCGGTCAAGTTAGATATTAAAAGCCCAGCATCGTCAATATTACGAACAGAATCCAATTTCAAAGCTGCAATTTGTTTTTGGGGAATGTTTCCGTTCTTTAGCATTTCCAAAAGTTCTTCATGTGAAAAATCTTTTTCTGACAAATAACAGGCTTGTTCAAAATTTGTATCTAAATCTTTATAAAAACCGGTATTCAAATCTATATCCTATTTAATGTATAATAATATTTTAGCATAATGTATAATGAATTCGTTAAAAAAAATAGTTTTAATGTATGATAAGGAAAATATAAAGTATTGTATAATATTCCTTAAGGAGACTATCATGAATATATTACAAATTATTTTAAATAAAATATTAATTTTTGAAAAAGAACCCCAGAAAATAGGCCTTTCACAGTTTAAAGCTTCCAAAATAGTTCAGCAGAAATCAGAGCCGTCAATTAAAAATAAGAATGTAAAATTATCGGATTTAATGCGCCGGGCCAGTTAATAACGCAATAAGAAACTGTTTTTGTGTACTACAAGTGTTGTAAATAATCAAAATGCACCAATTTGTGCAGATTTTTTGGCTTGATACTGCAAAACTAATGTTTCTTTTATATAACAACATTTATACTTTACTGAAAAAATCTGTTGTAATATAATGTTTTTATACGGTAGAAAAGAGTGAGAAAGTATGAAAGAACAGAAGATTGCGGTTGTAGGATTTGGCATGTGGGGACGAAACATTGTTCGTAACTTCTACAATCTTAACGTGCTTGATACAGTGTGCGATTTAGATGATGAGTCTTTAAAAACTGTTAAAGAACAATTCCCGGGAGTAAATGTTACAAAAGACTTTAGCGATATAATTAACAATCCTGAAATTACGGGTGTTGCGGTCGTTACACCGAGCCATACACATTTTAAAATAGTTAAAGCAATGCTGGAAGCCGGAAAAAATGTTTATGTTGAAAAACCTATTTCAACCGTTGCAGAAGAAGCAAAAGTCTTAACAGAACTTGCGGAAGCTAAAAATTTGGTTTTGATGGTTGACCATCTGCTTTTGTATCATCCTGCGGTAAACAGACTCAAAATGCTTATTGAAGAAGGTGTTTTGGGCGAATTGGTTTACGCACAGAGTGATAGGTTAAATGTTAACTATCACAAAAACGACAGAAGCGTTATGTGGGATTTGGCTCCTCATGATGTTTCAATGATAGCATATGTAACAGGAAAAGATCCGGTGAGAATTATATCAGCAATCGGATGTTCTTCCGAACGGAATAATATTATGGATATTACACACTTGGGAATAGAATTTGAGGATGGCTTAATTGCTCATATTTCCGACAGCTGGATTACTCCTCAAAAGCACGTTATGCTTCTGGTAAGAGGAACTAAGGCTACGGCAATTTTTGATGACACTGCACCTGCAGACAAGTTAAAAGTTTATGATAACTTTAAGCCGGCAAACACTCAAAATTACGCGCTTGATTATCTTGAAATAGAACCTTTAAAACTTGCCTGCCAGCATTTTGTAAATTGTTGTGCTTCCGGGCAAAAAGCTCGTTCGGACGGTGCTAACGGATACGAAGTCGTAAGCATATTAGAAGAAGCCGAAAAAATTATGCTCGGCTCTAAAGTTGAGGACTTGAATAAGAAAGACTTTGCACTTTCGAGGATGAAAGTTTAGAAGGGAATAAGTTTAGAAGTTTAGAAGAATTTAAATTCGCTTACGCTCATAACATAATTAATAACTTCTTCTCAACTCCTAAACTGCGAAACTTCTAACCTACAATTGAGGACATAAAATGGCAAATTTTATATCAATTTTTAGAATTATTGTAATGTTTTATGCTGTATACCTGATTTACACGTATCAGGGGAACACACCGGCATATATCTGGGCGCTTGCTCTTACAATTATCGCATTTGCACTTGATGGTCTGGACGGATATGTTGCAAGAAAATTTCATGAAGAATCTAAATTTGGTGCTCTTCTTGATATTATGGGAGACAGAATTGTAGAAAACACTTATTGGATTTTATTTGCGGTTATGGGCTGGTTGAATATTTTATTCCCTCTGATTGCAATTACAAGAGGTTTTATAACTGATACAATCAGAAGTGCGGCGATGGAACAGGGCTTAACACCTTTTGGAATGCAGGTTAATCCTGTTTGCAAATTTATAACAGGTTCTAAATTTATGAGAATCAGCTATGCAGTTGCAAAAGTTCTGGCTTTTGTTCTTATTATTGCCGCAAAAATTCCGGTATGCCCGAATAGGTTACTTATCTGGAACATCGGATTCTGGGCTGCTGTTTTTGCTATTGTATTCTGCGTAGTTAGAGGACTGCCGGTCGTTATAGAAGCTAAATACCTGTTCAAAAAGGATGAAAACTAAACAATATGGCAAAGATTAATATTGTTTTGTACGAACCGGAAATTCCTCAAAATACCGGAAATATCGCGAGATTATGTGTGTGTACAAATTCTTCTTTGTATCTTGTGGGAAAGCTCGGTTTTGCACTTACGGACAAATACACAAAACGTGCAGGAATGGACTACTGGGAACATGTTGACTTGCACAGAATTAACTCTATGGAGGAATTGTTTGAGCAATTTCCGGAGGGTAAATTCTATTATCTGACAACCAAGTCAAAGAAAAAATACACTGATATTAAATTTGAGGATGAAGTTTTTCTCGTGTTCGGTCCCGAATCCAGAGGTTTGCCGGAAGAGTACGTAACAAAAGATACTGCAATTACAATACCGATGGCGGAGGGACAGCGAAGCTTGAATTTATCAAACTCAGTTGCGATTGTGACTTATGAAGTCATAAGACAGAAAAACTTATTATAAAATATTGACAAACATTCCCTCTCCAATGGGGAGGGTTAGGGAGGGGATTTATATGACAGAGTATAAAATGCCTGTAAGAGAAGAAAATTCTAACAAGGGAACTTTCGGCAAAGTTCTGAATTTTTCCGGTTCAAAGAATTATATCGGAGCAGCATACTTGTCTACGGTTTCTATTCTTAAAGCAGGCGGCGGCTTTGCAGCTCTCGCAACAGAAAAAGATATTATAAAATCTGTTTCAACACTCCTTCCTGAAGCTGTTTATTTATCAAGAAAAGAAGGTTTAAATAAAATAAAAGATTTTTCTGTAATTTTGATAGGCTGCGGGCTGGGGCTGGAGCGAAAATCTAAAAATTTGTTCAAAAAAATTATAAAATCACTGCAAAATTTCGAAACTCCGACAATTATTGATGCGGACGGTTTGAATATCTTATCTGAACTTTACCAAAAATCTGATAAAGAAATTCTTCTCTATGCACAAAATAAGAAAAAGTCTTTAATAATCACCCCGCATCCCCTGGAAGCTGCGAGACTGCTGGGAATAAAGCTTGAAGAGATTCTTGCTGATTTAGTAGGAAGTGCAATAAAGCTTGCAGAAAGATACAATTGTGTTGCAGTTTTAAAAACTCACAGGACCATTATTACAGACGGGAAGAACTTATTTACAAATCAGCATGGAAATTCTGCCCTTGCAAAAGCCGGTTCCGGTGACGTTCTTGCAGGAATTATAGCCGGACTCCTCGCGGGGGTAAATGGGGTAGGGGTAAATGGCGCGGAGATAAATAAAACGGCATCAAACGATATGCAAACAAAAACAAGTCTGTTTGAAGCTGCAAAACTCGGGGTTTATTTGCACTCGCGAGCGGGTGAAATCGCTTCGGAAGAGTTAACTAAATATTCAGTTCTGGCATCAGAGCTTCCTGAGTATCTTCATAAGGCCATAGCAGAAATTTGTTAAACATAAATTGTAAAGAATTGTCTAACCGTATTTTCCCGGAAGAATCAAAAATTACCAAAAAGGATAAAAAATGCAAAATGCGATAGCAGAAGCTTTAAAATGTACAATAGATGTTCCGATAGGCTGCATAATAAAAAAAGACGGAAAAATCATTGCAGCAGCTCACAATAGACGTGAAGAGGATAATGATGTTACTGCGCATGCTGAAATACTGGCAATAAGAGAAGCCCAAAATGTACTCAAAACGTCCAGACTTAACGGGTGCGAAATGTACGTAACACTGGAACCCTGTCCTATGTGCAGCTGGGCTATACTTAATTCCGGAATAAACACTCTATATTTTGGAGCGTATAACCCCGACTACGGCGTTTTTATTTCCAATCCGCAATGCTTGCCGCCCAAAATAAATCCGGCAAATTTATTAATTAAAGTTTATGGTGGCATTAACGAAGAAATGTGTGGTAAAATATTAGAGGAATTTTTTAAGAAGTTGAGATGATAACAAAAGAAGAACTGGACAAATTAGCTAATAAATATGAGACCAAGGATTTTATCAAAGATGATCCTATCCTCTTTCCCCATCGCGGTAAAACAAAAGAGGATAAGGAACTTTACGGATTTATAGCTTCTCTCTTCGCATACGGTAACCGTAAAATGTTTATTAAGAAACTTGAGGATCTTGACATTAGAGCTGATAATGACATAAAAAATTATATTTTAAACGGCGATTTTTCTAACCTGAAAGGTATGGAATACCGTTTTTCAAAGGATACCGATATTATTCCTGTTTTTAAAATCTTACATAAACTATACAGTGAATCTAAAGGTTTAGAAGAGCTATTTTCATACGGCTTCAACTCGGATAATTTTTTGCAGACAGTTGTAGATTACTTTTACTCAAATGCACCTAAAACAGCCGGTCAGGGTTTTTATCATATGATACCAAACCCTGCAAACGGCGGAGCCATGAAACGTATGAATATGTTTTTAAGATGGATGGTACGCAAGTCTGTTGTAGATTTGGGGATTTGGGAGTTTATGAAACCTAAGGATTTGTTAATTCCGCTTGATGTTCATGTCGCAAGAGTTTCACGATATATGGGGCTTTTGGAACGTAAGAGTAATGATTTTAAAGCAGTGTTGGAGCTTACAAACAATTTAAAAAAATTTTGTCCGGAGGATCCGGTAAAATATGATTTTGCAATGTTTGCTTTTGGTGTAGAATTAAATAAAAAACAAGTTAGGAGTGTGAATTAGTATGAATAATTTTGATTTAAGTTCTAAAAAATATCCTATAATTTTAGTAATAATATGTGTAATATTTGTCTTGTTAATAGTAAAGGCCTTTGATATGGCGCCTAATGCAAAAGAAGAGACTTTCAGCAGTGCTAAAGAACCTGCCGTAAACAGAGTGGCAGAAGAAAACAACAGACCGATAATTAATGATAATCAAGCTGCTCAAAATAATGAAGAAGATTTTGCAGAAGATGAAACAACAGAAACCGACACAATCTCTTCAGACGAAAATAGTGAAGAAATTTCTCCTATAGATGAAAATTCCGAAAATATCGTCCAAAATAATAATCAGGAAGAAAACACAAAACCGCAATTAACGAAAGAAGAAGAAGCATTACTAAAACTGAATATAGCTCACAAATTCCAGACAAGTGGTCAGTATGAAAGAGCTTTGACTGATTATCAAGCTATATTAGATGAGTCACCAAATATTGAAATCTCTGCAAAATGTTATGAAGAAATGGCTAAACTGCACGGTGCTCAGAAACATTACGGAACAGCTCTTTCCATGGCTCAGAAAGCTTATAATATGGAGCCAACCTCTGCAAGAGAAGTTCTTTTAGCAAGACTTTATTACATAACCGGCGACAAAGAAGAAGGACAAACCCGTCTTAATAGTATATTACAAAGAGAATTTTTACCTAATGAGTAATAAATTTAACAGGAGTTAAAATAAATTTTTATGATGCCTGAAATTTTAGACACAACAAGAATAAGAAAATTATTATTTTTAGGGCCTCGCGGTTCATACAGTGATTTTGCAAAAAATACTTTTATTGATGCTTTTAAACTCCATTGTGTGAGTACCAACCTAAAATCCATTTCAAGCATAATAAAGGCACTTAAAGACGAAAATAACGCAGAAATTGTTGCCGTAATACCGATAGAAAATTCTATAGAAGGTATTGTAAGAGAAACACTGGACAATTTATCTTCTTTGAAAAAAGAAGGTTTTAAGATAATAGCAGAAACAACACTGGGAGTAGAGCATGCGCTTATCGGTTATGCAAAAAACAAATCAGATATAAAAGTAGTGCGCTCTCATCCTCAGGCTCTGGCGCAATGTAAAAGATATTTACAAGAAAATTTTCCGGATTCGTTAATAGAAGAAGCTACACTGTCAACTTCTGCCGCAGTTCGTTCACTTGTTATAGAAGAACCCGCCGTTGCTGCAATTGGAAGTGTTGATTGCGCAGAGATGTATGATGTACCTGTAATCGATAAAAATATAAATGATGAAGTTAATAATCAAACTCGATTTATTTTACTCGGGAAATTTATGTCACCTCAAACAGGATACGATAAGACAAGTATAACTTTTTCTACTGAAAATAGAGCGGGAGCTTTAAATAAAATTTTAACGATTCTGGAAGAATATGACATCAATATGTCATATATTGACTCACGCCCTTCAAAAAAGGAACTGGGTGAATATGTTTTCTATATAGATTTTGCAGGACATATTCTTGATGAAAAAGTTCAAATGGCTTTTGAAAAAATTAAACCGCTTGTAAAAATGTTTTACGTGATTGGCTCTTATCATCCTGTAGGTTAGTAATATTCTTATATAAAGTAAAATGTAACAAAAATTTAACAAAGTGTTATAGAATATTTAAATGTGGCATATACTATATATAAGGATATATGCACCATGTTGATTAAGGATAGACTATTAAAATTAATAACCAAAGAAACTCATCATCATAAGTCTAAAACCCTTGCGCCCGTAGGGGGGGGGGGTAAAACTCTCTTATAGTGCTGCTTTTGGACGTTGTTGTAGAGTTGAGAAGTTAAGAAGTTTAGGAGTTGAGCCAAAAGGGTTTCAAGGTCTCACAACATTCAAATTTGCAATAGTCGCTTCCTTCCCTTT
>CALUVJ010000023.1 GCA_944324195.1 Candidatus Gastranaerophilales bacterium
CAATCTTGAACGAATTTGACAATTAAACCGGATTGCCGCATCGCTGACGCTCCTTGCAATGACGCAAGTTTTGTCACCTGCAGGATGGGCAAAGCGTGAGCGTGCCCTCTGAAATTTTTTCTTCTTTCATTTTTAAAGAAGAAAAAATGAAGTAATCATAAAAAAGCACCCTTCCTAACCTTCCCTCCAGGGAAGGAACGCGCCAAGTCAGCAGCTCTCCCTCCCTTTTGAGGGAGGGTTGGGGTGGGTGGCAACTTTTTTAAAGAAGAAAAAATGAAGAAGCTATATTTACCTTCACCTATCTTTTTGTTATCCTAAAGACAATTGGAATATTAAAGAGGAGTATAAAAATGAGTGAAATAAGACAGGAATTTATAGATCAAGCAATCCAACTTACAAGAAACGCAGAAGTTTTACCGGGCGGAGTAAACGGCGGTGTACAGGAGCTTGCGGCAAAATTACAGCACGCAGCCGATACAAATACGCCTCTGAGAATAAAACTCGGTATGGATCCGACAAGACCTGATTTACACCTCGGACACACCGTTGTTATGAGAAAGTTAAAAGAGTTTCAAAAACTCGGACATAAAATTGTCCTGCTCGTAGGCGGAGCGACTGCAATGATAGGCGATCCTTCCGGAAAGTCCGAAACACGTCCGGCTTTAACAAAAGAGCAGGTTGAAGAGAATGCCAAGACTTATTTTGCTCAAATGGGAAAAGTTCTGGATGTTTCAAAGGCGGAAGTTGTAAATAATGCTGATTGGCTTCACAAAATGACTTTTACAGAACTTTTGCAATTAGCAGGAAAAGTTACAGTCGCACAAATGATGACAAGAGATGATTTTGCAAAAAGATACGCCGAAGGAAAACCAATCGCAATTCACGAATTTTTCTACCCGCTTATGCAGGCTTATGATTCCGTTGCAATAGATTCCGATATAGAACTCGGCGGTACTGACCAGAGATTTAACACTCTTTTAGGACGTGACATTCAAACCGCTTATGGCAAAAAATACCCGCAGCTTGTTATGATGCTTCCGCTTCTTGAAGGCACTGACGGTGTTGTTAAGATGTCTAAGACTTATCCTGAACACTGTATTTCACTCACAGACAGCGCTAAAGATATGTTCGGAAAACTCATGAGTATTCCTGACACTCTAATTACACGTTACTATTCACTTTTAACAGATGTAAGTCAGGAAGAACTCATTAAAATGGACAAAGAAATAGAATCCGGATCTATTAATCCTCGTGACATCAAAATGAGACTTGCTCATATGATTACTGAAGAATATCACGGAAAAGAAGGCGCTGACAAAGCTCAGGAAGAATTTATCAATGTTGTATCCAACAAGGGGATTCCGGAAGATATTGAAAGTGTTAAGATTGATTCAGAAGTAAATATATTGGACTTACTGGTTAAGCTCGGTTTTGTACAAAGCAAGGGCGAAGCTAAACGTCTGATACAGGGCGGAGGAGTTAAACTTGACGGGGAAAAACTTTCGGATATGGCTTATACGATTAATCCGAATATGGATGTGGTATTACAGGCAGGCAAAAGAAAGTTTGCGAAATTAGTATAAGTAGTGACAGGGTGACTAAGTGATTAAGTGACTAAGGAGAATTTATACTTTGTTCACGATTATGCCACCTATTAATTTTTAAGAAAGGTTTTCCGTATGATTTATAATAATGTCTTAGAGCTAATCGGCAGCACTCCTCTTGTAAGATACAAAGACAATATTTGCCTGAAACTTGAATATTTCAATCCTTCAAGCTCCATTAAAGACAGAGCTTCTTATTCTATGATAAAAGAGGCAATGACGAGGGGCGAAATAAATCAAGACACGGTTATTATAGAGCCGACTAGCGGAAATACAGGAATAGGGCTTGCAATGGTTTGCGCAGTTTTAGGACTTAAGCTTATTATCTGCATGCCGGAAAATATGTCAGTTGAAAGACAAAAAAACATCGCAGCATACGGAGCAGAGCTGATTCTTACACCTGCCCAAAAGGGAATGCAAGGTTCTGTTGATAAAGCCGAAGAATTAAAAAAGCTTTACCCGAACAGCTTTATCCCCATGCAATTTGCAAATCCGGATAACCCGAAGGCACATAAGCAAACCGCAAAAGAAATAGAAGAAGCAACGGGCGGTAAAGAGGTTGTAATTACTGCGGGAATCGGAACCGGCGGAACAGCATTCGGACTTAAAGAGTACTTAAAAAATGCAATAGTTTACGGTATTGAGCCGGCTGAGAGCCCTTTATTTACAGAAGGCCGGGCAGGCGCACACAAAATTCAGGGAATAGGAGCCAATTTTATACCGGAAATTGCAAAAAGCAAAGGCGATAGTTATTTGGACGGCATTTTAACCGTGAAAGGAGATGATGCAATCTCTCAGGCAAAGGAACTCGCGCAAAAACACGGCATTTTCTGCGGGATTTCAGGCGGAGCAAATGTGGTTGCAGCACTTGAACTTGAAAAAAAACATCCGGACAAGCTTATCATAGCTATAATTCCGGATAGCGGCGAAAGGTATTTGTCTGTATGGGGGTAGGGGTAAATGGGGGTAAATATATCTGGTTAGTGAATAGTGAATAGTAGTTTAGTGACTAAGAAAGAGAGGTTTGCCATTGTTAGGGGTAAATGTATTGAATCAGTAAGTAAGACTACAAGCTTAAAGTCATTGCGAAGGAAAAGCTCGGCAGACCTTTGCCCCCCTTGCGGGGGAAATGTCCATTAGGACAAAGGGGGGTATTATTACAAGTTTAGCATCATTGCGAGAGAATAGCCATGACAATCCGAAGCAATCTGTTATATAAAAATTCATAGAATAAAAATAAAGAAGGTTCTAATGTTAATACGTGCGATAAAAAAAATTAAAGAAGATATAAAAGTAATTTACGAAAAAGATCCTGCTGCCAATAATATTGCGGAAGTTCTTTTTTGTTACCCCGGACTTCAGGCGCTTATTTCTCACAGGATAGCCCACAAGCTTGCATACTGGGGCATACCGTTTATTCCTAGACTTATTTCATACTGGACAAGAATATTCACAGGAATTGAAATCCACCCGAAAGCCAGAATCGGAAACCGGTTTTTTATCGACCACGGTGAGGGTGTTGTAATTGGGGAAACAACCATTATTGGAGATGATGTTCTCATATACCAGCAGGTAACACTTGGCGGAACCGGCAATGAGCACGGCAAACGTCACCCGACTATCGGGAATAACGTTATTATAGGCGCGGGGGCCAAAATTCTCGGCAACATTACAATCGGGGATAATACAAGAATCGGCGCCGGTTCGGTTGTTGTGGATGATGTTCCGGAGCATTGCACCGTTGTCGGAATCCCGGGACGTGTTGTTCAGCAAAAATTCTTTAATCAGGACGGAATCTTGATGCACAACAGGATTCCGGATCCGGTAAAATGCGAGTTAAATAGATTAAAATATGAAGTTCAGGCGCTCAGAGAAGAATTAGCGGCTAAAAAATCTTAATATTTTTGTAACAAAAACGTTACATAAGAGCAAAAAAATTGCTGTACAGAACTTTATATAATAGTGTGAAGTGAAAGGATTTTGTGTATGTCTATATCTATTAATAATAATCAACCTGCTGAAATAATAACAAAACAACCGTCATTTAGAGGCAAATGGGATAAGACAGAACAAGGAAATCCTTATTATAAAACAAATTCAGGTGCCATTACCGGAGGGATAATGGCAATACCGGCAGCAATACTACAGCTTCAAAAACTTTCACTGCCTACTACAGAAGAAGAAGCTTTAAAAAACGTAGATAAGTTTAAGAATACATTTTTAAAAGGGCTGGATAAAGATAGCGCCCAATTTTTCAATGAAAGTTTTAACGAGGGGTTAAAAGCCGAAAAAGATAATATTTTAAAACAAATCGAAAAGAATAAGAAACTTAAATCTTTAGCCATTCCTTTTGCAATAGTTGCGGCGGGATTAACTGCCGGTTGCGGATTTTTAGTCGATCATTTGAGGAACAAAAAAGCAAAAGAAGCTGCAGATACCGTAAGACAGGTCGGCGTAAAAAATGCTGTTATACAAAACGATAAAATACAGCTTTCAAACAAAGGAAGAGCGTATTATGAATCTAACGAAGGCTCAAAGTACGGAGCCTTATTAGGCGCAGGCTGCGGAATTGTACATAGTTTATCTAACGGTAAGAATAAAGTCGGAGCTCTTGTCGCAAACGCACTTACTTTTGCTCTCGGCGGCTGGATTATGGGCAAGATTGCAGATTCTAATGCAAATAAAGATGCAAGAAGGCATTCTTAAATTTGTGAAATCTATGTAAATTGCCTACTTGCAAAATTAAAAAAGTTATATTATAATATATCCAGAGAGTTGAATTTTCAACTCACTGTTTTTTGACTAAATCTCATATTATTTTAATTGATAGGATTGTTATTAAGTAGTGAAATTTTTTAATTATTTGGTTAAGAGGCTTTTATTATGTATGTAAACAAGTGCATTAAGTGTGGTGCGGAATTTGAAACCAAAAACCCCAAAAGAGTAATATGTCCTAATTGCTTATATGCAGACAAGGGAAGTGAATCGTCTGATGAAAAACCTATGCAGAGTTACAGCTCCTACAGCTCATACTCTACCGAATCCAGACCAAGAAGTTATGACAGACCGCAGCAAGGCGGATACAGACAAAATAATTATCAAAGACGCGACGGCAACAGAGATAATAGGAGCGGTTACCAGAGACGTGACAATAATGGCCGCCCTCAGCAAAGACGTGATAACCGTGGCGGCGGTTTTAGAAATAACTATGCCAGCGTTAGACCGCAGCAGCGCCGTCCTATGAAAAAACAGCCTAAGCAGGCAAGACCATTGCTTATCAGCAAAGAGCAGCTGGAGCAAATAGAAGTTTTATATAAAGCGATGTTACCTTTACCTAATCCTGATTGTCATGAAGTAATCGGTGCAAAATTGGGTATAGAACCGCAAAAAGTATTTTTCGGAATTAATCTGATTCGTCAAAAAATGATGCTGCCTAAGCTTCCGTTCCCTAAACGCAAGCTTGCTATTTCACCGGATCAGATGATGGCAATAAAGGCTCTCTATGAGCCATTGTTACCATTACCGCCAATTGGCTGTCATAAAATTATTGCGGCCCAGCTAAAAATGGATGAGTGGAGGGTTCACGTAGGTATTAAGCTTATAAGAGCTCAGATGGGATTAGACAGATGGAATGAAGACAGAGCTGATAAACCCGCTGATTACATGGTAGCTAAGCATACTAAAACAACCACGGAAGAAAAAGTTCCGGTTGCCGTAGAAGCTAAAAAAACATCTGAGCCGGAAACTGTTTCTGATACTGCGGAAGTTCCTGCTGAAGAGGAAAAACCTAAAAGAGGAAGAAAACCTAAGAAGAAAGACGATGAAGAATAATTTTGTCTCGGTAGGTAAAATTCTTAATTTTCACGGTGTTCAAGGTGAAGCAAAACTCGGATATTCTAAAAACAGAGAAGAGTTTTTGTCTCAAATTAAAGAAGTGTATATTCAAGCCGGAAGCGAATACAAAAAACTTGAAATTTCAAGAATTCGGTTTACGCCTAAGTGCGGGATTATTAAGTTTAAAGGAATTGACTCTTTAAATGACATTCTTGAATACAAAAATAAATTGATTTTTGTAACAGAAGAAACTGCCAGAAGTTTTCTTGAAGATGACGAGTTTTTGATAGATGAGCTTGTCGGGTTGGATGTTTATGATGGAGATAAGAAAGTCGGCTCGGTAGTGGGTGTTTCTAATAACGGGGCAAGTGATTTACTTTCGGTTAAAAATTTGGACAAAAAAATCTGCCTTGTTCCTTTTGTTAAGGCTATTGTACTTTCTGTCGATATAAAAGACAGAAAAATCCAAATAAACAATCTTGAAGGGCTTCTCTCATGAGATTTGATGTTTTAACCTTGTTTCCGGAACTAATACAATCTCACATGGATTTTAGTATTATGAAGCGGGCAGCGGATGACGGAATCATTTCAGTGAATACGGTTAATCCGCGTGATTTCACACTGGATAAGCATAAAAAAGTAGACGATACTCCTTACGGGGGCGGTGCGGGAATGGTTTTAATGCCCCAGCCTTATGTTGATGCGTATAATTCTGTTGAAAAGCAGGAAAACAGTATCACTTTAATGATGACACCACAGGGAGAGCCGTTTTGTGACAGTATTGCAAATGAACTTGCCAAATATGAGCAGATTATAATACTTTGCGGACACTACGAAGGGTTTGATGAAAGAATCAGAGATATTATTAAGCCAAGAGAAATATCAATAGGAGATTTTGTTTTGACTGGCGGTGAGCTTCCGGCATTATGTATAATAGATAGTGTATCAAGAAAAATAGAAGGAACACTCGGCAAAATTGAATCGGCGCATGATGACAGTTTTTCTGACGGACTTCTTGAATACCCGCAGTATACGAAACCGAGAGAATACATGGGGTATAAAGTTCCGGATGTTCTTTTGAACGGGAATCATAAGTTGATTGAAGAGTATAGAACGGAGCAAAAAATTTTAAGAACCCAGAAAAAACGCCCAGATTTATACAAAAAGTGGTGCCAATCAAAGTAAGTTTCTATTAAATTTTATTCTTGGTAATAAAGCTCCTGAATAACAGAAATAATTTTATTTAAGAAATTTTTGTAATTGATTCTGTCTGCAGAGCCGGAAAGAACAATATCTGCCTGTTTTTTACAAGGTTTAATATAGACATCGGCTCTTTCGTTTGCGTTTTTGTAAATAATATCAGCAGAATCTCCAAGATCCCGTTCTTTTGCTCTTACATAAAATCTGTCTTTTTTAATTTTTTCATCTATTTCTACATAAATTTTGAAATCAAAAGCATCTTTGACTTTTTCCGTAAGCGTAAATAAACCTTCTGAAATAATAATTTTAGAAGGTTTAGCCAAAGTATGGTTATCAAAACGTTTTGCAGTTCCGCTCATGTCATATTTAGGAAGATAAGTTTCTTTGCCTGAAAGCAATTCTTTGATATGTTTATACATAAGTTCCAATTCAAGTGCTTGGGGAACATCAAGGTCATAATTTTTAGCAAATTCAGAAAAACTGCCTGCTGCTTTAACCATTTCAGAGCGATCATAATAATAATCGTCCGTATTAACTCTTGTGATAGCATCTTTAATATCAAATTCAGCGGCAAAAGATTCAATTGTATCTATCAAATCCATTGTAATTGTGGATTTTCCGCTTGCTGTCTCGCCTGCAATACCGATAGATGCAGGCATTTTGATTCTGCCTGAGAGATAAGCCGCAATTTTTTTAATAACAAACGGGGTATAACTTACAAGAATAGAGCCTTTTGCATTCAGTTCTTTTTCAAAAATATCATATAAATAGCGCTCTATCTTGTCATTTAAGGTTGTTGGTTTTGTAATCTGTGATGTTGTTATGTTTTGCATCATAAATCTTTTTTCTTTCTTTGTTCTATTATACACGAATTAAAACAAAAGAAAGTTTTTTTTGCCTCAAATTTTACAAAATTTAATAATTATTAAGCTTTTTAAATAATTGTTACATTTAACGCAAACGTAGCAATAATAGTATTATTACTCCTTTATTTATATCTATTTACCCCTATTTTGCCCTCCCAGCTAAAGTTTTTTAGATTTTTGCCGATAATAAATTTAAAGATGTAAGTATAGGAGAATATTTAATGGTAAAAATTAACAAAAATCAATCTGTATATGAAACATTTGTGACAAACAATAACACAAAAATTACTCAAAATAACTTTCAGAATTCAGTTTGGGAAACTTCTATCAATGGCGAAATTGAACATACCAAGCAGGGTGACGCAGGTGATTGCTGGTTATTGACACACATTAACAGTCTCAGAGACACAAAATGGGGGAAAAAATTAATCAAGAATGCAATCAAGTCTGATGGTGCCGGCGGTGCTGTTATTACATTTAAGGGAGCAAAAGGTAAACAAAAAGAATTTCATATTTCTGTTAATGAAATCATTAAAGCTAAAGAAAGCGGTATATATTCTTCCGGTGACGATGATATGATTGCAATGGAGCTGGCTGTTGAGAAATATTTAATAAAATTTGGTCATCTTTATGAGGACAGAAAACAAGACATAGGAACTAAATCCGGAGATGCGATTACCGGAAATGGTTTATCCAGTGCTGAATTTGTAGAATTGCTATCCGGAAAGCAAGCTAATAAACACTGTGCTATACCACCGCAGAGCAATTTAATGAATGAAGGAGAAAGAAGTTATAATGAAAAATTAAGGATGTTAACCGAAGTAGAAAATCATCCCGGCGAATATCTTGTAGAAGTTAGCTTTCAAGGAGACGCTATAGACGGAGTAATATACGGAAACCATGCATATCAGGTCAAAAAAATTATTACAGAAGGTGGTAAGAAATATGCAATTTTAGTTAATCCTTGGAATTCGTCTGAAGAAATAAAAATGAAATTAGACAAACTTATTTATTACTCTGATTTGTTAACCATAACAGAAAACCCTGATGCAAAACCTAATCCAAACTTGCGTCCGGACATTGAAATAGAATTGGAAAATAGCAAACTTATTGCTAATATGTTTAGCGAATTAATTGAAAAAGTACGTAATAATAAAATAAAAGATACCGACATGAATAAAGTTAAAAAAGCTATTGAAGCAGTTAATTCTGAGAATATCCAAGATTTATTTACCGACAAGGATATCATTTATTTTATTATAAAATGCTTTGACAAAATAAAATACGGCTGGGGTAACGGTGAAGAAAAGAAAGAACTTATAGCCCCGCTGGTGGATGCTTATTGTGAATATGCTGCCCAAAAAGGTGTTGAAGAAGATACCATAAAAGATGTCAGAAAAGCTTGCTACAAAGAACTAGACGCTCTTTTATATACAGATGAAGATTTAATCATAGAAAAACTTCAGCTGTTATTTGACAAAATTAAAGAAAAAGACAATTGGTTACTTAAATTTTTGTATTAGTTTTTACTCATACCTAAGAGCATCTATTGGATTTAAGAGCGACGCTTTATAGGCCGGATAGTATCCGAAACCGACCCCTACAAGTCCGGAAAAACCAAGTGCCAGAACAATTGAAAATAAAGAAATCGATATTGTCATAGACGGCGCAAAAACCGTTATCAAAAATGAACCCAGAATACCGACTACAACACCGATAAGCCCTCCTATCATAGAAAGCAAAAAGGATTCTATCAAAAACTGCCACCTGATATCGCTTACCTGTGCTCCAATAGCCATTCTTATACCGATTTCTTTAGTTCTTTCTGTAACAGATACAAGCATTATGTTCATAATGCCTATACCGCCTACCAGTAATGATACTGATGCAATAGAAGCAAGCAAAATTGCAAAAGTCTGAACAGTAGATTTCATTCTTTCCTGAAACTCTGCGGAGTTCCGTATCTCGAAGTCATTCTCCTGGTTTTTGCCGATATGATGACGTGAAATTAAAATTTGAGTTATATCTTCTATTGTTTCATCCAGGGTATCCGGATTCTGTCCTTTTATAACAATCTGACTTACGGTTCCAGGAAAATCAGTACCAAAAACCTTTTTTTGTGCAGTTGTTATGGGGATAAAAATTAAATCATCCTGATCAAAAGGGCCGGATTGTCCCTTTGTTTTTAAAAGTCCGATAACTTTAAAAGGAATATTGCCGACTCTTATTGTTTTATTAATAGGATCAACATCTCCAAAAAGTTCTGTCGCAATAGTAGAACCAATAAGAGTAACTTTTGCACTGTTTTGCAAATCTTCCGGGATAAAACCGCGTCCCATTTCAATTTCGTAATTTTTTATAAACAAATAAGCCGGCTGTACACCGTAAACAGTTGTTGACCAATTTTGGTTTCCATAAGTAAGCTGCTGGGTCTGTGAGGACATTGTAGAAATTGCAAGTATTCCTCTGGCCATCTTTTTAATAGCTTCCGCATCCTTCGAGGTTAATGTAGGCTTTGTACCGATTCCCATATGCACACCGCCGGATTTTGCTGATGCCGAACGCACCGTGAGAATATTTGTGCCCATCGCTTCCATATTCTCGGTAACTTTTTTGCTGGCGCCCGTTCCGACTGCAAGCATTATAATAACGGCGCTAACACCAATAATTACACCCAAACTTGTAAGAGCTGAACGCAACATATTGACTCTCAGCGAATTTATTGCCATCTTCAATGTCGATTTAAAATCTAACATTTATTTCTTTTCCGCAAATATTAATGAATTACAGATATTAGTCTGAGGAACATAGTCATACTCAGGCATTGAAATTTTATTAATGATATTAGAACGTTTTTTTCTGAATAACATATCAATAAAAGCTTCCAGTCTGGTAATAAATCCTGCTTCACCCGTATGCTCATCAATAGTGAGTGATAAAATCGGCTTGCCGCATTCTTTAGCCTTTCTGGTAATTTGCTCTATCATTAAAGAATCAGGACCGCAGCCGAAAGCATTCAAAGTAACAATACCGTCTATTTTATTATCCTTAAGATAGTGTCCTGCAGCACCTGTCATTTCATATTCGTTTGCCCAATAACGGACTTGACCGAGAGTTGAAATTCCCTCTTTCATCTGTTCATCAGTCAGCTGTAATGCAGTAAATACCTTAACTTCCATTTTTTCCAGTTTGTCAAAAATCTTCATGCACGCTCTGTCATCATAAATATTATATCCGTGAGAAATAAGAGCAACATTAATTGGTGACGAATTTGACGGGTTTTCAATAAAAACTTTACCCTGAAGCGCATAATTCATAGCTTTTTTGTAACTCATGCCGGAACGTGCCATAACAAGAAAATTGTTATAAACTCTCCAGCCCTGCTTTGATGCTTTTTTAATCTCTTCAAAATTTGTAATACCAAAAGGTTTTACCGCTTCTTCAAGAAATTCGTATAAACCCTGATGTTTTTGTGATTTATCTAATGTAGGCTCAATTATATTAATATCAGCCTTTATAACATTTCTGACTAAGTCCGGAAGCCCTCTTATTTTAGAGCAGTTATAAATCTTTGGAGCAATTGATTGCAGGGACGGAACAAAAATATTTTTTACCCCTTTTGCAATTAAATTAAGTATATGCCCGAGATAAATCTTTATCGGGAGACACGTTTCCGTAACAACAAGAGCAGAACCGTCTGACATAGTTTGCTTTGTTGTAGGATCTGATAATACAATTTTTATTCCCAAACTTGTGAAAAATCCGTACCAAAACGGGTAATTGTTGTAAAATGACATTCCTCTCGGAATACCTATGACCATTTCTTTTTCCATTAAAAAACCTTTTCTTTTTTATTCACATCATACTTATAATAGCGCGAAAACAAAGTTTTGTCACGAAAGTTTGCGCAAATGTTAAGTTACTGTTATAATTATTTTGATGAAAATTTTGGGAATAGACCCCGGTATGGCAATTGTCGGATACGGGCTTATAGAAGTAGAAAATAGCGAAATTACACTGCTGACATCAGGTTCAATCCAAACGGATAAGAAGCTTTCTGACTCTAAAAGGCTTCTTGAAATTTATAATGACTTAACAACAATTGTTCAGAAGTATCAGCCTGATTGCGCTTCGGTCGAAGAATTGTTTTTCTTTAAGAATCAGAAAACCGTTATTCCCGTAGCCGAAGCGCGCGGAGTTATAATAACGGTGCTGGAAAAATTTAATATTCCGACATACAGCTATACTCCGATGGTTGTAAAACAGGTGCTTACGGGATACGGCAGGGCTGAAAAGAAGGAAGTTGAACAGATGGTAAGAATAGCCCTGAATTCTGATAAGCTTCCAAAGCTGGATGATACGGTAGATGCAATTGCAATTGCTATTTGTCATTCAAGGAGTGCGGTTGATTAATGACAAACTTTGATTTCTTAAAAAAACTTGATAATAACTTGTACGATATAATTACAGAAGCAGAAAAACTCTATACTTCTGAATTTTTTGAGCAATGTATAGGCCAGACAAGAAGATTCGGCGAACAGATGTGTAAAAACATACTGGCATCAAAACGTCAATATGACGGGAGTTTTGATGAAATGCTCGCAACTTTGAAGGATAATGCACACTCAATTCCGGAAAAAGAATTTATTGATGATTTGTATTTCCTTAAAAAACAGGGGAATATTTCTGTTCACTCTTCGACTGTCAAGCGTGACGGGATTCTCGCTTTTGAATGTTTACAACGAGCGTTTGAAGCTTCTATAAATTATGCGGTTTTGTATAAAAAAGGAAGCAAAACTATCTTAAAAAAGCAATATGATATTAACCTTTTAATGACAGGAAAGCCTTCATTAAAGGAAGAGTACGCAGAAAGAAGTGAAGAAATAAAAAAGAAAAAGCCGTCTAAATCCAAAAAGCCGGCTCCGCAGCAGGTTTATATCATGAAAACTTCAAACAAAAATAAAAGGCCGATATTCTGGATTTTTGTAGGAATTTCATCCGTTATTTCCGCAATAATGCTGCTTGTTATGTTCCTTTTAAACCTTTAATCTACAGAGAAAATATCTTTCAAGTCCTCCATTGTCAAAGACTTGGTAATATTTCTGTCAATAGAAACTACACTGTCAACAAGGTCGCGCTTGCGTCCTTTAATCTTTTGAATCTTTTCTTCAACGGTATTCTTTGTAATAAGTCTGTAAACAAATACTTTCTTAGTCTGTCCGATACGGTATGCTCTGTCCGTTGCCTGATCTTCAACCGCAGGGTTCCACCAAGGGTCGTAGTGGATTACATAATCCGCACCGGTCAAATTCAAACCTGTACCGCCGGCTTTTAAACTGATTAAGAATATAGGGATATTCGGGTTGTTGTTGAAGTTTTCAACAGCAGCCTGTCTGTCCTTTGTTTTGCCGGTCAAGTATTCATAAGGAATACCTTCTCTTTCGAGCCAGCCCTTAATTATATCAAGCATATCAACGAATTGGCTGAATAAAAGAACTCTGTGTTTTTCCTGAATAATCTGCTCTAACATACCCTTCAAGTATTCAAATTTGCCTGATTTCATGACGCCTTTAACATGCTCTTTATCATAAAGTTTTGGGTGGCAGCAGATCTGACGGAGTCTGAGAAGAGCTGAGAAGATAGACATCCTGCTCTTTTCAAGACCGTTAAGTTCAATACTCTTAAACAACTCTTCTTTAGTACTGTCAAGAACTTCAAGATAAAAGTCTCTCTGCTCATCAGTAAGTTCGCAATATGCCATGTTTTCAACTTTATCCGGCAAGTCTTTTGCAACGTCGCGTTTCATACGTCTCAGAATGAACGGGAAGATTTGAAGTTTAAGACGTTTTTCAACTGTCTTATCCTGTCTTTCCATAATCGGAGTTACGTATCTGTAATTAAATTCCGCAACATTGAACAGGAAGCCCGGCATCAGGAAGTCAAACACTGACCACAATTCTTCCAGCTTATTTTCAATAGGTGTACCGGAAAGCGCAAGTTTGTGATCAGACTGAAGCTCTTTTACTGCCTGTGCGGTCTGAGAAATTGCGTTCTTAATATTCTGCGATTCATCCAGAATTATATATCTGAAATTGTACTTTTTAAGCTTTGCAATATCACGCCTTACAAGTGCATAACTTGTAATTACAATATCGTACTCAGGTATGTGCTTAAACAGGTTTTTACGATCTGCACCTGTTAACTTCAAACAGCTCAGCCCCGGAGTAAATTTCTGAATTTCAGCTTCCCAGTTAAATACAACCGTAGTCGGTGCAACAACGAGTGTCGGCTGAGGTCCGTCAACTTCTTTGGCTTTCTGGAGCAAACTTAAAGCCTGCAAAGTTTTACCTAACCCCATATCATCAGCCAGGATTCCGTTTAACCCGTATTGATATAAGAACCAGAGCCAGTGGAAACCCTTAAGCTGATATTCACGGAATTCCGCATTTACACCCTCGGGCAGAGAAACACCGTCAGAAGTTGTAGAGAAAGTTGAAATCTGTTCCCAGAATTTTTGGAATTTTTCGCTCATCACAAGTTCAAATCCCTGGTTCTGAAGTTCCGTAATCAAACCTACACGGTAAGTTTTTACCAAAAACTTATTTTCATTGTTTCGATATGCATCAAAAGAGTTAAAAGATCGCATAACTTGATAAATATTTTGAGCCGGATACTCTACAAAACCGAAACTTCTTACGCGGGCATATTTTTCGCCGCTCTGAATTGTTTCATAAATATCATCAAAGTTTATAATTTCATCGCCGACCTGACCGTAAATCTGAATCTCCATACTGTCAATTGATTCTTCGGAAAAATCAATTTTTGCACACATTTTGAAAGGTTCTTCAAGGAGTTTGAAGAAACTCATATCATCATGCTCTTCAAATTTCCAGTCATCTCCCGCTTGTTTAATATAGTAATTATAAAAATCAATTGCATTCTCTTTTTCCAATGCCAAATTGTTAGTCTGCATCGGAACGAACTTACAAGCAAGCAGCATGTTATATGCCATCTGTTCATGCTCGTAATCCCGCTTAATCCAGTATACAAGTCCGTCCTCTTCCTGGCTCTTAACTGATATATACGGAGATTTATCCTTGCTCTTGGAATAAGGAACTCTTACGCCGGAATAATCAAATTCTAAAGAAGCTTTTAGAGATTGATCATAATCTATACCTAAAGTCACAATATTAACTGGCGGCTTATGTTCAAGAAGCAATTTGCTTATATTTTCTGCTATTGTAACAGGCATGATTTCCTGCAGGTGCGGCAAATCCTCATATACAAATTTCCCGCCGTCTGCTTCTTTCAAATCGGTAAACGTAGATTTTATAATACTTTGCGGAAGTTCATTCATTGCAATATTAAGCGGGAATATAATATTTTTGTATCTTCCCCACTTAATTTGTCTTGAAAAATAATTAACTTCTTCAAAAGGATAAGTCTCATCCTTATCCGGCCTTGTCCAGAATAATTCCAACACAATGTTGGTCGCGCCATTAATACTTGTAGTTGAAACATCCATATTCAGAGTCCATACATTATCCGTAAATTGAATACGCTCTTTGGTTTTTTCATCCAAAACTTCTTCCAGCTCAGCCATTAACGGAAATACCGGAGCAAACTTAGTTATAGGAATATCATACCATCCGGCTTTTTTATCCTGCTTTGATACTTTTAACAGCGTTTGAAACAACGCTAATTCTGATTTTTGCGCATCATTTAACTCAAAAGAAGGGTCTGTTCTTTGAACATCTATTAATGCGCGCAAAATATTTTCCAAAGACCTTACTATTTTATTTGTAGCACGATCCCTTACCAGAATAGAGAAGAAATTCTGGCGTCTTTTCGGATTAAAATGAAATATATAACTGCCTGTCGGGGTTTCTTTTAATTCGGTATCAATATCGGACTTGTCAGGCTCAACTCCGTATTTTTCAAACATCCAATTCTCATACGCACCCTCTTCAATTGCTTTCAATGCAATTGCAACAGAGTGTTTACACCATTCTTCCTTAAGAGGACAGTTACATCTTGCCTCAATTTTGTTCTTTTTAAATATTAAATCAGTTACGTAAAAATCCTGATAGTTACCTTTAACTTTACCCTTATAAAAATTCTTTTCCGGTAAAGCTTCCAGTATCATATCTTTTTGATAATACTCATATCCGCGTCTCCAGCTTCCGGGAGTTGCATTTTTTTTCAAAAAATCATAATTAAACTTAAATTCACCCATGAATTGAGGTATTTATCCTTTTTTAATTTACAGCTCAGTCGGGTTTAAATTTCCGCTTAAAACCTTTTTTCGGCATACTTACGGATATAACAAAAGAACCGGTTTAATAAACCATTATTCCTTTTATCATAGGCTCCCGACCTTGCTATTATTATGCCATAGAATAAAATTTTATGCAAGAAAAATTTTTATACTGAAATATACTTTAGTATTTTATTAATTTTTTCATCACGCGGAATTTCAAATGACAGGTAATTCCCGTCAAAAGGGCACGGAAATGACAGCTTATATGATTCTAAAACCTGCTCTTCCGTTTTAATTTTCATTTTGCCAAATCCGTAAAGCGTATCATTATATACCGGATGTCCGATACTTGCCATATGAACCCTTATCTGATGGGTGCGGCCGGTTATAAGCTTAACTTCAATAAGTGTTGCCGATTTAAAACGTTCCAATACTTTTACTTCCGAAACACTTTCTTTACCGCCTGTTTCACAAACCATCATTTTATGCGGCTGCTCAGGATTCCTTGTAATCGGTTTATTAATTGTAAATTCATCCGGCTCTATAATGCCTTTTACAACAGCCAGGTATCTTTTGTCAATTTTTCCTTCCTTCATGGCATTAACCAGATATTCATGGGCCTTGTTATTTTTTGCCGCCATTAAAAGTCCGGAAGTATTTCTGTCAAGACGATGCAAAATACCCCGTCTGTATTCTCCGTTAACATCCGAAAGGTTTTCACCATATTTATACTTTAGAGCATTTACCAGAGTGCCGGTTTTTTCGATGGATGTAGGATGTGTAAGCATACCGGAAGGCTTGTTGACTACCAGCATATTTTCATCCTCCCAGACAATATTTAAAGGGATGTTTTCCGGGATAATATCAGTCTCGATTGCAGGGAAAAATTCTACAACATCACCCTCTTTCAATACATAAGACGGTTTTACGGACTTATTGTTTACCAGTACTGAACCCTTTTTTATTTCCGACTGGATTTTTGAACGTGAAAATCCGGCTTCTCCATAATTTGCGGACTCTGCAGCTAAAAAGGAATCAATTCTTACTTCCGATGTAAATTCATCTATTACCAGTTTCATTATTCTTCTTAAAGTTATGTTTTATAATTATTACAACTATGGCAAAAACGCTCACATTTATAAAAATATCAGAAATATTAAATACGGGAAAGTTAACAAAATTCAGCTTAAAAAAATCTCTCACATACCCGTAAGATACTCTTTCGTATAAATTACAAAATATTCCTGATATAAGCAAAGCAACCCAAAACAGAGCAAACACCGATGATTTTTTTATGTGTTTAATCGTATAAAATACTATCCAGGCAATTGCGAGAACAGAAAATCCGATTAAAAAAATTTTTGCATTTTGTAATATACTAAATGCGGCTCCGGTGTTCTGAACGTATATCAAATCTATAATAGGATTGCTCGGCATGACATTTAAATTTCTAATAGTAAGATTTGAAAAAAACATGTCAAATATAATAAAAAATATGACAGATATTAAAAAATAAACAATCTTACCTGTCTTTGACATTTGTATCCTCGCACTGTTCAGGAATAACATTTACACGTACGATTTTGTATCCGAAACCCGTTAAACTTAACTGTATACTTAAATCATTTATACTTGCCTTAGTTAAACCTATAGACGCGACAACATACTCATTTGCGTTGTCACTGTTGGATATAAAAATCCTCTCTAAAATATTATCATCCGGGAATTTTCTGTATACCTCTTGGGCCTGCTTTTGAGGGTATTCCACTTTATCACTTGCAATTGAAGCTATTGCTATTACATCCTCCGGCGGCGTAAATTCTAAAGAAGCCGTATATTCAGTTCCGGCTTTAATCTCTTGCGGAGCAGTAAGTTTTATATCAAGATCTCTTGCTGTACCGTAAAGCAAAGAAGTCGTCTCTGATAAAACTTTATCTGATATGACTTTCCAATCGCCGTTTGTTTTCTTTAAATAATAAATACTGTCAGCTTCGCTTTTCAGGACACCATCAAGTTTTGCAGGCACAGGAAGCTCCGCAAAAGATGTTTCCGTTACTTCTACCGTGGCTTCATCTTCATTTACGGAAATATCTTTTATTTTTACACCATACTCAATATTGTCATACGTTAACCATATATCCTGAACCAACTTGGAATATGTTTCCAGATTAAAACCATCCGAGCTTACATAATCTTTATCAAAAGTTGATATGAATTTTGCAAAATTTGTTTTGTTGGCATATCTTACCTGAGAATTTAATAAAGATTTAATTTCTCTTGTATCATTATTAAAAATTCGGAGCTTAAAAAATGAAGAATCATCTCCTGCCTTTACTGATGGTGATATACATAACATTAATATTAATATGGATAGTATTCTTTTCATAATAATAGATTATACCCCAAATTTAATAAAACTTGAATAATACAAACAAATGACTTACATTTTTTCAACAATATGATATAATAACTAATAATAATTATCAGGAGAAATTATGCCAAATATTGACTTAGATGATGAATTTTTAGAGTTATTTTACAACATAACAAATTCTAAGCCGCCAAAAGATTTGGGATTATTAGATTTAAAAAAACAATTAATTAATATTGTTGATACATTAAAAGAACTTAATGCCAGTGTTAAAAAACCTATATACAGCAGGGCTATAAACCCTATTGCTCCTGAAGATGAAGATGATAAAAAAGGACCTGCAATCCTTATAGTTGATGATTTAGGTGTTATTACATATCAGCTCCGCATACTATTATCGCAGTTTGATTACGATATTGACTGCTCACAGGAAATTTATGACGCCGTAAATAAGTACAAAAAACGCAAGTATGCATATATTGTAATGGATTTATTTATTCCAACCGAAAGAGAAGGGTTTATACTTCTGACAGAATTAAAGAAAATGGCAGCTGCCGCTAATGCAAATACAGTTGTAGGAGTAATTACCGCTTCCCCGAGAAAAGAAACCGAAGCTCAATGTAAAGCAAGAGGAGCCGATTTCTTTCTTGAAAAAAACAGTGATTGGCAAAATACCTTGGTCGGTATTATGAAAAGTTACATTGACGCTGACAAAGACGATGATGATGACAAGGATGATTATTAGTCGATGGAACAAAAGTCATTATTTTCTGTTATATCGCCAATAATGGTAGGCCCTTCAAGCTCACATACCGCAGGAGCTGTTCGTTTGGGTTTAATGGCAAGAAATATTTATAAAAATGACTTTAAAAAAGTAAAATTTATTCTTTACAACTCTTTTGCAACAACCGGATTCGGCCATGGTACAGACAAAGGACTGCTTGCCGGAGTATTGGGTTATCAAGTTGATGATTCTGCTATAAAAAATATTTTTGATAATGTCAAAAATATTCAGTATTCATACGAATATACAGAAGATATTTCCAGGCACCCAAACTCAGTAGACATAATATTTGATGATAAAATGACAATATGCGGGGATTCAGTCGGTGCCGGAGAAATCAGGATTAATTGCATAAACGGATTTTTAGCAAATATTGACGGGACATACGATACGCTGCTTTTGATGTACAAAGATCGGCCCGGAATGATTTCAACGGTCAGTGATATCATCCAAAAGCAAAAGGTTAATATTGCTTCTCTTCACTGTGACAGAGACTCTAAAGGCGGCACTGCATCTATGTATGTCGCACTTGATATACCAGTAGGAGACGATGTTGTAGAGAAAGTTAAACAAATAAAAGATGTATTTTTTGTAACTAATATCAGGAAACTTAAGTAATGGCAATTCTATCATTTTCGGAACTTGAAAAAAAATGTACTGATGAAAATAAACCTATTTATGAAATAGCACTGGAGGAAGAAACAGTATTATCAGGAGACATAGCAGATGTTATTCGGCTGCGCGTTCTGGAAGATTTACTTGCGATGAAAGATGCTGTAAAACACGGCTTGACATCAGAAGAAAAAGCAATAAGCGGCTGGTGCGGAGATGATTGCGTAAAACTTGTCAAAAAATTTGCAGAAAGGCCCTCGCTATTCGGTAAAATTTTTGAAAAAATAACAATGTATGCACTTGCTACCGCAGAAGAAAATTTGCGAATGGGCAGAATTGTTGCCTGTCCTACCGCAGGTTCTTGCGGTATCGTTCCGTCTGTAATTATTGCAGCAGCAGAAGAACGAAAGATTCCTGAAGTGCAGCAGGTTAACGGACTGTTAACTGCCGGTATGATAGGATTGATTGTTTCAAACAAAGTTCAATTAGCAGGTGCAGTTGCCGGTTGTCAGGCAGAGTGCGGAGTAGCTTCCGCAATGGCAGCTGCTGCCCTTGTCCAAATGCTTGGAGGAAATACCGGAGAAATCTTAAATGCAGCGGCTCTTGCTCTCAAAAACATTCTGGGTTTAACCTGTGATCCGGTATGCGGGCTTGTAGAAGTTCCCTGTATCAAAAGAAATGCTTTTCTGGCCGTTCATGCGGTTACAGCTGCAGAGCTGGCATTATGCGGAGTGGAAAGTAAAATTCCGATTGATGAAATTGTTGATACACTGAAAATTACAGGGCAGCTAATGTCTCCTTTATTAAAAGAGACTTCTCTAGGCGGATTAGCAAAAACTAAAACAGCCTTGGAACTTGAAAGGATTCTGCACTCCAAGAATGATAAAGCCTAAAATTGTTCTAAAAATCTTTTGTCATTATTGAAGAACAATCTGATATCATCTATTGCATATTTTAGCATAGCAAGTCTTTCGACTCCCATTCCAAACGCAAAACCCGAATAAACTTCAGGGTCGATTCCTACACCCTTTAGTACGTTAACATCAACCATACCGCATCCGAGAATTTCAAGCCAGCCGGTACCGCCGCAAATTCTGCAGCCGTCACCATGACACATTATACATTGTACATCCAGCTCTGCTGATGGTTCAGTAAATGGGAAAAAACTGCTTCTGAAACGTGTCGGGCGGGATGCGCCGAAATAAATGCGGATAAACTCGTTTAATACGCCCTTCAAGTCGCCAAATGTAATACCTTTATCTATGTATAATCCCTCAATTTGATGGAAAAAGTTATTTTTTCTGGCATTAATGTTTTCATTTCTGTATACTCTGCCCGGAGAAATAACCTTAATAGGAGGTTTCTGATTCTCCATAGCGTGAATTTGTGCACCTGAAGTTTGACTCCTCAAAACAACACCATCCATGCCTTTTACATAAAAAGTATCTTGTACATCGCGCGCAGGATGGTCTTTTGGCACATTTAACATATCAAAATTATAATACTCCGTTTCAACTTCCGGAGAGAGTTCAGATGAAACAACAGAAAATCCCAGATTTTGAAAAATTGACACAATTTCTTCCGTTGTTGACGTTAACGGATGAACTTTGCCCTGAGGTATAAATTTTCCGCTTAAAGTTATATCAATACGGTCGTGTTTTAACTTTTCATTTAACTCTTTTTGATAAAATGCTTCATGTTTAGCTCTAAGCATTTCTTCCAATTCCTGGGTTATTTTATTGGCAAATGCGCCTACGGTTCTTTTATCCTCATCGGACAAATCTTTTAAACCTTTTTTTATTGCGTTAAATTCACCTTTGCGGCTTAAATACTTTAGTCTTATTTCATCAATATCGCTGATTGTTTGTGCTTTTTCAATATCACTTTTTGCTGAATTGTAAATATTTTCCAACTGTTCTTTCATAACTTTCTCCCTTAAAAAATGATACCGCAGGATAAAATAAATGTAAATAGGCGATAAAACCTTTTATTAAGTTTGTATAAAATAATTCATCTATATATATGATAGTAATTTCTTAACAAAACGTTACAATATTAAGTGACATGTTTTAGGACAGAGGGATGGAACAAGACATTTCTTACAACAAAATAAAAAGGGCAACAAATGAAGAGTTAACAGAAATGTGGACTCGCTATTTTGATGACCATGATAATAAAGAACTAAGAGATGCACTTATCCTCCAATATATTTACCTCACAAGATATGTTGTCGGCCGTGTTAAAGTAGCTCTCCCTCCTACGTTTTCATACGAAGATATTGCAAGCTACGGCGTCGAAGGATTAATAGATGCCGTGGAAAAATTTACACCTAAGATGGGAGCAAGGTTTGAAACATATGCACTTGTTAGGATAAGAGGCAATATTATAGATAAAATCCGCTCTCAGGATTTTCTCCCGAGAAGTGTAAGAAGAAAAATTAAAGACGTCAAAGAAGCACAGGAAGAATTAAAAAAACAATTCGGACGTGCTGCAACCAACACTGAAGTAGCAAACTTTTTAGGCATAGAAAAAGAAAAAGTTGAACAACTTTTATCCGATGATACTACTATTACATCAATATATGACAAAAAAGGTTCATCAGACGGAGATTTGGAAATTATTGATACAATTCAGGATTCACATAATCTGGCTCCGCACGAACAATTAGAAGAAAAAGATGTAAAGAAAGAATTGGAGAACGCTTTGAAAAGACTGCCGGAAAGAGAAAGAACTATTATGGTTCTTTATTACCATGAAAACATGACCCTTAAAGAAATCGGAGAAGCTATTAATGTTTCCGAATCACGTATTTCACAGCTTCACGCTCAGGCAATTATGAAACTTAAAAATCTTTTGAGCGAAAACAGATCAGAGAGATTAAAAAGAAGCATTATTTAAAATTTTAAAGGATAGAAATGGTTTTAGAAAACAAGCTTGGTATTGAAGATTCGGCAGAACTTGCAAGAGAAGAAGAAAGAATCAGCAAAAAAAAGGCTCTTGAATTGTTTGAATCAGGAGTTCTTGATTCATATCAAGCCGGAACATTTAAAACACTGGCGCAAATTCACAAATACTTGTTTGATGAAATTTATGATTTTGCAGGAGAAATAAGAAAAGTAAATATTGCGAAAGGCAATTTTCGCTTTGCTCCTGTAATGTATCTCGAACAAGCGTTAGCGCATATTGATGCAATGCCGCAATCGACTTATGAAGAAATAATTGCAAAATATGTGGAGATGAATGTTGCACATCCTTTAAGAGAAGGAAATGGGCGCAGTACACGTATCTGGCTGGATTTGATTCTGAAAAAAGAATTGTCTCAGGTTGTTGACTGGAGCAGAGTTGATAAAGAGGATTATTTGCTTGCCATGGAGCGGAGTCCGATTAAGGATGTCGAGATAAAGGAACTTTTAAGAC
>CALUVJ010000024.1 GCA_944324195.1 Candidatus Gastranaerophilales bacterium
CAAAAAACTGCAAGGGAAGAGCATTGTCTTAAATTCCCGATAGAAAAGGTTATTCTTGTTGAGGGTTTAACAGAGGAGATTCTTTTACCCGCTTTTTCCAAGTTTCTGGGGTATGATTTTTACCGCAAGGGTATACAGGTAATCGGTGCTGGCGGTAAAAATCAGGTGGTAAAAATGTATTATAAGCTGATTGAGGAGCTAAAAATTCCGATTTTTTTGCTTCTGGACAGAGACGCCGAAGAGAATATCCGCCAGATTAAGCCAAAATTAAGGGAGATAGATAAAATCCATCTTGTATCGTGCGGCGAATTTGAAGATTTGCTTCCTAAATCTTTGATTATAAAGACCTTGAATTCACATTTTGTAAACTTTACAACAGTTACTGACAAAGATTTGGCAGACGATTTACCTGAAGCGAAAAATTTAGAAAATATCTTTAAGACAAAAGGTTTGCATGAATTTAAGAAAGCTGATTTTGCTAAACTCGTGCGTGAGAATATAACTGAAAATAGTGATATATCGGAAGAAATCGCAGATATAGTCAAAGAAATTTCAGGCAGTAACAAAACTCTTGACACTAAAATTTGTTCTTGTTAACATAAGTCTTGTGGTTAGTCCATAGCCGAAGTATCTAAGGTTTTAAAATTTAATACAATATGCGCTTGTAGCTCAGCAGGTAGAGCACTCCCCTTTTAAGGGATAGGTCGCGCGTTCGAATCGCGCCAAGCGCAAAATAAAAGAGGACTTGATGTCCTCTTTTATTTTGCGTATGTCCGGGGTTCGGATGTTTTTGCGTTCGAGCGGGAGCGAGCTGAGGCTGGAGTCTTTTGTAAAATGACTTTGTCATTGCACAAAAGACGGAATTGCCGTTAAACGCGAGCGACCAAGACAATCGCGCCAAGCGCATATTTTTATGAGTATATGCGCAAGAAAGTCTGTCACCCACCCCAGCCCTCCCTCATATAGGGAGGGCGCCAAACCTGACGTGTTCCTTCCCTTTTGAGAGAAGGGAAGGATGGGTGCTTATTTTTATTTCAAAATTAGTTATTGAAGGCCTGTCACCCACCCCTACCCGCCCTCATATAGGGCGGGGGTGCTCTAAACCTGGCGTATTCTTTCTCTATTCAGAGTGTATGACTTCCAAGTCTAGCGCATTCCTTCCCTAGAGGGAAGGCGAGGATGGGTGCTTTTATGTTAAAATTATTATATGGATGATTATAAAACCAAAGCTCGCGAATTAAGAAAAAACTTGACCCAACAAGAACGCAAGCTATGGAATATTATAAAGAATAAACAATTTTACGGATATAAATTTTTAAGGCAATACCCGATTGAACCTTATATTGTTGATTTTGTTTGTAGAGAAAAGAAAATCATAATTGAGATTGATGGCGGTCAACATAATGAACCTTGGGAAGTAGAATATGATAAGAAGAGAAGTCTGTTTTTAGCTTCAAGAGGTTTTAAAGTTGTACGATTTTGGAATAATGAAATTGACAATAACATTGAAGGAGTGTATAAAACTTTGCAAAAGGAATTTGGGATAAAATAATGCTATCACCCACCCCAGCCCTCCCTCATATAGGGAGGGAAAACTCCAAACCTAGCGTGTTCCTTCCCTTTTGAGGGAAGGTTAGGATGGGTGCTGGTTTTAAAATCACAAACATAATGCTTGTTAGTTCAAGATGAGTTATCACCCTCCCCCAGCCCCTCCCTCATATAGGGCGGGGGTACGCGTTTTACGCCGGCAAACAAGCAGATTAGGATGGGTGCTATTTTTTGTGCATTTTAGCAAAATATTAATTACATTTCTGCTTGTCTATGATAAAATATTTTCTAAGGAGTAAGAATATGCCGTTTGAATTTGAAAGACAAAAAATTGAGGATGTAATACTTGTTAAACCTAAAGTTTTCGGTGATAATCGCGGTTTTTTTATGGAAACTTACAAAAAATCAGATTTTTTTGCTAACGGAATCGATGTAGAATTTAATCAGGATAACCACTCTAAATCAGTTAAAGGTGTTCTGAGAGGACTGCATTACCAAAAAAGCCCGTACGGTCAGGCAAAGCTTGTAAGATGCGGCAGAGGACGCATTTATGATGTTGCGGTTGATATCAGAAAAGGTTCAAAGACTTTCGGTGAGTATGTAAAAGTTGAATTATCGGAAGAAAATAAACATATGCTCTACATTCCGGAGGGTTTTGCACACGGGTTTGTTGTTCTGTCTGATACAGCGGAACTTTTGTATAAAGCCAGCGGCGAATACGCTCCCCAGGCTGACAGCGGAGTTTTATGGTGCGATAAGGATATAAATATAGATTGGGGTATAGATTTTGAACCGATTTTATCAGAAAAAGATAAAAACCAATCTACTTTAAAGGAGATTGTATGAAACTATTAGTAACAGGCGGTGCAGGGTTTATCGGAGGCTGCTTTGTAAGACACATTTTAAATAAATATACTGATTATCAGGTAATTAATATTGATGCGCTTACTTATTGCGGAAATTTGGCGAATTTAAAAGATGTGGAAAATAACCCGAATTATAAATTTGTCCACGGAAATATCTGTGACAAAAAGCTTGTAAGAGAACTCATTTCGCAGGTTGATTGTGTTGTAAACTTTGCCGCCGAATCACACGTGGATAATTCTATTAAAAACCCTGAAATTTTTATAGAAACAAATGTTCAGGGAACTTTGAATCTGCTTCAGGCTTCAAAAGAAATAGGAATTGAAAGATATTTGCAGGTTTCAACAGATGAAGTTTACGGAACTTTGGGTAAGACAGGATATTTTTATGAAACAACCCCGCTGGCTCCGAACAGCCCGTATTCTGCAAGTAAAGCAAGTGCGGACATGCTTGTAAGAGCTTATTACGAAACTTACAAAATGCCTGTATTAACAACGAGATGCTCAAATAATTACGGTCCTTATCAGTATCCGGAAAAGCTTATTCCGTTCTTTATCTCAAAGCTTTTGAGGAGTGAAAAAGTTCCTGTATATGGTGACGGACTTAATGTAAGAGACTGGCTGTACGTCTATGACCATTGTGCCGCAATTGATACAGTGCTTCACAAAGGAAGAATAGGCGAAGTATACAATATCGGCGGTCATAACGAGAAAACAAATATTGAAATTACCCGCCTGATACTCGAAGCAATGGGCAAAGACGAATCTTCCATTGAATACGTTAAGGATAGGTTAGGCCACGACAGAAGATATGCAATATCAAATGACAAGATAACTTCCGAGCTCGGCTGGAAGCCTTCTGTTACCTTTGAGGAAGGTATCAAAATGACAATTGACTGGTATTTGAATAATCAGGATTGGATTAAGAGTATAGAAGCTAAGAAAGCGGTGGTGTAATGGCTGTACTTGTAACAGGGGCAAAGGGAATGCTCGGGCAGGATTTGTGCCCGATACTGGAAGATGCAGGATATGAAGTCGTAGAAACTGACAGAGATGAGCTGGACATTACAGATAAGGAGGTTGTTAATAAGTTTATTACGGAATTAAAGCCTGAATTAATTATCCATTGTGCGGCTTATACTAATGTAGATAAAGCGGAAGAAGATCTTGAAACGGCGAGACTTTTGAATAAAATCGGAGCTGAAAATATTGCGGAAGCTGCAGCAAAATGCGATGCAGTAATGGTTTATATTTCTACGGATTATGTATTTAACGGAACTAAGCAGACACCTTATCTTCCTTCTGATACGCCGGATCCTATCAATAACTACGGATTAACCAAATATGAGGGCGAAGAAGCCGTAAAAAAACATTGTACAAAGTATTATATTGCAAGAACAAGCTGGCTGTACGGGCACCACGGTAAAAACTTTGTAGAGACGATGATTTCACTAAAGGATAAAGAAGAATTAAAAGTCGTAGACGATCAGGTCGGCTGTCCAACATGGACTGTAGAGCTTTCAAACGGAATTTTGAAGCTCTTAAAACAGCCTTATGGTATTTATCACGTATGCGGAAGCGGCTCTACAAGCTGGTATGGTTTTGCTAAAGAGATTTTTGAGCAGTTGGGCTTGTCTGTAAATCTTAAGCCATGCACGACCGATGAATTTCCGCGTCCTGCTAAACGTCCGCATTACAGTATAATGGACAATAACGGAATTTGCAGGGATTGGCGTGTTGCACTGAAAGACTATTTAGATTTGAGGGTGGAGGAGTAATGAAAGGTATTGTTTTAGCCGGCGGCAGCGGTACAAGGCTTTATCCGAGTACCATGGTGGTATCAAAACAGCTTCTGCCTGTATATGATAAACCAATGATTTATTATCCGATATCTGTTTTAATGCTTGCAGGAATCAGAGATATTTTAATAATTTCAACCCCGCAGGATTTGCCGAATTTTGAAAGACTTCTTGGTGACGGTTCGCAATTTGGAGTAAAATTTTCCTACAAAGTCCAGCCAAGTCCGGACGGATTGGCGCAGGCCTTTATTCTGGGAGAAGAATTTATCGGCAATGACCCTGTGGCTCTAGTTCTCGGGGATAATATATTTTACGGTCAAAGCTTTTCAAGAATGCTCCATAAAGCCGTACATTCGGCACAGCAGGGATATGCAACCGTATTTGGCTATCAGGTAAAAGACCCTGAAAGATTTGGGGTTGTAGAATTTGATTCTAACGGAAAAGCTCTTTCTATTGAAGAAAAGCCTGCTAAACCTAAGTCAAACTACGCTGTTACAGGTTTGTATTTCTATAATAATGACGTTATAAAGTATGCAAAATCTCTAAAACCTTCTGCAAGGGGAGAATTAGAGATTACTGATTTGAATAGAATTTACCTTGAAAAAGGACTTTTGAATGTGGAACTCTTCGGACGCGGATTTGCATGGCTTGATACCGGAACTCACAGGTCTTTAATGCAGGCTTCACAATATATTCAAACTATTGAAGAAAATCAGGGTATAAAAATTGCCTGTCTTGAAGAAGTTGCATTCAGAATGGGTTTTATGGACAAAGATGTTATAAAGCAGTCTGCGGAAAAATACAAGAAAAACGAGTATTTTTCTTATGTTAGGGAACTTGAATAGATATGAAGAGAAAAATAAGTATTTTAGGCTCGACGGGTTCTATCGGGCGTCAAACACTTGAAGTTATTGAAAAATTAAATGATAAATTTGAGATTATAGCATTAACAGGCGGAAGTAATACTGAGCTTTTAAATGAACAAATAAGTAAATTCAGGCCAAAATATGCTTTTGCAAACAAACCTGAGGATATAGCGGGGGCAGAGTATGCGACATTAGATGAAATTTGTTCTAATAAAGAAAATGATATTATATTAGTTGCTGTCTCCGGGAAAATCGGTTTAAAACCTACAATTACCGCTATTAAAAACGGCATTGATATTGCTCTTGCAAACAAAGAAACTCTTGTTATGGCGGGTGATATAGTTATGCCGCTTGCAAAAGAATACGGAGTAAAAATTATACCGGTTGACAGCGAACACTGTGCAATTCATCAATGTATCAAAGATATATCACAGGTTGATAAGCTAATTATAACTGCCTCCGGCGGCCCGTTTCTCAGAAAATCTATCGATGATATGAAAAATGCAACTGTAGAGCAGGCTCTTGCACATCCAAGGTGGCATATGGGCAAAAAAATCACTGTTGACAGTGCAACACTTATGAACAAAGGTTTGGAAGTAATTGAGGCCCATCATCTGTTCAATATGAATTATGACAGGATAGAAGTTGTTGTTCATCCTCAGAGTATTGTGCATTCTGCAATCGAGTATGTTGATGGGAGTGTAATTGCCCAGCTTGGTTTACCAAGTATGCATATTCCGATACAGTATGCAATTACATATCCGGAGCGATATGAAGGCATAAAATCAAAGAGTTTCAGCTTCTCACAAATAGCAAGGCTTGATTTTGAAGAGCCGGATTGGGATAAGTTCAAAGCTTTAAAACTTGCATACAGTGCCGGAAGAACGGGCGGTTCCGCAACCGTTTGTTTAAATGCAGCTAATGAAGAAGCAGTATTTGCATTTTTACAAGGCAAAATTAAACTTTTTGATATCATAAATACGGTTGAGGCAATGATGGAAAGACATAAAGTGGTTAAAAATCCGTCAATTGATGAAATTTTTGATATAGATAATGAAATCAGAGCAAAGAGCAGGGAGTTATTTTTACAGTTAAGATGAGTATAGAAAAAGTAAGAGAATTTTTTAAAAAATTCAATATTGAAAATAAAATCCTTGAATTTGAGGTTTCAAGTGCAACTGTGGACTTGGCCGCAAAGGCTTTAAATGTTGAACCTGCAAGAATCGCTAAAACTTTATCTTTCAAACAGGGTGAAAACTGCGTTTTGATAGTTTGTGCAGGAGATGTGCGTGTTGATAATAAGAAATATAAGGCATATTTCCATACAAAATCCAAAATGCTTTCGCCTGATGAAGTCCTTGAATTTACAGGACACGCAATAGGCGGCGTGTGTCCGTTTGGCATTTCTGATAATGTAAATGTGTATTTAGATGAGTCATTAAAACGCTTTACAACGGTTTTTCCTGCCTGCGGAAGCAGTAATTCTGCAATAGAGCTTACACCGGAGGAATTATTTAAATACTCATCAGGCCTTGAGTGGGTTGATGTTTGCAGTTAATAATTATATCAAGCAGTTTTTCAAAATCCTCTAATTTGCAATCTGCAGTTAATGATATTCTGAGTCTTGAAGTGCCTTCAGGAACTGTCGGCGGACGGATTGCAGGTATGTAATACCCCTCTGCACGGAGTTTTTCTGATAATTTAAGAGTATCTTCGTTGCTTCCGATAATTATTGGTATAATTTGAGATTCTGACGGAGTTTTTATACCTCTGTAATCAAGCAGCTTATGTACATTTTCCGTTAGTGCCTGTAAATTTTGCTTCTGAAATATCAAAAAATTCCTTTTCTCGTTCAAAATCCAGTTGGACCATGCAATATTTAAAGGTGGAATAGAGGTTGAAAATATAAATGAGCGGGCTTTATTAATCAAATAAGATATAATATCCTCAGAAGAGACGCAAAACGCCCCAAAAGAGCCGACAGCCTTTCCGAAAGTTGCCGTTATTATATCAATATCATTACCGCCGGAAATACCTGCTAGAGTTTCACCTGCGGCACAAAAGGCATGTGCTTCATCTATCATTAAAAGGCAATTGTACTTTTTCTTTAACTCTATAAGTTTATCAATATCAGCAATATCACCATCCATACTAAATACTGATTCTGAGACAATAAGCGCACGCTTATACTGCCCTCTTTTGGATTCTAAAAGCTTTTCCAGATTATCATAATCAAAATGTTTATAGCGGTAAAAATCGCCCTGTGCAAGCTGCATACCGTCAATTATACTAGCATGATTTAATTTGTCCGAGAACACTACATCACCGCGCCCTATTAAAGCTGAAATAACTCCCAAATTACATTGATAACCGGTATTAAAAATCAGGGCTGCCTCTTTTTTAAAAATATTTGCAACAGTTACTTCAAGCTGCTTATACTCAGGAGAACTTCCTGTTAAAAGCCGCGCGGATGCTGTTGAGAGCAAAGAATTATTTTGATTGAGAAATTCTCTTCTTAAATCATCCTTCGTACTTATTCCCAGATAATCATTAGAAGCATAATTTATGTACTCTTTCCTGTCTACTACAATTTTACCGTCGCTTTTTGCCTGTATATCAGGAATTTCCCTAAGCTGTCCTTTACTTCTTAGCACTTCTAATTCTTGTTTTATCATTTAAAATATCCTTAGCCTTCTCAAGCTGCACATCATTTTTTGAATCAATTAATATATCAAAATCACTGCCGATTTCCACATCAGGCTTGATTCCTAATTTGTTAATATCAGTTCCTTTAGGTGTTAAATACCTTGCTATAGTAATATTAACCCCGGTTTGATTAGGAAGCGGAACAACTTTTTGGACTAATCCTTTACCAAAAGTCTTTTTCCCGACAAGCGTTGCTCTATGGTAGTCCTTCAGTGCACCTGAAAGAATTTCACTCGCGCTTGCACTTGCACCATTTACTAAAACTACAATAGGTTTATCCATTGGTAGCATTTCATCTTGGGCTTTAATTGATTTTTTGTAACCGTTTCTATATATAATATCAACAATGGTTCCGTCAGGAATAAAAATATCTGCAATAAATATTGCATTATCAAGCAAACCGCCTGTATTTCCACGCAAATCAAGAATTAAAGCATCTGTATTTTTTGTATTTTCAAGAGCTTCCACAAATTCACTTGGTGTCGAACCGCTCATAAAACTGATTATTTGAATATAGCCTATATGATTATCCAATACGGAACTTTTAACAGTTTTTATTTTTATTTCTTTACGTTTTAATTTTTTCGTAAGTTTTTTATTATTACGTAAAATCGTTAGTTCAACGACACTGTTTTCCGGACCTCTAACCAGAGCGGCAACATCAGAAACATTCATTCCGCTGGTATCTTTTCCGTCAACAGCCACTATTATGTCACCTTGCTTTAGCTGGGCAAATTCCGCAGGAGTAGCCGGCATAACATTAAAAATTTCAATTTTACCTGAGTTAGAATAAATATTTACACCAATTCCATATATTTTAGAAGTTATAGAAGTTGTTAAATCCTCGTAATCCTTCTGTGTCATAAAACGGGTATAGGGTTCATTAAGGCTTGCTATCATTGAATCTATAGCAACTCTTGCATCTTCATCTGTTTTAATTTTGCCCTGATAATGATACTTCCATCTGGACCAGTCCTGATGGTTTAAACTCGGCTCATAATACTCCTTGCTAATTATTTTCCAGGTTTTATCAAATAATCTTTGAGGTGAAATTTCTTCAGTATTGACAAGAGCCTGTCTTGAAAAAAAAGCATTTGTTTTAGTAAAAGTTGACAAAAAAACTTTGTTAAATATTACTAAAATCAATACGGACAATATGAAAATGAGTAACTGCTTTTTATTCATACCTCAATTTAACATCAAGAATAAACGTTAATCAATATACATATGGAATTAATAACGACAATTATAAAGTATTTTTAAAAATTATTGTTCTTTAAAACCCGGAGAAGTTAACGGTAAATTCTTATAACCGCTATTTGCAAATACTGTCTTTTTAATGTACTTATTAGTATTATTTCCTTTTTCAAGCAGTTGTTTTAAGATATTTTCCCGAGTAACAAGCGCCGATTCTAAATTGTTTGACTCCGGATACCTTTGCAGAATTTCCTTCCATACAATGGCTTCCATTGTCCAGGCATATGTCTCTTCGCTTAAAGAATTATATTCGTCTTGATGAATTGCTTCATGAGCAAGGAGGGCAGCCAAAGCACCAGGAGGAGCGTATTCATGCTTAGGGTTTATATAGATGTATAATTTTCCACGTTTTTTCCAACCGATAGCATCAAAAGAAGAGTATGCGGGATCTATTTCAGACAAATCTTTAAACATTACCTTAACCGGATATTGAGTAACATTATACCCGAGTATGGCCTTTCTAGAAAATTCGCCGGATGTTCCTTTCAGCATGTCTAGCGCAACATGAAAGATTTGTTCATCAGAAACATCTTTGTACTCCTTAGAAATACTATCAATATATTCCTGCGTATATATTTTAGGCAGCTTTACGTTTGATGGCACCGGCTCATAGGATTTTGCACAAACTGCAGAAGCCGTAATACTCAGTACTATTAATATGTTCAGCAGCTTTTTCATACTATCACCCTCTATTCTTATATTATTATATACTTTTCTTAAATTAAATGTCAAAAACCGATTGCATTATACCTGCAACGCTGGTATAATAAGGCTTATGAGGGATTATGAACCATATTTTACAGAGGACGGGTCTATAGGGCTTTATTCTTATGCGGAGAAGGACGTTTTTCACTCTAAATTCGGGGCTTTAACCGAAGCATGGGAAAAATTTGTCTTACCTGCACGACTTGATGAATTTGAAATTGAAAGCTTAAAAGTTTTAGATGTTTGTTACGGAATAGGTTACAACACAAAAGCTTTAATGAGTTTTTTAATTAATAATATAAATTTAAAAAAGAAAAATATTTTCCAAAAACTTATATATATCGTGGCGATAGGTCTCAATAAATTTGTTAAAAACAATAAAAGGTTATTGTTATATATCGAATCGTATGGTAGTGATAAACAAATACACTTTCAAATTGACTGTCTGGATATTAATAAGGAACTTGTACAATTGTCACCTCTCTTTCGAACTATAAAAACTCCCGGTGAAATTTATGATAGTATTGTTCCGCAAATTTTAACCTGCTTTGATAGTTATTACACTATAAAAGATATTTTTGTAAATATCTTTTCCCGATTTTCGCCCAAAAATAAAAAAGAAATAAATGAGCTTTTAGATCTGAAGTTCAAAAATATGCATATAGAAAAAGAATATAAAATTAATAGTTATGTAAATTATATTTTAATGAACAGCTTAGCTGAATATTATAAAAAAGATTACCCTTCAAAAGAGCTCATAAAAATGTTAAGAGAAAATAAAAATCGAAGATTTTTTGATAAGTCTCTTATAAAATATGCCAAATTTAATAAAAAATGGGGGTATAATAAGTCATCCAGATGGAATTTATCGGCCTTCTTACATAATATATATTATAGAACCCTATCGATGCGTTACAAAAAAATGAATTTTAAGACCGCTGAGAGCCTTTTTAAGGTCAATTTTTATGTAGATGATGCTCGAAAGACGATTTTAACCCTTAGCAACGAGTATGACTTAATATTTCTGGATGCTTTTACATATACAAAGGCGCCGCAGCTCTGGACGGTCGAATTTATAGCGGAATTATACAAAAGAATTTCTTCCCATGGACTTTTAATGACATACTCAACTTCTGCACTTGTTAGAAATACTTTACTGGAAAATAATTTTTATGTTGGAAATATCTATCATAAAAAAACAAATAAAATTATCGGCACTATAGCCTCAAAGGATAAAACAAGAATTGAGCACCCGCTTACACCATATGAAATCGGCTTATGTAATACAAAAGCCGGAATTCCTTACCACGATCCTAATTTATCCTTTGATAAAAAAGATATTATTGAGTTGAGAGAGTACGAATTCAGGCACAGCGACTTAATGAGCTCTTCAAAATATATGAAAATCAGGAGTATAAGAAATGAATAAATATGATATTATAGTAGCAGGCGGCGGTACAGCAGGATGTGCCTGCGCATATACAGCAGCCAAATTGGGATTAAAAGTCTTATTAGTTGAAAAAAATTCATTTCTTGGCGGTTCAATAACCTCTGCTCTTGTTATTCCGGCAATGAAAACATCCCAAAATGCAATTAATACTGAGTTTTTTGATGCATTATATAATAAATTGGCAGAAATGGGCGGTGCCATAACTTATCTTGACGGTAACAAAGGCTGGTTTAATCCTGAGTTAACAAAAATTGCTCTAGATACACTATTATTTGAAGCCGATGTAGATATAAAATTCGAATCAAATATTAAAACAATAGAAAAACAATTATCGTCATATACCGTTACGATAGAGTGTGATAATTCAGCACTTTTGAATAATGTGTTATTGCTACCTATCGAAACGAAGTATCTTATAGATGCAACCGGCGATGCAAAAATTTGTAAAAAATTAAATTGCAAATTTTTAGAAGAAAAATTCCAACCGATTAATTTAAGATTCATTATGTCCGGGATAAATGTTAATAAATTCTCAAAATGGATTATGGAATTTGATAAAGACAGAGAGGTTACAACCGGCTATGATGTAGACGGCAAGACCTACTTATCTACTGCTTATACCTGGGACGAAGGAGCTAAATGGGCTCTTAGACCTGTATTTAAGCAAGCTATAACTGACAGAGTAATTACGGAAGCTGATTCTAATTACTTCCAAATATTTTCAGTGGCCGGGACACCTGATTCTATTGCATTTAATTGTCCAAGACTGGTAGAATCTGCTCAAAATCCTTATATTGAGGGCAGAGCTAGTATACTGCGACTCTCAAATTTTTGTAAAAAATATTTTCCCGGCTTTGAAAATGCCTATATCTCAAATATAGCAAGTTCTTTAGGTGTAAGAGTTTCTAATCGGGTAAAGGGAAAATATGTTTATACTGCAGATGATTTGCGAAGCGGAAAAAAATTTAAAAACCCTGTTGTAATTTCAAATTATCCAATAGATGTTCATTCAGACAAAAAGGACAGTTCTACATTAGAAAAGGTATACCAAGAATATCAGCTGCCGCTGGAATCATTAATAGTCAATGAAAATCTTTTTGTAATAGGGCGTTGCATTTCTGCTGACTTTGAAGCTCAGGCTGCGTTAAGAATAATTCCTTCGTGCTTTTCAATGGGGGAAGGTCTTGCAAGACACTTAGCACAAATTAAGCATCAAAATTATTAGTAATTGTATGTATATACTCCAGAATTTGAGAAAAATAAGCGAGATTCGAATCTCCGTTGATTATAATATCCGCTTCGGCTCTGTATGGTTTAACATACTTTTCACCTGCACCCAGAATGTACTCCCAGTGCTTCTTTGCATTCTCTAAATCCTGGTTGCGTTCAGTATAGGCCCTTGTTAAAAAGCGTTCTTTTCTAATGTCCAAATCTGTTTCAACATAAACCTTAATATCAAAAATATCTTTATTTTCACCAAACATAGATGCCATACCTTCTACAACAACTATTTTATTTGAAGGCACAAATTTTGCTTTTGGAACAGATACACCGGTACCGTTTAACAAATATTCCGGAGAATATATATCCTCTCCGTGAGAAATTTTATCTAAATCTTCTTTTAATATATCCAGCTGAAAACTGTTCGGTGAATCTACATCATAACCATTATCACGCAAGTTGTCAAAGGTTCCGTATTCTTTTATTAATTCCGATATATCATTAAAATAATTGTCAGTAGTTAATATCGTTACAGGCATATTAAAACGCTCAATAACATTTTCTATTTCATGGCATATAGTTGATTTTCCGGAAGCTGATTCACCTGTAATTCCTATCATAATTCGTTTATCCGGGTTTTGAATTAATCGTTTTGAGAATCTTTGTATAAAATCATATCGAACTTCAATAAATATAGGCTCTGCAGCTTTATGATCGTATGCAAGTACTTGTTTAAACTTAGATTGCAGATAAAACGCAAGCAATTCACGGCCTGTTTTCTGGTTAAAGTCAGGTTTTAATATTTTATCTGATGAATTTAACTCTTTTTCAATTAAGTGAGATATTCCGTTTTTATCTTCGTCTGCCATAATTTAATTCCGATATTATTACATTATACATACAAGAAAAATAAAGGTAAAGTCAGGGTAAATAAAATATTTACGATTCAAATAATTCACTAATTTTATCGGCAATATCCCGCGGATCAATTTCCTGAGTGATTTTGTTGATATCTTGAGCCATTTGATATAATTTTGCAGCTTCTACTTTATCACCAACTATAGAGGTTGCCCGTGCAAGATTGAAATGTGCAAGAGCATAACTCGGATTTGATTCAACCGCTTTTTTAAATAGCTCAATAGCTTTATTCACACGGCCCAAATCATCTAAATAAATTACCCCAAGGTTATTATAAGCAATATCATAATTTTTATTGTATTTTATAGCCAATTCATAAGATTTAATTGCCTCTTCTGTATCACCTTTTCCCCAGTATAAAAATCCCAGATTACAATGGATTTTTGCATTATGCGGCTGCAATTCCAAGGCCTGTCTGTATACTGCAAGGGCATTATTGTAATCTTCCTTATCGTAAAAAGCGCTGCCTAGATTCACATATATATCAATATCATCAGGCGTTAATACATAAGCCGTTTGATAAGCTGAAATTGCAGCATCGGGATCTGATTTATTTTCCTGATAAACAAACCCCATGGTTTGGGCAATAACACTTGTCCAGGATTTGTTTGGGTTCAAAGTTATTGCCGTCTGGTAGTTTGCTATCGCCAAGTCAAATTCACCTTTTATATAGTAAATATTTGCCAGATTTGAATACAAATCAGGCATATTCGGTGCCATAGCGATAAGTTTTTGATAAACTTCTATGGCTTGGTTATAATCCCCCTGCTCTTCATAGGCACGGCACAAATGTCTGTATGCGGCTATGTTAAATGAATCCAGCCATATTGCCATTTTGTACTCTGTAATTGCATCTTCAAAATAGCCGGTAGATAAATAAATATCACCAAGTACACAATATAAAGGCGCAAAGCCCGGAGCTGTTTCTATAGCATCTTTATATAACTGAATTGCTTTTGAAAAATCTTTTAATTGTATAGCGTAAAAACCGTGCAAGAATAATGGTAAAAATTTTAAATATGAAATATTTTTAATTATATTTTTCTGAGCTGTTATGTCAAAAGGCACTAATAAAATTGACAGAAATTTTTCTGTAAAAGCTTTAAATTTCGTCCTGCCATCTTTAAAAGATGAAGCTTCATATAGCTTGCAAAGAAGATAATGAGCACTTGAAGATTTCCATTTCGAACATTGAATAGCTGCAAGTGCTGCATCTACCGCATCAGTAAAATGGGCCTTTTTAACAAAAGTTTCAGCCAGCATGTAATATGCATCATAATAGTTATTCTTTTTTTCTAAAGCCATTGTTAAATAGTTAATAGCTTTATCCAAGTCTCCCTTATGATAAAAAGCTACTCCTATTTTATAATAAATTTCACAAGAATCTATCAATGATTCCATTGCCAATTGATATTCAGTTATAGCTTCATCAATATATTGGCAGGCACTATATATATCAAGGTGCCATTTCATGTACAAATCACCTAATCGGACATGCAGAGCCGGATTCGTAGGATCTTTCTGCAAATCCAGGCGGCAGCGCTCAATTTGGTCATACATTTTATTTTTTGAATTTCTTTTTTGTTTTGTGTTGTTATCTGTTAAATTTTTCATATTGTTTCCTAATCAGAGCTATTGGTGTATAAATACATGTAATATAATAAATTTTGCCTATCCTCTTCTACCATATTAGCATATGAAATAGTAAATTCATTATCATAAACCGGATCTACAAAAATAACTGTACCTCTAAATCTTATTATACCACAGTTTTTAGGTAATACTAATTCGCAATTAAAAGTTTCATTAAGTTGAAATTCGTAATCACTGTAAAATTTTAAATGTTCTGTTGCAATTTCGAAAGTATTAACCTTGAAAAACCTTGAATCATCTGTTGTTATATTAAGCGTTTCAACGGCATTAACAACGGGGATTTCCTCATTTGGAGTTAATTTCATTGCATTATAATCTAATTCTACAGAGAATTCATCCTCTAATGGAGAAGTTATTACAATAGTATTAAAATCTACAGTTCCGATTTTAGAAAATACTTTTACAGTAAGCTTACATCCCACATCCAAATAATTTACATATCGCATAAAATATTGCGGCAGCTCAATTACAATTCTATCCTCCAATATTTCTGATATGGTACATGACATTTCTACTATTTTATCTTCTTTTTGAAAGAATATACTTATCCTTTGACCTGCTTTCAATAAATCCATACATTTAATTATAAACTAAAAATGCATGCAGAAGTAATCATTTAAATATACTAAATTAAAGCTAATCCGGCAGATTATCAATAAATTCCGGGATTTTAACATTCGTCATCGGCGTATCTTTTTGCCTATAGGATTTTTCTGAATATGCAACCCAGTTAAAAAGTATAACAGAGCTTGGTTTATCAACAATCCCATTTATAACGCTTCTGAATTCCTTTGTATATTTTGTCGGAAGCTGCGGAAGATTTTCGAAATCTGCAGGTAAAATATTATATTTATTCTCTTCTCCTGTCAGCATTATCAACAGTTTATTAAATGAAAAATCACCGAAAACGCCCAGTCCTGAAATTATTTCGTCAGATAACCGGCCTAATACTATTAATTTTGCATAGTCTGTATCCGGGTTATATGCTCCTTTTATAAACAATGACATCAAAGGTCCCTGTGACTGTAAAAACGGAATATCTGCAATACCATCTTTTAAAATAATGTCTCCGCGTAAATATTTGAATAAACCGGTATCTTTTAATGTTATTGCTTTAGTTACAACGCTTAATGAAGTTCTTAACATATTATCGGCAATTACATTCTGCGCATATAAAAGATGCTCCAGTTTTCCAAGAGTTCCCATTCGTCCGTTGTGTACTATAAATTTTATTTTTCCGTTCAGTGATTGTTTTGAACTTAGATTTCCGCCTATTGTAGTGTCAAAATCCATTGTCCCGCTTACGGAATCTTTACGTGTAGAAATTACATCAAAAATCGGTGCGGCACTAACACCTCTGGCTTGTATAGCAGAATTAAAGTGTTCATCTCTTAGGTTAAAATCTATAGAACCTGCCAATTTCCCGTTAAATAATTCCGAAGATATATTATTTAATGATAATATATTATCCTTTAATGTAATATCAGAAGAAAATGCCGCAAGGTATAATGGTGAATTATATATATTTGCTAAAACTTTTTCGGAATAGATATTACCCTGACTAATTGTAACAGGCAATAAATTAAAAGCCGGACTATCTTTATACATCAGAAAAGTATCTGTATTAATATATTTAGATTTTATACTCAAATTCTTTACTAATAATCCATTGGAGATATCTGTAGACATAGTGGAATTTATACCCATAACAGAATCTCCAAGCTTAAATTGAGGAGCATTTAATATTGCTGTAGATTTATTAAAATCTATTGTTAAGTTATTTACTGCCAGTTGTAAAAATTGATTAATAATATTTTGTGCAGTAATCTGTCCTACTATTTCAGGCTTATTTATCTTTCCGTTTATAAATACATCCCCTTTTAGTTGTGCCAGGGTATTCAAATATGATATATTTAACTGTTGAGGTATAAATATGCGGACATTTTTAAATACCGGCTCCTTTAAATTATCTATTATTCCTGATATTACAAGCTTCTTTTGTCCTTTTAAATTCGATTTAAAATCATTTGACAGCTTGCCTGTAAACGAATAAACACTTAAATCATCAAGTTTAATACTGTTATCTTCTACTTTTGAAACAATATTTATAATTGCAGGTTCATCAAGTATTAAAGCTTTTTCCATTTGTATTTGAGCTATAATATCTTGAACTTTTTTATTACCGCTTACTGACAGCTTAATCGGATACACAGCATGATTCGACTTGATACTCTTTATGTCCTTTGTATTCACAAAACCATTCATATTAAAATTAAAAGACAAATCTTTGGTATTATAATTAGTTACATCTGCTTTAGCTCTCAATTTTGAATTCTGCATAAATATGTTTGTCTCAGGGATTGTTACTGAATCACGCTCAATATATAATTTCAAGACCGGAATTTTAATCTGCACTGTTTTAGGCGTATTCAATGTTATATTGTTGATATAAGCAATATTATCTTTGTTCGTATCAATTTTTAAATTAGAAAAAGCCAAATTAACATCGTTTTTTGAACATTTAAAATTCTCTATCTGGATATTTTCTTTGTGAGTTATGTTATCAATATTGCCGCTTAAGTTAGCAACAATAGATGCAATACCGCTTTTTATACCAAATGTGGATGGCAATAAGTGCTTCAATTCCACTTTATTCATTAGCAGTTCAATATCTATCGTTTTATTTATACTACCTTTTACCATTATTGGTGCGTTATTAACGTATCCGACAGCATTATTTATATTTATAATATTATTAGAAAAATCAATTTCTGAAGAAATATTATTAACATCAATACCGTTAGCTTTTATAGAACCGTCTTTTACGGTTATAAAACCGGCTGATTTTAGCTTATTTAAATCTCCTTTTATTGTAAAATCTGCTTTTACTTTGCCGTCTATAGTATTAATAGCTTTAAAGCGGGAAAGATCCGCTATTAATTTAACTTTTTTATACAAGTCGCTTATATTAATTTCATCTGTTTTAACTTTTAAATCAACGCATTTTTTCTTAGAATTATTAACGACTCCTTCGATACAAACTTTCTTATCAGCGGAAGAATAAATATTTGATAAAACTCCAATTTTATCACCAAGAAAAGTTAGATATATAAAACTTGACGGCAATTTCCTTGCAGAATCAAGAACAGAAATATTATCAATATTAATTAATCCTGAAATTTGCGTAACACCATTCAGCCCGTTGTAAAGTTTTAATTTAACCAGAAGATTTGAGTAAAAATCAAGTTCTTCCATTTGTGCTAAGAAGGCTTTTATGTCAAAATTAAAACCTTCTTCCGGCATTTTAATATTTGGAAGTACAGAGACATCATAAGATAAATATTTTTTATCATTAATGAAAAATTCTCCCATCGCTTTTATCTGAAAATTTTCATAACTTAAGATTTTTGATATATCTAAGTCTGAACCGCTCAATTTGTACTGTTTATTAATGTCGGAATCTAAATATGTAACACTGTAGCTTTTTAGTTTCACGTTTGGAACTTCATCAAATTCTTTAGAGTTTAATTTTGAAACCAAATTATTTAAATATTTATCATCAGAGCGTACACTTACAATAAATTTATCGGCATACAAACTTTTTACGGTAACATCATTTTTAATTAAAGATGCCCAAGGAACAAAAAATTTCACATTAGATAATTGCCCGAATTTTTGCCCGTCCTCATACATTATGTACATAGCCGGAGCTTTTATTTTTAAAGAAGGTCCTAAACGCAAAATAAGCCGTTCTATATGTACGTTTATTCCTAAATCTTTTGCTATTTGATTTTCAATTAATGGAATAAATTTTGAAGCATTAATAGGAATAAAGCAAATTGAAATCAAGCATGCTAAAATAACTACTGCAATAATTATTATATTTCTATATTTTTTTTTCATATCAAATAACTTCTCCGCTAATATTATCAAAGAAATACATGTCATCAACAGAAATATTCAATTTTACCTGCTCACCGATAGGATAGTCGAGAGGTATACGTGCCGAGCACTTACAACCATTCAGATAAAAATAAATAATTCTTTCACCGCCGGTCATTTCTATAATTTCAGGTGTAACAGATAATGATTTGTCACCATTTATCATTTTTTCAGCTCTTATAGCAGCGGATACATCACCCTCAATATTCTTATCAATATAAAAATCAACACCTTCAATACTGAAATGCCCGGCTTGTATATTTACGTTAATAAAATTCATTTGTCCGATAAACCTTGCAACAAACTTGTTTTTCGGATTATTATAAATTTCTTCCGGAGAATCTGCCTGTTGAATTTTACCCTTATCTAAAACAACAATACGATCCCCCATTGTTAAGGCTTCTGTTTGGTCATGGGTAACATATATGAATGTGGTTTTCAGTTGTTTATGCAATTTTTTTATTTCAGAGCGCATTTGTACTCTTAAATTTGCATCCAAATTAGACAATGGCTCGTCCATTAAAAATACCTGCGGATTTCTTACAATTGCTCTTCCCAACGCAACACGCTGTCTTTGTCCGCCGGAAAGTTGTCTTGGCTTTCTGTCCAAAAGACCGTCAAGGTTTAAAATATGCGCAACTTCCTGAACCTTGTTATCAATCTCTGTTCTTGGATATTTGCGCATTTTTAATCCAAAAGCAATATTCTCATAAACACTCATATGCGGATATAAAGCATAGCTCTGAAAAACAAATGCTATATCTCTGTCTTTGGGATGAACGTTATTTACAACCTTATCATTTATTAAAATACTGCCGGAAGTAATTTCTTCCAATCCTGAAATCAATCTTAGAATGGTAGACTTACCGCAGCCGGATGAACCGACTAGAACAACAAATTCTTTGTCTTTTATTTCAAGACTAATATTATCAATTACATTCTTCTTTCCGTCGTAACTTTTAACAAGGTTCTTTAGAACAACACTGCTCATATAATTTAATAATAATCTCCCTACTTAATTAATTTGGAATTAATACATTAAAACTTGTATTTTTCAATATTTTTGACTCTGCCCAAACTATACCGTTAACAGATTGAACCAAATTTTTGACACTTGCAAGAACCATTGCTCTTAATACATTTTTTCTATTCGCAGAACTTACAATTTTATATGGATCAAACATACATTCCAAATCAATCTCAGAAAGAAGTAAAGAAGTACTTGCAAAGCTAATATACGTGTATTCTCCTTGCGGAAGATTTTTTGATGAAATAAATTCTTCATCAGGATTAGAAAGAAATATATTGATTTCACCTGTATCAACTGCTTTCAATATAACTTCCAATAAATTTTGAACAATCTGTTTTATAATATTTTCATCATTAATAATTGTTTTGTTAAACTTATCACTGCAGCTTACGTTAATTTTGACATCTTTTTCATTAAATATACGTTCATTAAATTTAACGACAGAGTGTACTAAGTTCATTAAATCAAAGACTCTTTTTTCAGGCTGTACAGAAGAAAGCTCTGTTTGGGAGAGTTCCAGAAGTTTATCAATAAAATACATTAAATCAACTGAATTTTTATTAATAATTCTTACATATTTTTCCTGCTGTTCATTTAAATTTCCACCCAAACCGTCGGACATGGCTTGTGAAAATCCTACAATAGATTGAATTGGAGCTTTTAAATCATTTGAAAGTTTTAACAAAAAATTGTTTTTATCACGATTAATTTGCGAATCCGCATTAGAATCTAAATCTCTGCTTGCAGGTATAATAGAATCTCGAAAATCAAGAACAAAACCTTCATCAATTTCTTTTGCAGTCATGTCAAAATAGATTTCGCGGCCGGTAAACTTGGTAATAACAGGCTTATGCATTGTAATAGAAGTATTAATAAGATTAATAGGATTTTCAATGAAGTCAGAAATTTTAGAAGTTAGTAAATGCATTTTAGAAGTTTCAAAAATCTCGGCGGCAGCATCATTTACCCATTGAATTTTACCCTCTTTAGAGCACATAACTAAAGCATCAGGCAAAGCTTTTTCAACATCAATAGAGTTTGTTTTAAATAATATTTTTTTAATATCCATACTTCTTTTAAATCCTTTTCAAGTATTTTATCACAAATACAAATTCTGAATAAATTATACTGGCTATTGTTAAAAAAAAATTAACTTTATTAAGAATTGTAATTTTTTATATTAATATTAAAATATAAAGAAATATGAAGGACATACGATGAAGTACAAAGATTATTATGAAATATTAGGTGTCAGCCGTGATGCTGATGCATCTGCGATAAAATCAGCTTACAGAAAGCTTGCAAGAAAGTATCATCCTGATGTAAATAAAACCAAAGAAGCTGAAGAAAAATTTAAAGATATAAATGAAGCTTATGAAGTTTTGTCTGATAAAGCAAAACGTCAGAGATATGACAGTCTTGGTTCAAATTGGCAGGGAGGAGCCGATTATACTCCGCCTCCAGGATTTGAGAATTTTAGTTTTAACTTCAATCAAGGCGGCCCACAAAGTTTTGATTTTGGCGGCAGCGGATTTTCAGATTTCTTTAGCTCACTATTTGGCGATATGATGGGAAATATGAATTCACAAAGAACCGGTCAAACTTATGGCGGGTTTGATTTTACGGGAAATTCTGCTTCTTCGGGTACAAGAAGGTCATCACGGGCAAAATCAGAAGATTTAGACATAACCAAAAACCTTAATGTAACAGCTAAAGAGATTTTTGACGGAAAACCTATATCTGTAACGTTTAACGAAATGGAAAAATGCACTCAGTGTCATGGCGGTTATTGCCCAAATTGCGGCGGCACCGGTATAGTTTCGCATCCAAGAACGGTAAAAGTAAAGCTGCCAAAAGGTGTAACAGAAGGGAAAAAAGTACGTCTCAAAGGTGAAGGTAAGACAGATAATTATGGGAACAAAGGTGATTTATACCTTGTTGTACACTTTAAAGACAGTGAATATGAATTTGACGGTGATAATCTTATTAAAGAAGTCGAAATTACCCCTCCAGAAGCTGTTCTGGGATGTTCAAAAGAAATTACCACTTTGCATGGTAAGATTAATATTAAAATTCCTGCCGGCGTATCAAGCGGTCAATCTTTACGGCTTAAACAAATGGGCTTGCCAAAAACATCAGGGTATGGGGATTTAAATGCAAAAATCAAAATTGTTATACCTAAAAATATGTCAAAAGAGGTTATTGATTTATATAAAGAAATCTTAAAGCTAAGTAAATAGCGTATCTAACTAGCGAATATTGATTCGTGCGAAGTGAAGAGTGAAGCGGGGGTAAATGTGTTGGGGGGTAAATGTTTTGGGTCGGATTGGTCGCTTTCCCTCTCCCATTATGGGAGAGGGAGCAGTCGTGCTTGAACATTGTGAAAGCTACGAATGCGGGTGAGGGGAGGGTAAATAATATTAGGTTATTTCTTCCCCTCGCCCCTTGGGGGAGAGCGGATTTTCGGCAGGATTTCAAAACTCTTCCCTCGCCCTTGGGGGAGAGGGTTAGGGTGAGGGGGGTAATGGGTGAGGGGAGGAATTTTTACCCCTGTCACTGCGAGAAAATCTTTGATTTTCGCGGCAGTCCATTTTTTTACTTTAACTTGTCGGGTGACATTGGTTCGCGCCTTTCCCTCGCCCCCTTGAA
>CALUVJ010000025.1 GCA_944324195.1 Candidatus Gastranaerophilales bacterium
ACTGCTTCGATTTCTGTTGTAATCTGAGTTCTTTCGTTATCAAGTCTTTGAAGTTTTAATTCAAGGTTCTTATCTTCTTGTTGAATGATTTCAGTTTTTGCGTTGATTTCTTTGTTCTTTTGGTCGTATAAGTATGTATCGTATTCATACTGAGCATAAGCATCATTGTATGCTGCTTCATCAGTTACTGTCTCAGCCTGTACCGGAATTGATGTCCAAGAAGAAACAGTGCCGTCAGCTGCGTAAGTTGGAATTGCAATTTCAGTAATTCTTCCGTTTGTAGGGTCGAATGTTAATTGTACATCATCATATGTTGTATTCTTTGTATATTCACCGTTAGCAACATAGCTGTATGTAGTAGCGTTGTTATTGCCATCCTCAACATCGCTGATTAAAACGAATACCGCGCTGTTTTTGTCATCATAGTACATATAGAAGTCGTCTACTCCATACGGTTCACCATTTGCATTTTCAAGACCTGAGTTAGCAATTGCATCACCATAAGTTTGTTTTTCTTCTTCAGTAAGACGGTGTACACCTTTGCCGCCGACAGTAATGCCGTCAACGTCACCCTTTAAAGCGTATGTTTGAGCATTAGAGCTTTCAGATTCCTGAATATATTTTACACCTGATTTTAATTTTAAAATATTTGGCTGAGAAGGATCTGTTTCAAAGTCTGTTAATTCAGCTTTTCTTACTTGTCCGTTTTCCTCAACATAGATATTTTCCATATCAGATCTTGTTATATAATTAGCATCCGTTTGGGAACCGCCACCTACAGTGGTAGTTTCAGCTGCTACTTGAACTGCACCGGTTGCACCTGAAGCCGAACTTGATATTGCATAGTATGTTGTATTTCCGTCCGGAGTACCGCTTGCAGTAGTAAATGTTCCATTTCCTTGCTGTACATAATATGTACCGCCTTGTGACGGGAATGAGAAAGTACCGTCAGGATTTTCAGTCAAATTTATTGGAACCATATATTGAGATCCTTGTGTATCCTGAACATAGTTACCGGTTTGTACTGTTTCACCCGGAAGTATTGTTACTGTAGTAGGATCTAGTTCAACACCTTTGAATGAACCTGTTGCATTTGTATTAACTAATGCTATCTGTGTATTTTTCTGCAATGAATCACCGTGTTTTTGTTCCTGCATTGTGATGGAATAAAAATCACCTGACGGTTTAATACTATTAGCGTCAAAGCTGTAATTTGTTGCACCTAATGAACCTGTATACTGAATAGTTTGATAATCTGCAGTAGACGGTGGTGTTGGAACTGTCATTGACAATAAACTGTTGTACAATGCAGTTGCCTGTTGTGATAAAATTGTTCTTTCCTGGTTGATTTGTTGACCTTGATACTCAAGGTTTGATTGTCTTGCCTGTAAACTTAACAATCTTGCTTGTGATGCTGACATTCCCATAATTCTGTTCTCCTTTTTTCCTTATTTAGTTGTCCTATTTGTTACGTTTGTTTGTATACTAGGTATTACGGCATTATTTTTAAAAACTTTAGGATTTTTAACAATTTTGTTACAAAAGTTTACATTTCGCTTGTTTTTTGGCAGATATCAAAGGGCTGTAATGCAATAGCACAGTGAGTTCTGACAATTACATCAAATTAGTTTAAGAAATATGACTATTTTTATCTTATATGCACATATTCAATTGAAATTAACATTTTTAACGTAAACTTCTTTCACGTTATATTTCTTGCGTAAACCTTGTTTTTAAGTTACAATAAATAAAATTGGTTGATTTGTTCGGAAATGGTAATAACATTAACAGTAATGGATTTTTGCGGAGGAAAATGCCGGTTCCGAATAGAACATACTACATAATCCGTTTTAGAGAGAGGTTTTAATGAATAAAATTCAAATAAAAGCAGAAATTCTTGCGACTTTGACTGCACTTATGACATCCAATCAGCCGCAAGCATCTCTTATAACTGATTTAAAAAATATAGATGATAAGAAAACCGTTTTAGAAGTATTGATTCGCGAATTAGTTCACGCTAATGAACAGAAAGCAGTTATGATTTGCTGGCTGCTTATGGAACTTATTGATAAAAACACACTAACGGATGAATTGTGGAATGTTATTAAAGCTCCCGAATACAATGACCACATTAAAATGATTGCTTTTAATATGCTTAAGGATTTGGGAAACAAGGTTGATTATGATGTTATCAGCGGCTATTTTGAACAATTTAATGAATTAATCAACAAAGAAACAAAGCAGCTTCTTGAAACAGCTATTATGAATCCTGAAGCACAAATTGACTTTATGGACTTTCTAAACGCAATCAACGACAACGATAAAATTATTTTGATAAAATCACTGGAAGAAGATTATGCATATGATGCCCTTGCAAACATTCTGATTCCGGTATTTTTGTACTATATAGACAGCGAAGTGGGCTACACTGCACTTGACATTCTCGGGCGTACTAAATCCCAGCTGGCTTATCACGCGTTGGAAAATGCAAAGACCTTTGCGAAAGAAGAGTTAAAAAATAAAATTAACAAAGCACTTTCCGAACTCAAAATGTCAGGAATCAGAGTTGACAATACTGAAGATTTTTATAGAAATATTCTTAAAGAATCCATTCCTTATAAGGTTTACACCTCATTCCCTGACGGGCACGGTAATATGGCAATAATTTTTTCCAGGATTAGAGCGAATAAAACATTACAATTCCTCGCAATTGTTATAAATCCAAAATATGGCATATTAGATTCTTTCGGCTTCAACTCTATGACTGAACAAGATTTTTATAAAATTGTTGATAAATTTTATAACTATCAAGAAAAATATGAAATTAATGCAGGAGTGGCAAAATATTTACTTTTACAAGCGGAAGAAAATTCTCACCTTAATAAAGAACAAATTCCATATGAGTATATCTGCTGGGAAAGCATATTACTTGATATAGAAGCGGAAAAACCCGCAATTTATTTAGAAAAAAAAGAATTAAATCAAAAAGATATTGATAAACTTTGTTTAAACGATTATGTGCAGAATTGGTTTTTTGATGAAATTACTTCTGAAGAATTTAAATCCTTCATTGATAAACTTTCGGCTGAATTTAAAGCCAACAACTTCAATGTTGATTTGGATAAATTTATTGCTGATAACTTTGACAGTATTTACACTGCGCAAGAACTCGCGTACAAGCTTATAACATTTAACATTTCGGCATATCTCAGAATGCTCAAAGGTGATAAGGAACTTGCAGAAATACTTTACTCATTGGGCTCAAATTATAATTTCTTAACAAATATATTAAGAAAAAGTATATATGAGTATTATATAGGCAAACGTTATATACTCAAAAATCAGAGAAAAGCTTCTAATATCTTTGAGAAAAAAACGCAAGCATCCACCGATGATTTTAAATTATTACAGCTGGACATGATTATTTCCAGTATTGAAGCAAGGTGGGTTGACAATGCATAAAATAATGGCGCTTGATGTCGGGACAAAAAGAATAGGAATTGCTTTAAGCGATTATTTACAAGTTATAGCAACACCTTGCACCTGCATATCCAGAGAACCGGAACAAAAAGCCATAGAAGAAATTACCAAAATTGCAAACGAAAATCGCGTCGAAAAAATTGTTGTGGGTGTTCCAATCAATATGGACGGGTCTTTTGGGCCGCAAGCACAAAATTGCATAGATTTTTCACAAAAATTATCAGGTTTTGTTATAATATTAGAAGATGAACGACTTACTTCGCAAGAAGCAGAAGAACGTCTAAGAGAAAGAAAGGTTGACTTCAGGAAAAATAAAGGACTTGTAGATATTGAAAGTGCCTGTATAATATTAGAACAGTATTTAGGGAAATGATTATGAGTGATGAAATTCAGGAAACAGAACAGCAGTATGTAGAAATTTTTGGAGATGACGGTCAGATTATTAAATGTGAAATTTACGATATTGTAGATTTTGAAGAAAAAACATACGCAATGCTTCTTCCCATAACTGAAGATAAGAATGATGAAGATTCCGAAGTCATTGTTATGGAGTATGTGGAAGAAGGCGACGACGGCTATTTTAAAAATATTGAAAGTGATACGGAATTCAAAAAAGTATGTGCATACATAGAATCATTAGATGATGAAGAAGGTGAATAAATTTGTTAGAACGTTTTACTGAAAGAGCTGTTAATGTAGTTTATGAAGCTCAGAATCTGGCAAAGACCATGGGCTGTGATGAGGTTATGCCTGAACATCTTCTTCTTGCGCTCATAAAAGAAGCAAAGGGCGTATCTTTAAAATTATTCAGAATGTACAATGTCACATTTGAAGCAGCTCTTGACGAAGTAAATAAATGTATAAAAAGTTCTTCAAAACAACCTGACAACATACCATTCAGCCACTCTTTTAAAGACATTTTAAAACATACCCTCGATTTAGCCGCTAAATCGGGAAACTCTAATATACTTTTTGAACATATTTTTCTGACAGTAATAACAGACAAAAATACAAATATTCAAAATATTCTGAATAAATTTAACTTTGACGTATACAATTCTAAAGATATTTTAACAAAGCTTGTTCAGAAGAAAATAAAACGCCTTGAACATCCTGAATCAGAAGAGGAAGATGATAAAAATAATTCATTTGAATCTGTATATGAAGGAGAAGCTTTGTCAGACGTATTTGACCGCGCGGTTTCAAAGCTTTCTGCTGCAGGCTATGAGATTTTAGGTACGGAACAGATTATGGCTTCTATTCTTGAATCAGGAAATACAGAGCTTGTAAATACTATTCGCAAATATGGTTTAGATTCTGAAATATTCGAAAAAAAGCTGGCAGAGCAGAGTTCACGCTCCTCAGAATATGCGGATAAAAAAATTATATTTACGCCAAATGCTTTTCTTGTAATGAATTCCGCTTTGCAAATGGCAAAGGAACTAGGCTCCTCCGTTATTACCCCGGAACATATTGTTATGAGTATCCTAAAAGTTAAACGCGGTTTGGCATATGACATTATAAAGTCCTTGGGAATTAATGGTGAAAGAATGTCCGAGGATATTTTGCGTCCTATTGAAAAACAAATGCCTGAAACACTTACTATAATGAAACTTGCTAAGGAAGAAGCAAGAAGAATCGGGCGTAATGTTGTAGGCACGGAAATGTTTCTTTTAGGGATTATTGCAGAAGGTACAAGTATCGCTTTTGAGGTCCTTAATGATTTGGAAATAACAATGAAGGATGCAAGACTTGTTGTTGAAAATTTAGTCGGATACGGTAATGAGTACTTTGATAAAGAAATTACCTTTACAAAGCGTGCTAAAAAAGTCCTTGAAAAAGCTTGGCTTTCGGCTAAAAAGTCTAATAAACAAAAGATTGAAGCTGCAGATTTGCTGCTGGCAATAACAGAGGAGCCGGATTCTTTAGCAATGAAAGCACTTGACCAGCTTGGGGTTGATGCAGTTGAAATTAAACATGGGATTCAAGCCAGAAACAAAAATATGAGTAATTAGAGTAAAAATGCAAGGTATTGTATCAGATTTTTTAAAAAAATATGATTTACAGGACAAAACTATTATTGTCGGCTTTTCCGGCGGATTTGATTCAATGTGCCTTTTAGACATACTGGCTGATATAAAAAATTTGCCGGAATTTTATGATTTAAATATCATTGCAGCGCATTATAATCACAACTGGCGAGGTGAAGAATCGCTCAGAGAACAAGAAGTTTGCCGGATTTTTGCAAGCGCAAAAGGCATTGAATTCTATACAAAAACCGCAGATAAAAATATAAAAAAAACAGAAAATGATGCAAGAATTGCCAGATACGCTTTTTTTGATGATGCAATGGAAGAATTTGATGCTGATGCGGTGCTTACTGCACATAATTATGATGACAATGCCGAAACTGTCCTTTATAGAATAATCAAAGGTACGGGAATTTTGGGTCTTAAAGGTATCGCTGAAAAAAGAGGGCATTTTTACAGACCGTTATTAAAAATCAAGCGCTCTGAAATTATTGACTATTGTAACAGAAAGAATCTTTCTCCAAATAACGACTCTTCAAACTACAATACGATATATAATCGTAACTACCTTAGACTAAATGTTCTTCCTTCCTTAGAAAAAATTAATCCGGGTGTAAAAGATTCAATTAATATTCTTTCAGATATTGCAAAAAGCGACAATGAAATTATAGAAGAGTATTTAGCACCTATAAGAGAAAGAGTTTTGTGTGAATACGGCAAAATTAATCCTAAAGAGTATTTGAAGCTTTCAAAATCCGTAAAAATGCGAATTCTACATGAATTTATACAGAGTCTTGATTTAGATTTTGACTATAAGAAAATATGTGAAATCTATGAATTTATTGAATCTAACATTACACAAAGAAACGGCAGCACAAAATCTCTTGCAACCGCACGATGGCTTTATGCAGATGAAAAAATAATTGAAGTGATTCCGCCTAAAAAAGATACGCAGGAAGAAATTAAAAAGATGCTGGAGGTAGAAGTTGACGGAGAAGGAGAATATACGTTCGGCAGTAAAGTTTTAACATTGAAAAAATACGCAGACAAAGAATTGTTTGTATTTCCTGATTCTGCGGCAAAATTCGCATATGTGGACTTATCGGAAACAAATTTCCCGCTGACTCTAAGAACAAGAAGAGACGGCGATATTATAAGTCCATTTGGTATGAGCGGAACTATGAAATTAAAAAAATTTCTAAACGCAAAAGGTGTTCCGAGGCATTCAAGAGATGATTTAATGCTCTTGTGTACAGAAAATGAAGTGCTATGGGTAGTAGGTGTCGGACTCAGTAACAAAATATCCGTTAAGGACATCCCGACACACGTGATAGAGTGCTTATAAAATATTCCCTTTCCGACGGAGAGGGTTAGAGCAGGGGGCTAATCCCTCACCGCGTTTACAATACGGAGTAAGGCTATGATAACAGAAAGCGATTTAAAAATACTTTTTTCCGAAGAAGAAATTCAAAAGACCATACAGAGTCTTGGAGAAAAAATCAATAAGGATTACGGGGATGAAGAACTTTATCTCATATGTGTCTTAAAAGGAGCAGTTATGTTTATGACCGATTTGTCAAAGCATTTAAAAATGCCTGTTGATATGGAATTTATAAGACTTTCGAGTTATGGTTCCGGTTTTACTTCATCCGGCAAGGTAAATGCGGTTGACATATCTCTTCCTGATTTGAACGAAAAGAATGTCCTGATTATAGAAGACATAATTGACACAGGACATACGGCAAAATTTTTGATGGATTTTTTAAACCACAATTTTAAGACTAAATCACTTAAATTCTGTTCTTTGTTAGACAAAAAGATTAAAAGAGAAGTTAACATTGATCCGGATTATTACGGTCTTGAAGTCGACGACAAATTCCTTGTAGGTTATGGTTTGGATTATGACGGCTTTTACAGAAATTTGCCTTATATAGGTTATATAAAAATATAAATTATAATTACCTGATATAATTCGCAAGAATATGTGTAATTAGTGCATGATTTGCTAAAAAGGTATTTAATATTCTTAAACCTCATGCTCTTTTATATTTCGGCTATTGCGGGGAAGGGTAAATGAATTGGATTGGGTTAATAGGTGTAACTACAAGTTTGGCGTAATTGCGAGCGAAGCGAAGCAATCCAATTGCAGTGCAACCCGCTTGTAGTAAAGTCAGCAGAGGGGGAGAGGGAAAAATAAAAAATATTAACCCCTCACCCCTACCCCCTGTTTTGGATTATTCGGGGTGTCGGAAAGTTCTCAGCTTCCCGACACCTTACGGGCTCGCTTGCGGGAATGAGTTCCTCCCGAACTCCCGCTCCCGCACACTCCACCCTACCGAAAATCCGCTCTCCCACAAGGGGCGAGAGGAAATGGATTGGGTTTGGAAGTGAAGCCACAAGCTTCATGTCATTGCGAGGAGCGAAAGCGACGAAACAATCCAGTGGACTGCCGCGAAAATCAAAGATTTTCTCGCAGTGACAGGGGTAAATATTTTCCCCACCCTAACCCACCCCGCAGGAGAGGAAAAGAATCCCATTAACCCCTTCCCCCCGCTTCACACTTCACTAATTTGACACCGGTGCCTGTTAGCGGTAAATTTACATAGGATATGAAAAACAGACAAATAAAATTTTTACTGATATTTCTGGGCACACTATTTTATTTCTTTGCAAATTTTCAAAGAATTGCAATTCCTGGTGCCATATTTGACATATTACAACATGAACTTAAAGTAAGTGCACCATATATCACTGCTTTTGGCGCAATTTTTATGTATATTTATGCTTGCAGCCAGCTTATAAACGGGGTTTTGGTTGACCGATACGGCGGGCTTAGGGTAATGATGACTGGCGGTATTGTTCTTGCATTAGGCTGTCTTTTATTTCCTATGACTTCGAATCTTGCATTAATGTATTTCTCACGGGCGCTCGTCGGACTTGGCGGAAGCATGTTTTACCTTAGTTTAATTAGAGAATTAAAAGAATGTTTCTCTGACAAAAATTTTGGAATTGCCATTTCAGTAATGCTATGTATTGGCTATTCCGGCGGAATTGCAGCTAACGCTCCGTTCGTTTTTGCCATGAAGTTTATGGGCTGGCGGGAGATTTTGCTTATTCTTGCCGGCGTTGTTATTGCTGCACTTATTATTTTTACTCTGCTTACGGCGAAAATTAAATTTCCGGATGTTAATCAAAATGTCAAATTAAGAACACTTCCTTTCAGACTGGTATTACACAAAAAGCACAACAGAAATCTGTTTAGCTTTGCTTGCTGTAATTTTGGCATCTCATACGCAATACAAGCTATTATTGGTAAAAAGTTCCTTGAAGATTTTTGCCTGATGTCGTCTCCAAAAGCAGCTATGGTTCTTTCAGGAATGGCCATTATTGCAGCTGTATTTAATATCGTAAATGCTGCATTCTGCAAAATGTGCCATAATCACAGAGTAATCTTTCTTAAAAATGCAGCGGTTATTACCTTTGTCTCACTGTTACTAATTTGTTTATTTTTAATATTTAATATAAGAACAAATGCAATTGCGGTAATATTTTGTATACTCGCTGCAAATGCAAGCCTTACATCACTGCTTGTTCCGGTTCTTCACCTGACAAACAGAAAAATGGTTTCCGGAACCGCTGTAAGTATTATGAATTTCTGTTTCTTCATGATGGTAGGAATTTTAGGTACTGCTGCAGGATTTTTACTTAATATTTTCGCTCCGCAAAAAATCGGGAATGTACTTGTATACTCTAATAAATCATATCTTGCAGTCTTTGGTCTGTTTTTTGTGTTAAGTGTTTTTGAATTGTACAAAGCGTTTAAGCTTTCTAATAAATATTAATAAAAAAAGAGATAAGAAAAAAATCTTATCTCTTTTTTATCTTTTGCTTATACCTTAGTCATCAGCGTGACCAGCTGTTCCTAATACGTCGCGCATTTTGTGCATAACCATTTCTTTAACAGCAGTTCTACCAGGTCCCATGTATTCACGCGGGTCGAATTTTTCAGGATGTTCAATGAAGAACTCTCTGATTGTAGAAGTCATTGCCAATCTTAAGTCTGTATCAATGTTAATCTTAGCAACACCGTGTTTAGAAGCGTAGTTAAGCATATCTTCCGGAACACCTTGTGCATCAGGCAAGTTACCGCCGAATTTATTACATTTAGCAACAAATTCTGCCGGAACGGAAGATGAACCGTGAAGAACTAACGGATAATCATATCCTACGATTTCGTTAACAGCTTTTTTAATTTCTGCCAATCTTTCAAAGTCTAACTTAGCTTCGCCTTTGAATTTGTATGCACCGTGAGAAGTTCCGATAGCAACTGCTAAAGAGTCACAACCTGTTTCTTTAACAAATCTTGCAGCTTCCTCAGGATCTGTATATGTTGAATCTTTTGCGTGAACTTTAACATCATCTTCAACACCTGCTAATTTACCCAATTCAGCTTCAACTGAAATTCCTCTCGGATGAGCGTAATCAACAACCTGTTTTGTTAATTTAATATTTTCTTCTAACGGGAATCTGCTTCCGTCAATCATTACAGAAGAGAAACCGCCGTCAATACAAGCTTTGCAGATTTCAAAATCAGCACCGTGGTCAAGGTGTAATGCTATAGGTACAGTAGTTGTTGCAAGAGCTGCTTCTACTAACTTAATCAAATAAGTTTGGTTAGCATATTTTCTTGCACCTGCTGAAACCTGAAGAATGATTGGAGATCTTGTTTCTTCTGCAGCTTCTGCAATACCCTGCAAGATTTCCATGTTGTTTACGTTGTAAGCACCAATAGCGTAACCGCCAGCTAATGCTTTTTTGAACATTTCGCCTGTTCCGACTAATTTTCTTTCACTCATATGAGTTCTCCTTCTTTTTTTACATAGAGGTTAAAACCTCTTTACATGGTAAAAATTACTACAAAAATTGGTAAATGTAAAGCAAGATTATTTTCCGAATCTTCTGTTTCTTTTGTTGTATTCCAAAATACATTCAGCCAAAGCGTCCTTGTCAAACTCCGGCCAGAATTTGTCCATTACAATAAATTCCGAATAAGCTATCTGCCATAAAAGATAATTAGAAACTCTCATCTCTCCGCCGGTTCTTATAAGCAAATCCGGATCAGGAATATTTTTTGTATATAAGTGTTTTGAAATGGTCTCTTCCGTTATCTCTTTTTCTCCGGAGGCAATAATTTCCTTAACTGCGTGCACTATTTCATCTCTTGCACCGTAATTGAAAGCTATTTGCAAATTTACACCCGTATTATTTTTTGTTGTATCTACGGAATTTTGCAAAATTTCCTGTAACTTCGGGCTCAATTTTGTCGTATCACCGATAAATGAAATTACAACATTATTCTCATTCATTTCTTTCAATTCATTTTTAAGAGTCTGTGCAAGCAAATCCATAAGAAAACTTACTTCTTCCGGTTTTCTGTTCCAATTTTCGGTAGAAAAAGCGTAGACCGTTAAATATTTAACTCCAAAATCATCGCACGCTCTCATAGCAGCTTTTAAGGCATCAACTCCCTTTTTGTGTCCGAAAGCTGACGGCAGGTTTCGCTCTTTTGCCCAGCGTCGATTGCCGTCCATAATTATTGCAATATGTTTTAAATTACACTCTTCTACAATCTTTTTTATATCTTCCATAAAATTCCTTGTTATTTATCTTCCAGCAATTTAAAAATTTCAAATACCGACTCTCTTAGAGATTCTACATCAACCTCTTCATCAAGTTCAAGTGTTATAGTCGGAATTTCTTTTTCAATACCTGCCCAGGTGCCGAAACTTCCCGGAGTTGGGTAGCCGATATTCGCTTCTACCGGGTAATTTATAATTTTAGAAATTTCTTCCGCTAAATCTTTTGCATCTCCGTCATAATTTACAACTTTAAACGGTGCGTGAAGAGTCAGAATACATTTCGGCTTATATTTTTCAACAACATTTATAACAAATCGAGTTTCTTCCTCACTTGCGGGAGTCACACCGCCAAAGAACTCATTTCTTTGTGTTAATTTCCAGTTTTTTGTCGGGAAATTTCTGTTTAAATCGACCCCGTTTTTATTAGTGCGGACATTATGCTCTACCCCGTATTCATTCAAACAGGGAATAAAAAGCAATTTGGAATCCGAAAACTGCTTTAAATATTCTGTAATCAAATACTTACCCTGCGGCTCATCTCCGTGGAAACAGCCAATTACTAATACAGCAGGGTTCTGAATATTTCCGGCAAGTCTCATCAAAGCTCCTACGGTCTTATTACAGACAAAATATAATCATCCGTAAAATATTTATTTGCACATTCCCGGAGCTTTTGAGGAGTAACCTGATGCAGCGCTTTAACAATTTCTTCTCTGTAATTATAAGGTTTGCCCATTATGGAATAATAAGCCATAATATTTGCCTGCTGCGTGTTTGTTTCCGTTACAAACTGCTGCTTCCCTATTAAATTATTAACAGCATTTTTAAGCTCCTGCTCGCTTACAGGAATTGTTTTGATTTTTTCGATTTCTTCTTTAAAGCCCGCAACGGAAGATTGAATATTAGAAGGCTCCGTTCCTATATAAATACTGAATACCGCAGATTTCCTATGTGTTTCGTAAGCAGTTCTTACAGTGTAAGCAAGTCCCTTTTTCTCTCTTAACTCCATAAATAATCGGGAAGAAAGCCCGCTTGCTCCTAAAATTACATTTAAAAGCATCATTGCAGGATAATCCTCAGAACCGATAGTCGGCACCAGCCACCCTTGCAAAATCTGAGCCTGATTTGCATCTTCTTTAATAATTTCCGTATATTCCTGTTTTAAAGCCTGCGGTGCTTCTATCAAAGATTCACATTCCTTTGATTCCGGAAGGATGCCAAGATAGCGTTCCAATAAATCGGAATCAACGTCACCCACAAGCACAAGAGTTTTTTTACTGTTATTTAAAATATCTTTGTATGAATTTACTGCATCGTCTTTTGTAACATTATCCAGTTCTTCAAGCACCTTTGTGTAACTATGACCGTAATAATGATTTTTATAAACAGTTTTTGTAAATAAATCCGAAACTTTTACCTTAGCAGAATCCAATTCTGCAGTTAATTCGCCCTTCATTTTTACTTTTTCTTTTTCAAATTCTGAAAAAGTTGAATTCAAAATCACATCTTGCATAATTGAAAGAGCTTTTTCAAAATCTTCATTAAGACATACAAACCTTAGTCTTAAATAATCTGATTTCATTTCGCAGGTAAAATCAATTGCATTTTCATCAAGCAATGTTGATAACTCTTCTGACGAATATTTTTCAGTACCTTTTAAAAGCAGTCTGTTCATTATTGAATATTCGCCGGCATATTTTTCCGGCTTGTTTATTGATATATTCAAGGTCAAAGCTGCTCTCGGCGTATTTTTATTCTGTTTTACGCAAACACTAATATTATTTTTTAATTTAAATTCTCTCATACTTAAATTAAAGCACAAAAAAATATAGTATCAAATTGTAAAAAAATATATTGAAAAAAGCATGTTCATGGTAAAATTTATTCGATGAAGATTTTAGAAGTAAGAGATGGTTTTATAAAATTTGAAGCGGACAACACTGTTTGCCTGTCATCTTTTATACAAATTTCCGGGTTTGACAAAAATTATATTGCACAAGTCGTACAAATAAAAAATTCCGGAATACATCCGATTGCTGTTGCTAAAATTTTATTTTTATACAACGGAAATTTGCAGCTATATGACAGGACACTGCCTTCGGAAGATTCCGAAATAAAAGACTTTACTTTTAATATTCTTAACAATTCAATTAACGCATCCGAGCCGGTAATTGCAGGGGAGATGAGCGCAAAAGATTTGAGCATAATTATTGATTCTTCGTCTTTCAATAAAAAAATGCTCATGAGTATTGATGATAAAAATGAAAATAATATTCTTATAAGGAACCTGACAAAACAGTTTAATAATTTAAATAAAAATGTTTTAATCATTGATACACTCGGCGTAATTAATGCAAAAAAATACACTGCAGGAGTCGATTTTAAATTACCGCTTGATACTGCATCTCTTGCATTTATGTACCAGGACTGCCTTAATGATGCAACAGCAGACAGCAAATCTCTTATCGTAGAAATCTTCAGAGATCTTGCAGAGTATTCAAGAACAGTTCCGTTTGTACCCTTTGAAGCTTTGAAAAACATTGTTGACGATATGGTGGATAAATCACACGTATTTAAGCTTCTGGTACTGAAAAATAAACTTGCTAAATTTGATAAACTCGGATATTTTGCTAAAGATAAAGCAGAAGTTGACAAAATTGAAAAAATACTGGGTTCAAAATGCACTGTTATTGACCTGTCCAAATTGGACAGCGCCTTCCAGAACAGGTATCTCGCATTTTTATATGAAAAATTAAAAACAAAACAAAATATTCAAGTATTTCTTGAACTTTCTAATACAGTCAGCAAAAAAAATCTGAAAAATATTTTAGAGGATTCTGTCCCGACAACATTTATTACTCATTCAAGATTTAAGTACCTCAATGATATAAAAAATCTTTTTGACAATTTTATAATTACACCATCACCAACAAATAATGAAATTTTCAGAGTATACAATGCACTGCTTAAAGCTATGCCAAAAGAAACTTATCTTATCACCGGCGAAGCAGTAAATTATATGCCGCTTGTATCAAACACAAAAATAATTAATGATGTTATCCCTGTAAAGGCGGAAGAAAAGGAAGAAATTGTTTCGCAAGAAGTAACAGAAAACAGTATGATTCAAGAACAAGCTCCGGATAATGAAAAAAATCTATCCGGTGAAGAAGAAACTGAAAATACAATTTCTGAAGAACTTCCGAAAACGGAAGATATCCCACCTGTTATTGAAGAAAATGACAAAGCACAAGAACAGGCCCTCGTCAGCGAAGATAGTCAGGAAGATTCTTCTGCAAATCAAAATATTGCAGAACCTGAGATTATTAATCCTGAAAACGAGCAAACTGAAGAACTTCAAGAGATTGAAGAAGCTGAAGAAGTTCAGGAAATTCAAGTAAACAACATTTCTAAAGAAGAAATTTTAGCCAACATTGAAGAAAAATCTGATGCAGTTATTACAGAAGCCGCAAAAAATTTAGACCAACCGCCGGCTGAATTATTTGAAAATGACGAGCAGAGCATTGATGAAGAGCTTGATTTAACAGAAAGCAATGAAGCGCTTGAAACACAGACTTCTATAGCAGAAGAAGCAGAAGAAGCAGCAGCAGAAGCAGAAGCAGAAGCAGCAACAGCAGCAGAAGAAGAAAAAGAAGAAATTCTTGAAGAGTTTGATTTTACAGGCGAACAGACTGAAAACATTAACATATTACAAGATAATTCAGATAACATACCATCTCCGGATGATTCTTTATTAAATGATATAGCTGCAGAAGATAGCGAAAGTGAAGCTGTCATACTGCCGGAAGAAGAGCAGGATGAGACGTCAGATTTTGAAAATGAAATTCAGGACTATATACCTGAAAATGACAATCAAAATATAGAAGAAATTTCCTTAACAGAGGAATTTGATTCCGAAACTTTTGAACAAGAACAAGAAATCGAAACTGACGAATACCGGGAATTACTGGACGAAAGTAATGATGAATTAACTGATACTACTGAAATTGATGTACCGGAAGATTTTGATTTAGACACTGACAACACCTCTGTAACAGAAGAATCTTTGGAAGAATACACTGAACCTAATAACAACATAAGCGTACTTCCGGTAACTGATGATAATTCTGACTTTGATGAAATCATAGAATTAGATCCGGATGAAGCTGACGAAAATGATATTGTAATTGACATGGGAGAAGATTCCGAATCGGATAATAATTCTGACGAAGATCTTGATACGCAGATTGTTAAAGATGTTGATAAAGTATTTACTACACGTAAAGACGATGATATTTCTGATTCTGATTTAGATTTTATTGACGAATTAAATAATGATGAAGAAGAGGAATTATTGGAAGAACCGCTTGAAGAAAATAATATTCTTGAAGAAATATCTGATTCAGATAATAACAGCGGCATTTTAGAAGAATCTGCAGAATCTGTCAGTCTGGAAGATGACAACAAAGACAATGAAATTCTGGAAACAAGAAATGCTTCCACGCCTATTGTGCCGGTATACGATGCTGAAATACCACAGGAGGATATGGTTATAAGCGATCCTATACAACAGGGAGACACTGTCACACACGCAAAATACGGAAATGGTGTAGTGGAAAAAATGATAAAATACGGCAACAAAACATTATTTTCCATAAACTTTGATAATATAGGCCGACGTTTACTGGATCCGACATTAACTGAAATTAAGAAAGCGTAGCTCTATAAAATTCAAAAGAGCTTTACAAAATATTTTTAACAGATACAATAATAGTACTCACTATCCTCAATGGGTGTAATGTGGTAAAGGGGTAAAGGGGTAAATGAATAAACTAAAAGCAAGTACCTGTTTACTACTTTACAACCGTATATGACAGCCGGTAATAAAGAGGTCATTGGCTTTAACTCCGGGCATAAGTGAAAGGAAATATAAAATGGCAAATATTAAGTCAGCAAAAAAAAGAGTTCTTATTGCAGAAGCAAACAGACAAAGAAATGTAGCATTCAAAACTTCTATCAAAACAGCGGTTAAAAAAGCATTAGCATTGGCAACAAGCGAAGATAAAGACGCTTTGAACAGTGCAGTTTCTAAAGTATATCAATTATGCGACAAGGCTGTTTCTAAAGGTATTTTGCACAAAAATACAGCTGCAAGAAAGAAATCCAGACTTGTTCTTGCTATAAAAAAATTAGCAAAATAAGCTGATAAAATTAGTCATAAAGGGCTTTTTCTCTCCCGAGAAAAAGCCCTTTACTTTTCAAATTTTATTACAGATGAATAAAGATTATATTCTTCTAATATTTTTATATTTGCAGCCAATCTGCGGCCCGGATTCTTTTTCAAAATAAGATAATAAATTCCATTGGGCAGACTTTCTATTTCTTTGTTACAAACGTCCGTAAAATCATCTCCGCACCCGTTTTTTAAATATACGACCCTGTCTCTGTTTTTTATGTAGTACAAATATCTGTGAAAAGCCGTATCCAAAACTATTTTTTCACCATTCTTTATATGCCCTTCCGTATAATGCACAACCTCTCTGGCCGAAGTATAGAATTTGTAAGGATTAATTGTATAATAAATTGAAGTTGCAAGACTAATTAAACATACAACAGCAAGAACGAGTTTTCTGAATTTGAAATTATAACTTGAAATTGCAACCACAAACAAAGGATATAAAAATAAAATTAATCTTGCCTCTATAGGATAAAGCTTTAAGGCCGAAGCTAAAAACGTAAGAAATATAGGAAGATAAATAAACAATTTTTTTAAGAAATTATCTTTATTTACAGGAAATAGAGAACAAACTGCGACAACAAGCATAAAGGCTCCTATGCATTCTGCCGTAAGTTTATTAAAACTGAACATCTCCCCGAATCTTATCGCAACACGCATAGGGTGCAGCAGGGAAACGAAGCCGTAGCCGTTTTGCCACCAAGTATACATTCCTTCATAATTATAGTTTGAAACCGGTCTGAGTGATAAGAAATAGAACAAAATAAAGCTTATAGAAAACGGAAGATATGATTTTATTAAGCTTTTTGGTCTCTTATATAAAACAAGTAAAAAACAGCTTCCGATTATAAAAAAGGAAGAGAGCGAAAACCATGGCGCAACAGCAATAATTACCGAATAATACCATCTGAACTTCTCTTCAAAAATAATTTTATAAAAAATTATCATAAGCAGAATTGAGACAAAGAGTTCTGATGAATACTGCTTAAATTGTGCACAATACAGAATTGTTGTCGTATTAAATACAAAAATCAACATTCCGGTTATTATTGATAATTTGTCTTTTAGAATTTGTTTTATAAAGTAGTAAAAAAGCGGAATAGCAGCTATTCCGGCTGCCGCAGGCAGCCAGCGCAAAAGTAAATCCCTCAAACAATCATATACCGGATTTAAAATCTGATACAAAAATTTTGACATCACAAGAAACATCGGCGGCGCAACCTGAAGATAATCAAGACCTTTAAAAAGCTCCAAATAACTTTTGTTCATTATATTTAAAGCGAGCGCAGCTTCATCGCCCCAAAACGATATGTTTCTAAAGTACGCGAAACATCTGATTAAAATACCCAAAATTACTATAGCAATTATTCCGTAATTATAAACATTCTTTTCTTTATGCACTATCTGTTCCTTACTTTTTTTCAAAATACACTACCTTTACATATTTAGGCCTGAATGGCAACTCATAAAGTTTATATCCTGCTGCCACTTCTTGAACATATATATGAGAGGACAACAAATAATATTTTCCGGGTTGTAAGGTTTTAACAAACTCTCTGCAAAATTCCACATTACCTTTTATACAGGTAACCGGCATCTTATAAATTTGATTATTTATTCCTTTTCCTTCAAAATAAAAGTAATATTCAGTAGCATCGTTATCCATAATAATTTTATCATCAGGCTTAATTTCTGTCCTAAGATAATCAACGACATCTCTTGCATAAGAATACGCCATTTCTTTTGCATAAATAGAATTATTCAACAGAGAAAAGATAACAATAAAAATAAATACGGATTTTAAAATGTTATTAAATTTTCCCGCAATATCAGTTACCGCATTTGCAAATACAGGAAGTAAAAAGAGCACAAGCCGCGAATATACGGGATATTTATGCATAAGAGATGCAAAAATTACCAATATTACAGGAATAGTAAATAAAATTTTACAGCCGGACTCCCTTTTAGAAAACAAAAAGCAAACCAGTGAATAAAAACAAATGCCCCCCGCTAATACAGCACAAATTTTTGTAAGCATAAAAAGCTCGCCAAATCTTATAAATAATCTCATCGGATGATGTATATCCATAAATGCCTTAAATGTAATCCATACTTCATCCATGCCGGCATAATTTACTGAAAAAACGGATTTTAAACTTACAAAATAATAAATAGCAGCACTTAAAATAAAAGGAATAACATTAATTACAAATTGTTTTCTGTTTTTTATTAAAAGAGCCAAAAATCCCGCAGCAATAATAAAAAATGAAGAGTACGAAAACCACGGGGATATTGCTATTATAAAACTATAGAACCATTTATATTCATCCTTCAGCATTTTATAAAACAAAGTTATTAATATTACAGAAAGCAAAAGCTCAAGGGTATACTGCTTGCACTGACTGCAATAAAGTATAGCGTGAGTATTCAGCGAAAATATAGCGAATGCCGCAAGCCGTTTTACTTTGTCATTAAATACAAGCTTTGCAAGACAATAGAAAGCGGGCAGGGACAAGATTCCGCTTAGCAAAGGAATAAGTCTCAATATATAATCCCTTATTGAATCATTTTGGGGTCTAACAATATCCAGCATCAATTTTTCAAGAATACAAAACCCCGCAGGTGCCGCCTGTAAAAAATCTAATCCTTGAAGCAATTCTTTGTAAGATTTTGTAATAATATTAATTGCAAGCCCTGCTTCATCAAACCAGAGAGACTGATTTTGGCAATAAAACCATAATCTTACAACAATTCCAAAAACAAAAACACCCGCTATGCCGTATTTATATCCTCTCTCCTTAAAAAATTCCACTCTATTCCTCCAGATATTTTTTCCCGACAAGTTCATCCGGCAAGAACTGCTGCTTTATATCCGGCGCATCGTGCGTATATATATAACCTTCTCCAAAACCGTATTTTTTTGCATCTTTATAATGGGCATCCCTCAAATGCATCGGCGGCGGAAAATCATTTCCTGCTTCAATATCTGCCAAGGCCTTATCTATAGCAATACACGCTTTGTTTGATTTAGGGGCTTTTGCTACATAAACAACGGCATTTGCAAGAGGAATCCTGCCTTCCGGAAGCCCTATGATTTCTACAGCCCTATACGCATTAACCGCTATGTTCATTGCATTTGGATCTGCAACACCGACATCTTCAGCCGCACATACAATAAGCCTTCTTGCAATAAATCTCGGGTCCTCACCCGCCTCAATCATTTTTGCAAGATAATAAATTGCCGCATCCGGATCTGAACCCCTCAAACTTTTTTGAAAAGCTGATGCACAATCATAATGCTCCTGCGTTGAATACCTCGTATTTCTTTTTTGGGTAATACTTTCGAGAATCTCAACGGATAACAGCCTTGTATCACCGGAAAAATTACTTGCAAAATAAGAATTCTCAACAAGATTAAGTGCACATCTTGCGTCGCCTCTGGCATTATTTACAATAAATTTTGTAACTTCTTCGTCATACTGAATAGGCTGATAATGTTTTTCCAAATACTCAAACCCGCGATTGACGATTTTTGCCATACTTACATCATTAATCGGATTGAGTCTTATAACCTGAACTCTTGAAATCAAAGCCGGCACAACTTGGAATGAAGGATTTTCTGTCGTTGAACCTATTAAAAAAATAGTTCCGTTCTCAACATGCGGCAACAGTGCATCCTGTTGAGTTTTTGAATAACGATGAATTTCGTCTATAAATAAAATAGTCTTTTGCCCTGCCCTCAAAGCCTGCCGAGCCTGTTCTACAGTTTCTTTGATCTCTTTTATACCGGAAGTTACCGCCGAAAGTTCTATAAACTGCGCATTTACTTTTGTTGCAATAAGCCTTGCAAGTGTAGTCTTTCCGCACCCCGGAGTTCCCCATAATATAAGTGAAAAAAGTCTCTGAGTTTTTAACAAATTTAAAAGCGGAGAATTTGGCGCAACAACATTCGACTGCCCAAGAAACTCATCCAGAGTTTTAGGCCGCATTATCTCCGCAAGCGGTGTTTGACGATTCACTTCCTCTAATTGCGTAAACAAATCCATACCACTATGTTAGCACAAATTATTATGTTATAATACTATTTTGATATGAAAGGAGATTATATGGAATTAAGAGGGTCAAAAACAGAAGCTAACTTAAAAACAGCCTTCGCAGGCGAATCAGAAGCAAGAAATAAATACACTTATTACGCTTCCCAAGCAAAAAAAGACGGTTTTGTGCAAATAGCAAGACTTTTTGAAGAAACAGCAAACAATGAAAAAGAACACGCAAAAATTTGGTTTAAACTGTTACACGGCGGCTCAATCGCTTCAACAATAGAAAACCTTGAAGATGCTGCAGCGGGAGAAAATTACGAATGGACAGATATGTATGCAACATTTGCAAAAGAAGCCAGAGAAGAAGGGTTTAATGATATTGCACTCTTATTTGAAAATGTTGCTAAAATTGAAAAAGACCATGAAAAAAGATACAGAAAACTGCTTGAAAACATTAAGAAAGAAGAAGTTTTCAAAAAATCGGAACCGGTTGTCTGGGAATGCGCTAACTGCGGATTTTCTTACACGGGAGACAAAGCAATTGATACCTGTCCGGTTTGCAAACACCCGCAAAGTTATTTTATGGTTAAAGCAAAAAATTACTAAATTGCAAAATCGGGCGGTTTATAAAACCGCCCGATTTATTATGAAATACCTTCCGCTTTACGTTTTGCATTTTCATATCTTTTTTTCGTAAAATAATTTGTCATTCCGGCAACAAAGAATCCCATTACTCCGATTGAAAAGATATAAGGCAGACCTGAGATTAAAACCTTTTGCTTTGCAAGAGACTTAAACTCTTTTTCTACCGTAGAATTTCTTTCCTTGGCGAGTTTTTGAGCCAAAGCACCTAAGTCATCAAATTTTGGCACACTCATATCTTTACCGATTAAATCCTTACATTTACCCATTTTGTGTAAAAGCCTTCTGAAACCCTTCTCGACAAGTTCGCTGCCGGTAATAACATAGAGAGCTACAAGAGGAAATCTCGTTGCAGTTTCTTTAAAATTCTCTTTACCTCTGTCAGCCGAAGCTCCAAAATATCCGGCACCGCCCACAAGCACACAAGTGGTTAATTGACCTTTGCTCAGGCATAATTTCCCGTTCTGACTGTTAAAATCCATATTTGTGTATTTGTTAAAGAAGTTTTTAGCTTTTGGGGATTTTTTAAATAATTTCGTACCCGGAGCTACAATAAATTCCGAAATATTTTGCAGAATTTTAGAATCTTTGCCTTTTGTTGCCAAAAGAGCAGCAAGCCCGAGACAGCCGGCATAAAGTCCTGCTGCAAGCCCAATGTGTTTCTGCGCGCTCTTTTTAACTTTCTCTTGATGTTTTTTATCCTCCTGAGTTTCTTCAAGCGAAGCAATATTTTTAAAATCACTTTTCTTAAAGAGTTTCAAAGTCATCAAATTTTTTATATAATTTAGAGAAAATTCCGTTAATGGTATAGCCATTGCAGCGAGAGAAATAGCAGCCTTTACCGGAATAACTTTTTTATTATTTTTCCCACCCTTCTCTAACAGCTCAACCCCTGTAGTTGCTACTTCTTTCTTTAAGTCATTATTTAAACCTTTAGAAAAAACTTTTCTCGCTACTCTCTCGCCTAAAATCGTCGGCACAAAATAAATTAACGCTTCCTCCGAAGTTTCCAGAAACGTATTTTCAGTTAAATCAGCAATGCTTCTAGAAAAGACCACTTTTGGAATAAGGCAGGTTGTTGCATCCTGAATAAATCTTGACGTAGAAAGTCCTGACGCCTGCTCCTGATGTCTTACGAATTTCGCAGCCGGCTTCAATGATTTCGG
>CALUVJ010000026.1 GCA_944324195.1 Candidatus Gastranaerophilales bacterium
ATTAAAGGATTAACACCGCTGGAATTTTTGAATAAATGTAACTAATTGCTTGACATGTACAGCAATGACGTTGAACCGGTTATGGTCAGGTAAAACCTGACCTACAATTCTATTCACTACTCACTATTCACTATTCACTAGTCCAATCCATTTACCCCCGCTTCATCCTTCACCCCTCACCATACCCAAGTTTATATATTTACCGGTTATAATTATTTGATGTATAATAACTATGCTATGACAAATCTTTTACAAACTAAGACTTCGGCATCCATTTTAGTAAAAACACTGCAAGAATTAGGTGTAGACAGTATTTTCGGCTATCCCGGCGCATCTGTCTTAAGCATTTATCACGAACTTTCAAAGGTTGAGGGAATTAAGCATTTTCTTGTAAGACACGAACAAGCGGCTGTACACGCCGCAGAAGGATATGCAAGAGCAAGCGGAAAAACAGGTGTTGTTCTGGTAACATCAGGCCCCGGTTTTACTAACACTGTCACAGGCATTGCCAACGCTTATGCCGATTCCACACCTCTTGTTATTCTTGCCGGAGATGTTGCAAATACGAATAATAATGACAAAGTTTTTCAAAAAGTCGATATTAAGTCAATAACACACTCCTGCTGCAAAAAAACTATGATATTAACTCCCGAAGATAATATTTCCGATTTTATAAAAAATGCTTTTTTTGAAGCACAGTCCGGAGTAAAAGGCCCTGTTGTCACAGTACTGCCGAGAAATTTACTGGAGTCTGCCGCAACACTTTCGCATCATGCAGAAAAACTTGACATAACAAATCCCATTCCGGATTTTAACGAACAATTAAAAAGTTTCACTCATCTTTTAAACTCTGCCAAAAACCCGCTTATACTTGTCGGCGGCGGATGTATTGACGCAGCGGCGGAAATAGAACAATTTGTTTCAATATTACAAATTCCTGTTGTTTCTACTCTAATGGGAATAGGAATTTACCCTTCCGAAAATAACTTATACCTTGGTATGATAGGAATAAACGGAACTGACGCCGCAAACGAAGCACTTAGTCAATGCGACCTGCTTATTGCTTTCGGAACCGCTTTTTCTGACCGTTCAACCTGCAAAAGAAATGATTTTGCACAGAATTGTAAAATTGTATCCGTAAATTTGCAGCCGTCATCCAGAAAATTTGAATTAACAATCAATACAGACGTTAAACCGTTTCTGCAAAAATGCATTGAACAAAAACACTCTTTTCATACCAAAGATAAATGGCGTACAGAAATTGATATATTTAAAGAAACGATTCCCCCTGCAGAAGAAATTTCTTCCTGCCTTCATTCATCATTCGTATTAGAAACGCTTTCAGAATATACCAAGTACTACGAACCTGTTGTTGTGACTGATGTCGGCCAGCACCAAATGCTTACGGCTCAATTTTTTAATTTCAACAAACCGAGAAAATTTATTACATCAGGCGGTATGGGAACTATGGGGTTCGGCCTGCCTGCAGCCATAGGCGCATTCATTGCTAACCCGGATAACCTTGTGCTGAACATAACCGGAGACGGTTCTTTTCAAATGAATCTTCAGGAACTTGCCACCTGCAGGGAACATCATATTCCGGTAAAAATTATCATTATGAATAACAGTTACCTCGGAATGGTTAGAGAATTGCAGGAAAAAATTTATAAAACCAGATATCAGGTTGAAATGATTAACCCTGACTTCACCAAAATTGCTGAAGCGTACGATCTTTTTGCTATTCGTGTCAAACATAAAGAAGAACTTATTCCCGCTTTAGAAAAAGCTATAAATCATTCCGGAACAGCTATTGTTGATATTGTAATTGACTCTTTTGAAAATATATAAAGATTGCTTTTAATACTCTTTTTGCGCTAATATATAAAATAATAAATAAAAGGAGAAGTAATTATGATAATGCTTGCAGTAGCATTGTTAATGAGCATGGTATTATGTTTACTGTTCGGAGTACCATATATTGATTTTTTAAGAAAAAAAACTATCGGACAATATATTCTTGACGTTGCTCCGGAAGAACACGCAAAAAAAGCCGGAACACCGACTACCGGGGGAGTTTTTATAGTTCTTGCAGTGATTATATCTTCCGTTATTACTCTTCTAATGGCACAGCAAATGGACAATTCGGCCTGGATAATTTTAATAACATTTCTTTTTATGGCATTAGCCGGACTTCAAGATGATTATTTAAAAATTAAAGGGCATGAAAATAAAGGATTAAGTCCAAGGGGCAAACTTATCAGACAAATTCTGATAGCACTTATACCGACAATATATTCTATGCAGGCATACGGAACCGTAATAACTCTTGGCTCACACACTTTTGATTTGGGTATTTTATACCCTTTATTCACGGTATTTGTTGTTACGGGAGCTTCTAATGCCTACAATTTAACTGACGGACTTGACGGACTGGCAGCATCTTGCGGAATTCCCGCATTTGCAGCCTGCGGATTTTTGGCTTTTACGGACGGACACAATGCCGCCGCAATAGTTGCAGCAACAGTAATCGGAGCTTTAATCGGGTTTCTGAAATACAATAAGCCGAAAGCTCAGGTTTTTATGGGCGATACCGGTTCTTTAGCCATCGGGGGACTTCTCGGAACACTGGCGGTAATCGGAAGATGCGAACTGCTGCTGGCATTGTTCGGAGGAGTTTTTGTTATTGAAACTTTATCCGTAATATTGCAGGTTGCAAGTTTCAAATTAACAGGAAAAAGAATCTTCAAAATGTCACCTATACATCATCACTTTGAACTGTCCGGACATTCTGAAATAAGAATTGTAAAAGAGTTTGCATTTGTTTCTGCAATTCTGTCTTTAGCAGCTGTTTGGCTGAATTTTATTCTGTAATAAAGTATAAATATGATACAATCCGAATTACTTTTTGAATTTGATAAAAAATTTAACTGTCCGGTCATCGGAACAGATGAAGCCGGGCGGGGACCGGCTGCAGGCGGGGTATTTGCTGCAGCGGTAAGTTTTTCTAAAATAACAAAAGGACTTATTAATGATTTGGAAATTTTGAATGACTCAAAAAAGTTAACTCCCAAAAAGCGGGAATCTATATATGAAATAATTAAAAATAATACAAATAATAAAATTGTTTGTATAGAAGTTGACGAAATTGAGCGGATAAATATATTAAATTCCTCGCTAAAAGCTATGAATATTGCCTGTTCAGGTTTAATGCCCGAGGAGAATACACTGATTTTGGTTGACGGCAACAAATTAATTAAGGATTTTGCATATAGCCAGAAATTTATCATAAAAGGCGATTCACAATCGGCTTCTATAGCCGCTGCCAGTATTTTGGCAAAAGTAAGCCGCGACAGATATATGACAAGACTCCATGAAGAGTTTCCCATGTACAATTGGGCAAAAAATGCGGGTTATCTGACGCAGGAACATCTCAGAGCAATTGACAAATACGGTTTATGCAAATATCATCGGCCGTCTTTTTTAAGAAAGCATTTTGCAAAAACAAATTGTAATCAAACAAACAAATAAGACCGCATCTCATAACTACGGTCTTATTTGTGTAAATCTAATCCGTCGGACCAATGAGTTTACTTTGCAAATTCACCGGTATAATAGCTCATCAGATCTGCCAAACGGTTCTGCTTTTCTGCAGCTCTTTCAATGTTTTGTTTAATTTCTTCCAGTTCTTGTAATAAAGTATTTAAGTCTTTACGTTGTTTGCTCTCTAGGCGTTCCTCCTTTTTTGTCTGCCCGTCCTTATCGTCCAAATTGACTTCAAGCCAATTGGGCGAAAAACATTTGCTATTGTATTCTTTTTTAATACTCATCAATACTCCTTAATAGTTTTTTGCAGTTTTAAGAATACCGTATTTTATAAACCCTAATAAATTTGATACAACATTTCTGCATGCAATATAGTCTCTTTGCACCTCCTGAAATTCTTTTGAGTTGAAATCAAATGTTGTCATCTCTGAATATTCAATTAGTGCTTCATGTTCGTCCATCACTATACCTCTTAATCAACAGCCGGGAAGGAAATAATTTATAACCGACCCTTTATACACGATTTTGTTTTTGCTTTATTTTGCTTACAGATATGTTATCGGCATTTTTTTCAAAAACTTTAGGATTTTTGAAAAAACATTTACAAATCGTTACATAAAGAATGCATAAGAGAACTTCAAAAGCAGAAGTGGCGGGAGCTGCTGCGCAGCTCCCGCCACTTTAATACCAACTTTCAAATTATTCCCGTTTCTTGACAGAGCATTTTTTGTAGATTATATGTCCGGACACGATTCCTTTAAACATAAACCCGGAACGGCGGTTGTCTCTGCAAGACGCGCAGGTACTACCGCAACACTTGATCAGTTAAATAAATATTTCCAGATAAATCAAATGCCGGTTATTTCAGGCAGATACTGGAATATGGTACACGGGCAGAATCCTGAAGAAGTAAGAAAAGATAGAGAAGGTGTTCAGAATATGCGGATTTTGGCTAAGAATTTTGCGTATTTTCTCAAATGTCAGGAGGCTGCAAGAAAAGCCGGAATTAATCCGCCGGAAGCGGAAGTGGTTGAATATACAAATTTCATAAGATAGTTGACTGATAGCAGCTATCAGGTGATAAATTAAGTTATAGGAGAGTTCAGATGGAAACAGTTAAATTAAATAACGGTGTAGAAATGCCGATTCTGGGATACGGTGTTTTTCAGGTAGATCCCGCAGAGTGCGAAAGATGCGTAAGTGATGCAATTAATACAGGCTACAGACTTATTGATACGGCGCAGGCATATTTTAATGAAGAAGGTGTCGGAAGTGCAATCAAAAAATCCGGTGTAAAGAGAGAAGATTTATTTCTTGTAACAAAAATCTGGATTTCTAATGCCGGAGAAGAAAAAGCGGCTGCTTCTATTGATGAGTCTTTGAGAAAATTGCAGACGGACTATGTTGATTTGTTATTAATTCACCAGCCATTTGGCGATTATTACGGAACTTATCGAGCAATGGAAAAAGCTTACAAATCCGGAAAAGCAAGAGCTATAGGGGTTAGTAATTTCTACTCTGACAGATTTGTAGATTTATCTCATTTTGCAGAAATCCAGCCGGCTGTAAATCAGGTTGAAACGCACATATTTCAGCAGCAAAAAGAAGCAAGAAAGGTTATGAAAAAATATAATACCCAAATAATGGCGTGGGGACCTTTTGCAGAAGGCAAGAACAATATGTTTAAAAACGAAACCCTTGTTTCTATTGGCGAAAAATACGGAAAATCTTCTGCACAGACTGCTTTACGGTTTTTAACTCAGGAGGGAATAATTGTAATTCCTAAATCAGTAAAAAAAGAGCGTATGGAACAAAATCTTGATATCTTTGATTTTAAACTTACGGAAGAAGAGTTAAATGAAATAAGGGCGCTTGATACCGGTAAGAGTTTATTCTTCTCTCATTATGACCCTGCAACAGTCGAAATGATTATCGGTTTAGCGGGGGGGAAAATGTAACGGATTGATAGGTGAGACTACAAGCTTAACGTCATGAATAAATGGATTGGGCTAGTGATTAAGTAACTGAGTAGGTCAGGTTTTACCTGACAATAACATAAAAACACTATATGTTAAGATAAACAAAAAGGATAAATAAGAGGTTTTATGAAAAACATAATATTACTACTACTATCATTGATAATTATCGGTTTCGGATTTGCTTATGCCGTGGGCAGCAATCCGGAGCCGGATGTTACTCAAAAAGGAGAGCTTATGGACAAAAAAGTTTTGGTTGCTTATTTTTCATGGGGCGGTAATACAAAATCTATAGCGGAAAAGATTCACGCACAAACCGGCGGAGATATTTTCCGTATAGAACCGGTTACACCGTATCCGAGTGATTACAATGAAACAGCTTACGGAGTTGCAAAAGAACAGAAAGACAAAGGCATTCATCCTCCGATAAAAAATACGGATGTATCTTCTTATGATGTGATTTTTGTCGGAACTCCGGCATGGTGGTACACAATGGCTCCTCCTGTTATGACGTTCCTGAGTGAAAATAAGTTTGAAGGCAAAACAATTGTGCCGTTTGTAACTCACGGTGGCGGCGGAAGCTATTCAATTCCTGCTGATATGGAGAAACTCGCAAAAGGCGCTAAGGTTTTGAAAACTCCGTTTGTAGTTTACGGCAAAGGCGGTGCCGGTACCGATAATGACCTGAAAAACTGGCTAAAAGATTTGAAATACTAGTGAGGTTTGAATGAATATTGAAATTTACAGACATAAAAATATCTGAGATAAGGCCTCTAAGACTGCTGCAAAGAAAAGTATGCAGCAGTCTTTTTTTAGATTATAATATTGAAAGAGTCGGGATAATGATAGAAAATTATATTACTTATTTAAATTTTTTAAGTCAAAAGTTTGATAAATTCTTTGAGAGTCAAAAGCCTTACATTTGCTGCAAAAAAGGGTGCGGGAAATGCTGTCAGAATGCGCAGTTTCCTTATTCTCAAATAGAGTTTGAATACTTGATGTGCGGAACACTCTATCTTGATGTGAAAACAAAGGAAGCTATTGTTAATAATATAAAAACTACGCTTGAAGCAAAGAAAAATTTTGAAGGCAAAAAGTTTTTATACGATTGTCCTTTTCTGATTGATAATGTTTGCGCAGTTTATGATTACAGGGGGATTGTATGCCGCTCTTTCGGGCTTCCGACAGTAGGAGAGAACGGGAAAATTAAAGCTCCTTTTTGTTGTTTTCAAGGGCTTAATTATTCAAATGTTCTGGAGGACGGCGGAAATACAATTTCTGCAGAAAAGTTTAAAAAGCTCGGGGTAAAAGAAGAGCCCGTTGCTTTTAACATAAGCTATGAGTTTTTAACCGACCCTGATTTTGAGCGGGGATTTAATTTTTCTTTTGGAGAGAAAAAGCCTTTGATTGATTGGTTTGAAGAGTTGGAGAAAGTCAGAGATGAACAGGATAATGACGGCGTTCCGGTCGCTTAGGTACAGGAATGGTAATAACTTAAATCCTGTCTCCCGGAATCTGCTTCATCATAATTGTTTTGTGCTTGCTGGATTCCTTATGCTTGTTTTCCGTATTAAATAAAAATGCAAGCGGAATAAGCAGAAATGCAATCAGGGCAAAAATTGAAAATACATCTACGTATGCCATAAGCCTTGATTGCGTGAGCAATGATTTATAAACATAAGAATTTGCCTTGACTGTAGCAAAAGTGCTTGAAGCGTTTGACATAAATGTACTTATAAGAGATGCCATTTTCTGCTGGAATACGAGGTTGAAGTTTGATAAATTATCAACCAGATACACCTGATGCATTTGGGCATGTCTTGCAACAAGAGTCGACGCAACAGAGGCGATAATTGCGGTCATTGTACTTTTGCACAAATTATGCAGGCTTGAACCGTTTGTTAATTCCGATTTCGGAAGTGTTCCGAGTACAAGCGACGAAACAGGAATAAATGTCATTATAACGCCAATTCCCATTAGAACCTGCGGTATTGCAATATAAATAAATGAAACGCTCAGATTTAAGTTTATAAAGAATAAAATCGATATTCCTAAAAAGAAAAATCCTATGGCTATTAGAATTCTGTTATCAAAAATTTTCATCAAATAGTTTATTGCAATCATCATTAATACGCAGGAGATAATGCGGGGCGAGAGCGCAAAACCGCTCAACATTGCGGTGTAGCCCATCATATTTTGTAAAAACTGCGGCACAAGAACGATTGATGAAAATACAATCATGTTAACAGAAGCACTTAAAATTGTCCCGATTAAAAAGTTTCTGTCCTTGAATAATCTTAAGTTGATTAAAGGCGCGCTGCTTTCAAGTTCACGGATTACAAAGAATACAAACATACAAACCGAAAATCCGGAAAGCCAGCATATCCATGCACAGTCAAACCAGTTGTACTGCTGCCCTTTATCAAGTACAACCTGCATCGAAAGCAGCCACAAAACAAGAGAAATCATTCCGAGAAAGTCAGTTTTCTTAATTTTTTTCCTGTATTCAAGCTCTTCTATATTTGCATGAACCATAGAAATTGATAATATTCCGACAGGAATATTTACAAGATAAATCCATTGCCAGTCTGCGTTATCAACAATAAATCCGCCGAATGTCGGCCCGAGAATTGCAAAAACCATAACTGCAATTCCGTACAAACTCATTGCAATTCCTCTTTTCTCCTGCGGAAAAGCTGCAAGCAGTATGGATTGTGCTAAAGGTGTCATAGGTCCTCCGCCGACACCCTGAATTAGTCTTCCGAGAACCATTAAATTAAGGTTTGGAGCCATTGCGCAAATCAGGGAGCCGAGCGTAAATATTCCGATAAATATTTTCAAAAATCGTTTTCTTCCAAGAACATTTTCCAGCCAGCCTGACATTAGGATTAAACAGGAGTTTGCAATCATATATGATGTAATAATCCAGTTAGCTTCATCAATAGTTGAACCAAAATACCCTGAAATATGTGGAATCGCAACGTTTGTTGCGGAAGTTGCAAGACAGGCAAAGGAGGTTGGCAGAAGTATTGATAATGCCACAAGCCATAACGGTGCGGGGTGATGTTTGTAAACGACTTTTGCCATTTATTTTACCTTAACCTCCGGAACTACAGACATTCCCGGAACAATATTGTAATCTGAAATGTCTTCCGTAAATACAATTTTGACAGGAACTCTCTGAACTATTTTTACGTAACTTCCGACAGCATTTTCAGGCGGAAATAAACTTGCTCTGGCGCCCGTTGAGCGCTGAATACTGTCTACTTCCCCCTTAAACTTTTTGCCGCCGTAAGTATCAATCTTTATTTTAACCGGCTGCCCTTTTTTCATATTTGCAAGCTGTGTTTCTTTAAAGTTTGCAATTATCCACATTTTTTCCGGTACTATTGCAAACATAGGCTGCGCAACCTGAACATAATTTCCCTGTTCTACGCTTCTGTTTGTAATTCTGCCGTCTTCAGAGGCATAAATCTTGGTATAAGAAAGGTTTAGTTCGTCCTGTTCAACTTCTGCTTCTAATCTTTTTATTGAAGCATTAATCTCATCATATCTTGCTTTTGCCGACTTGTTGTTAGATTGAGCAACAGTAAGTTTATTCAGGCTCGCATCATAATCCTGCTTTGACGAAATTCCCTTATCAAACATTTTTGAGTATCTGTCATAATCTGCCTGTGCAAAATCCAGATCAGATAAAGTCTTTTCAACCTGATTTTCAGAATTTACTAATGAAGCTTTCGCTTCATCCAGTTTTGCCTTTGTTTCTTTTAACTTGGCTTCATAATCCTTAGGATCGATTTCTAACAATAGATCTCCTTTTTTGACCTCCTGATTATCTTCAATATTTAAGTGTATTACAGGACCGAAAACCCTCGGTGCAACAGTTATTACGTGACCTTCTATAAAAGCGTCATCCGTAGATTTGTAATAAACCGTGTGAACTGCATAAAAAATACCGCAAATCAGGAATATTATTCCTGTTATCATCGGTACCAGTACTCTTTTCTTCATATATTCCGGGCGTGTATCTTCTACTTCTATTATCTCTTCGGCTTGTTTATCTTCTTCCACATTCTTCTCCTTTTATATCTGCAATTTAACCTTATCTCTTATATTCATATTCATTTTTTCCAGCGTTGCAAAAGTAACTGCTAGCTCTTCTTCAGAAATATTATTTGTAATTTGTTTTCTTAGTTCAATATCAGTCGGAAAAACAAGGTCTCTTGCTTTTTTACCCTTTTCCGTAACAACAAGTTTATAAATTTTTCTTCCGTTTGAGTCCGGAATCTTTTCTATAAATCCCTTATTGCTCATAATTTCAATTATTCTTGAAATATTCGCCCTGTCTTTCAAAGTAATTTCCGCAAGCTGTCTCTGATACATAATTTCTTCGTTTTCCAGCAAAAGGTTAAGAATAACATACTGATCCGGTGTCAGTTCAAACCCCTTTTCCGCAAAAGTCTGCGACGACAATCCTCTTATAAAAGTACCCGTAATAAAAACCAGTGCGCCTATTCTTCCCTTTAAATATTCTCTGTACATATTTCCTCTAAAATTTTTATACCCTTGTGTTGTAATTATAGCACAAGAAAAATTTTAAAGTAATTATTATTAAAAGTATCAGATTACTCACTTTTCACCACTCACTTTTTTAACTTTGATTTGTCGATTGACATAGATTCACGCCTTCCCCTCGCCCCTCAGCTTGCGTACGGCTTGTAATTTCACATCAAACTTGATTTCATTTACCCCGGGAGAGGGAAGAATTTCTTTGCGAGCTGTGCAAGCTTAGAAATTCGGATGAGGGGTGATGAAACTTTCTAACGTGCTGTCATTCTGAGTCCAATATCCATTTAGGGACGAAGAATCACTAAAACTTTACAAGAATGAGATTCTTCGGGCTCACGCCCTCAGAATGACGGCACTCACGGAAGTTTCATAACCCTTCACCCTAGCCCTCTCCCACAAGGGGCGAGGGGAAGAGACCTACTAGCCCAAACATTTACCCCTCCCACAAGGGGCGAGGGGAAAGGATGGACCAACTCAATCCATTTACCCCCGCAATGACGTTGAACGAGTTATTGTCAGGTAAAACCTGACCTACAATTCTATTCACTATTCACTAATCACTAATCACTAGTCCAATCCATTTACCCCCTCTATTCACTACTCACTATTCACTAGTCACTAGTCCAATACATTTACCCCCACTTCACTCTTCACCAACCATAACAACTATTACAGCCGCAAAAATCAAAGATTTTTGCGGCTGTAATAATCTTCTTCAAAAACTCGCAGCTAATACTTTACAATTCCAATGGCAGTACTAATCCAGAAGTGCTTCCAGAATTGCAGCATTTTTACCGGCCATGGTATTGGATTTTACCCTGCTTTTGTACATGTAACTCCTCAATGCTTCTCTGATTAATTCTGAACGTGTTCTGTTTTCGCCTTCTGCAACTTTGTCAATTCTGTCTAAAAATTCTTCAGGCATTGAAATTAATACTCTTGCCATATATTTCTCCTTTACTATGTAATGATTTTTGATATCCGTTATATATATATAAAGTTTTGAAAAAAATAAAAATTGCTTTTTTAATTTGAATTGTAAAGTTTTGTAACGGAACAAAATATCAAACCATAAAAGAAATCCCCGTTAATATTGATTAACAGGGATTTCAAATTTGTTTTTTAATTCTTTTTAGTAAAGAATTGTCAAAACTTCATCCGGATTTAAGCTTGAATCGTTAGTTGTGTTAGGAACGAAGATATACTTAGCTTCGTCAACGAATTCGTAGCAAATACCGAATACACCGCTTCCTGTAGCTTTAATTACATTGTAAACACCTTTACCGATTGTAATAAAGCTGCTTCCAACGCTCTTCAAGCCTTTGAGCGGGTGAAGTGATGCTGTATCGCAGAATGCGTCAGACCAGTTGTCGCCGTATTCTTCAAGACCGTTACCGATAACTTCTACGTCAGTAGAAACTGTTCTGCCTGCAACACCTACGATTCTGCCAGCCATTGAGAACGGAGCAGCAAAAATTCTTGAAACGATGTTAGGATTTTTAGCTACATCAACTGATGCATTAGACATAATTTTCGGGAACTCAGCACAGTTGTCACCGTTTGTAATTGTTTTGAATTCAATAGCTACATAGCCCGGGTTTTTAACACCAGGTCTTGAAACTGAAGATACAACACCTTTAACTGTTGAACCTGCAGGATAGCAAACTCCGCCGATTGTTACATCTTCAACTGTCTTAGCAGTAAATGTATCACCTACATTAGAAGTTCTTGCGCTGATTCTTTCAGACAATTTAATCTTCATAGTAATAGGATCGCATTTTGTAGCGCAGTTTAAGATACCGTTTTTAGTGTTAATATTAAATGTTGCTTTCATAGCACCTAACATATCTGCAACCTGTTGTTTTGAAAGATATTCGTCGTTAATAACTTTATCTTTGTCAGCAAGTTTGTCTAAGATACCTGATGCAACAACTTCGTTTGTAGCGCCGTAAGCCCAAACAGGAACATGTTTTACAGCCTGGCCTTCAAATGTCGGTGTTGCATTTTTATCGGCAGAAACATCCATCATTTTTGCGAAAGTTGCAAAAACTTCTGCTTTTGTAATAGGTTGATCAGGTTTGAAAGTAGCATCAGGATAGCCTATCATAACATCTGCACTTAATGCTCTGTCAATTTGATCTTTAGCCCAATAATCAGTTGTTACGTCAGTGTAGTTATTTGCTTTAACTTCTTTCAAATCCAAACCGTCTGAAAGAATAAATGCAAGCTCTGAACGCAATACAGGCATTTTAGGGTTAAACAGGTTAGCTCTTTTCGGATCCATTTTGCTTTTCATTTTATCAAGCAATTCTTTTGAAAAACGAGCTATAACAACGTTTTGCTTTTGCTCCATTGTCTTAGCAGTGCAAGGCTTGTAAATCTTTCCGCCGATAATTACGTTGCTGTCGGTGTTTACAAGTGTTTGAGCCTGTGTACCAAATAATGTAGGGTGAGCGTAGGCCTGAACATCTGCCGGTTCAGGAGCGCCTGCCATTGCGACACCTGCGGTCACACATACAGCACCGAGTACTGCAAGAATTTGTTTTGATAGTTTCATACTTCTCCTTTCTCTTTCTCAGAATATTTTACCTGAAAGTAAAATATAAGTATTTAAACCATGTAGTGTATTTATTTTTTCTTCGGTAACAGATACGCCTGAGGGTAGCAAAAATCCTCTCTAAATCCGATTTTACGGTACATTTTCAATGCTTTATAATTGTTTGTCTCAGTCGTAACGTTTATCTCGCTGAAAACTCTTCTTCCTAATTTTGTCCAATCAACAATAGTTTTAATTGAACGATTTAACAAATGTTCTGAGAATCCGTGTCCTCTGTGTTCTTTTTCAATCGCGACAAGAGGAATATTTGCGATATCACCGCCGGTTACGTTTGCAAAAGCAAAACCAACCGGAGAATCTTTGTATAAAAGTACGGAAGTAACTTCCGGCAAAAATTCGCCGTAAACATTTTCTACAATCTTATTGATTATATCTTCCGTTCCTTCAATTGATTTGAACCTTGTATCAAACAGGGCGTCCTGCGTAGCCTGAAAAGATTCGTGAATAATCCTTATTGCATCTTCCCTAAAAGAATCATCATAGCTTACAATCTTGTAATCATCAGGTCTCGGAGTCAATTTCATATTTTCAAGTATTCTCTCCGATGAAGCGTTACCCATCATAAATCTTAAAATTGCCTGTCCGACATATTTAAACCCGAATTTTGCAATATCTGCCGTAAAGACGGATTGATGTCCTATCATCGGGTAAGAAACAACTTTATTTTGACGTTCTTCTACGGTTAATTCAAGAAACTTTTCAATAAGAAGCTTAACTTTTGTTGTCTCATCTTCGGTTCCCAGGCAGTGTATAAGGTTTAATTCAACCGCTTCGGAAATTGAGGTTGTATAAACAAGAAACGCAGTCGGAATATCATTTTCTTTAAGAACAATGCATTGCATATATTTTTTTTCGACAGCATCTATAAATTCCTCGTATGAAAGCGGTTCAAGTTCAAATTTGTAATCGCTTACCGCTTTGGCCTTAAAATCATTGTACACACCTGCAAAGATTTTTGAAATATTACCGTTTAATAATTCTGTTTCATACGTTGTTTCTGTCATAAATTGTCCTTTTTTACATTAGATGATGCATTTTTTCACGCTTTGTATTTATATAGCGTTCATTGTACTTATTAACTTCCGATTTCAAGTTAATATTTTCGTGTATTGTAAGTCCATATCCCTTAAGACCTATAATTTTTTTCGGGTTATTAGTTATGAGATTAAAGTTATTGAACCCCAAATCAAGAATAATTTGTGCGCCGACTCCGTAGTTTCTCAAATCAGGCGCAAAACCGAGTGATACGTTTGCTTCCACCGTATCCTGCCCCTGTTCTTGAAGTTTGTAGGTTTTAAGTTTGTTAATCAGTCCTATTCCTCTGCCTTCGTGGTCTCTGATATAAATCAAAGCGCCTTTTCCGTATTCGTTAATCATTTTGAGCGCGGTATGCAGCTGCCAGTTGCAGTCGCATTTGAGACTGTGAAAAATATCACCCGTCAGACATTCGCTGTGAACACGAATCAGCGGAATTTTATCAGAGCCGTCGTCCTTAACCAGCGCAACATGCTCGCACCCGGTTATTGTATCGGTGTAGCCAACTATATTAAAATCTCCGAACTGTGTCGGAAGGAAAACTTCAATCTCGCGTTTTACAAATGTTTCACGCTTAATTCTGTAAGCAATTAAATCCGCAACCGTGATAAATTTCAGATTATGTTTCTCGGCAAATTTATGCAAATCGTCTCTGCGCGCCATTTCACCGTTGTCTTTCATAATCTCGCACATAATTCCGGCTTCTCTGTGCCCGCAAAGTCTTGCCAAATCAACGACTGCTTCCGTGTGGCCGCATCTTTTGAGCACTCCGCCTTTTCTTGCAACACACGGAAACAAATGTCCCGGTCTGCGCAAATCTGAAGGCTGCGCGTCAGGAGCAATTGCCACTTCTATTGTCTTTGCTCTGTCAAACGCTGAAACTCCGGTAGTTACTCCATACTTCGGGTGCGCATCTATACTTAATGAAAAAGCTGTCTGCATGCTTTCGGTATTTTTTTCAACCATTTGCGGCAAATCAAGCTGTTTTGCGATTTCCTCCGAAATTGCAAGACACACAATTCCGCGGCATTCTTTTGTAATAAAGTTTACAAGTTCAGGTGTCACAAACTGGGCGGAGCAAATCAAATCGCCTTCGTTTTCCCTGTCCTCATCATCGGCAACTATAATAGGTTTGCCGGCCTTGAAATCCTCTAATGCTTCTTCTATTGTGTTAAATTGATTTGTCATAATTAGCAAAACCCGTTTCTTTCAAGAAAATCCATGTTTATACCTGACTTATTATCACTCGTTGATAAAAATTTTTCAACATATTTAGCCAGAATATCAACTTCAATATTTACAAAATCGCCCGATTTTAAATTTGAGAGATTTGTATTCTCAAATGTGTGCGGAATAATTGCCATCCTTACTCTTTCACCCGTTATTTCAGCTGCCGTAAGACTTATTCCGTTTACGGCAATTGAACCTTTTCTGACTATATAACGAATTTCATCAGAATTTAGTTCAATTATTAAATCAAAAAATTCATGATTTTTAACAATTGAAACAATTTTTGCAACTCCGTCAACATGCCCGAGAACCATATGGCCGCCGAATCTTCCATCTGCATGCATGGCTCGTTCAAGATTTACATAATCACCGCCTCTGAGGTTTCCGAGCGCAGTTACTTTAAAAGTCTCAGGGGAAACATCCGCTTTAAAAAAATCCCTTCCGAATTCGGTTAAAGTAAGACAAACTCCGTTAACGGCAATACTGTCGCCGGTTTTGCTTCCTTCCAAGACCTTGGTGCACTCAACAATAATATAATTATTTCCGATAGCTTGGATTTTACCTTTTTCTTCTGAAATTCCCGTGAACATGCGCTTATTATACCATAACGAGGGGAAAAAGTATAGTTGGATTTGGCAGGACTTATATACAACTTTACACACAGAAAAGTAGGATGCGGTAAATCATTGATTTACCGCATCAACAATATAAAATGTTTCGGTAATCAGAGATTACCAAAACCTACAGACTGCGTCCTCTCCCTAAGTGGAGAGGGGAAATTGTTCACTATTCACTACCCTAATATATTTACCCCGCGAGGGGAAAAGTTTTCCAAGGGGCAGGGGAATACACGCCAAATGCGCCGCGTCATTCTGAGTCCAATATCCATTTAGGGACGAAGAATCCCTAAAACTTTACAAGAATGAGATTCTTCGGGCTCACGCCCTCAGAATGACAGCACGTTAGAAAGTTTCATCACCCCTCACCCGAATTTCTAAGCTCGCGCAGCTCGCTAAGAAATTCTTCCCTGTCTTGGATTATTCGGGGTGTCGGAAAGTTCCCAGCTTCCCGACACCTTACGGGCTCGCTTGCGGGAATGAGTTCCTTCCGAACTCCCGCTCCCGCACGCTCCGCCCTACCGAAAATCCGCTCTCCCACAAGGGGCGAGGGGGAAGGGACCAACCAACCCAATACATTTACCCCTCCCCTTGTCGGAGGGTCGAAATCTCTGATTTCGGGAAGGGGTTCTCTATTGATAGATTAGTGTTTTTCACTCTTAATAATTACCATGGACAGCAGTGGAATCAAGTTCAGGGTGACAATTTTAGCTTTTTTAGTGCAAACTGCGATATAAATTCCGATTTGGCAGAGGAAAAGTTTAAAAAGGCAAATTTATATTTCAGTTTCGGTAATTCAATATGCTATAATAATATTCTATGAAATATGATGATGCACTAAAACATATTACAAGCAAGAGTAATTTTTATATAGATTTAAGTTTGGACCGAATTTCCGCCGCTCTTGAAAAATTGGGTAATCCGCAGGATAGTTTGAAATATATTCATGTTGCCGGCACCAACGGAAAAGGCTCCGTATGTACAATGCTGGAAGCTATACTCCGCGAAGCAGGATACAAAACCGGACTTTATACCAGTCCTCATATTTGGGAATATACCGAGAGAATAAAAGTTAACGGAAAAGATATTTCCAAAGAAGTTTTTGCGCATTATACGGAAGAAATTTTAAAGCTGGGGATTCATCTGACAGAATTTGAGATTCTTACCGTTATTATGTTTTTGTATTTTGAAAGCCGAAAAGTTGATGTTGTAATTTTAGAAACAGGACTGGGCGGCCGGTTTGACGCTACAAATGTAATTAAGCAAAACCTCTGTTCAATAATTACTCATATAGATTTAGACCATACGGAAAGACTTGGGAATACAAAAGATAAAATTGCTTTTGAAAAAGCCGGAATTATTAAACCGGGATGTCCGGTGATAACTTCCGAAGGATATGAAGCAATAAAGAACAAAGCGGATGAATCGGATTCGATGTTTATATTAACGGTTCCTTTTGCAAAACCCGAACATATTCAGGCGCTTGCATTAAAAGGTTTGCATCAGGTTGAAAATTTGGCGCTTGTTATAGAGACGGTTAATTATCTTTTTAAAGATATTAATGATGAAGTTATTCTTAAAGGATTGAGCAAAGTTAAAAATCCATGCAGATTTGAATATATTAAAGAAAAAAATCTTATAATTGACGCATCGCATAATCCTAACGGCATTCAGGCTTTGCGGGAAAATCTGGATTATTTTTTCCCTGAAGAGGACCGCAGATTTGTTTTTGGCTGTTTGAAAAACAAAGATTATGAAAAAATGATTAAAATACTTTTCAGAGAAGGCGATGAAATTTTCTTTAACGAATTTGATTATCCGAATGCGGCAAGATATAATGAACTTGTACAAAAATGTTCTTATCCGGTTGAAAAATACAGTTCGGAAGATGTTTTAAAAACGGATAAATTAAATATAATATGCGGGTCTTTTTATATGATTGGAGGTATGCGATGGCTGAAATCTCTTCCAGTTTAGAAGATTATATAGAAGCTGTTTACAGTATTTATATTCAGGAGAACAAAGTAAAGGCGGTGGAAGTTTCAAGAAGATTGGGCGTTTCGCGGGCGTCCGTTACTGAAGCGCTGCAAAAACTGGAACAGTTGGGGTTAATTCATTACGGATATTACGGAACTATTTCCGTTACGGAGGAAGGGGTTAAAAAAGCAAAAGAAATTATAAAAAAGCATGCAACTTTATCTGAATTTTTTGAAGAAATTCTGGGCGTTGAACACAAGCTTGCAGAAGAAACTGCCTGTAAAATTGAACACGTTATTGATAATCAAATCCTGAAAAAATTAGAAAAGCATATTAAAGAGTATAAAATTATGCAAAAAAGTCCGTGCTAAATATTTTCCAGATAATTTAAAGCTGCTTTTTCAGCAGTGTAATTTAAAATTGTACGATATGTTTCGGCAAGAATTTCATTTTGATTTGAAGAATTTATAATTTTACTTATTATCCCGCTTTCCCAAAAATATCCGTTTATTCCGTTTTTAATAATTCCGGCTGCACCGTCGTTTTTACTGCAAATTGCAATACATCCCGACGCCATTGCTTCAAGATACACCATGCCGAAAGTTTCATTTGTACTCGGAAGTGCAAAAATATCGGATTTGCGCATTATATCCAAAACTCTTTCATGTTCAAGCCAGCCCAAAAATTGCGGTTTTGATGAAATTCTTTTTAGATTATTTATTTCTTTTCCGTCTCCGATTATTGTTAAATCAACGTTAAGATTTTCACATGCCAGAATAACTTTATCTGCATTTTTACGCTTAATAAGGTTTGCACAAACAACAACTTTTACCCTGTCTGACGGTTTCCACTCCCTTTTAATAATTTCACAATTTATTCCCGAATAACATACAAATGTCTTTTCCGTATATTGCGGATAAAGTTTAAGAAATTTGTTTTTAATAACTTCCGAGCGGCACGCAATTTTTACCGCATTTTTGTGCGCTCTTTCAAGCTCGGATTTAAAATAAATCGAATATAAAGGATTGGTTAAAACTTCCAGATCAGAAGCGTGTACACCTGCAATAAAATCTAAATTAAGTCTGTTTGCAAAAATTTCACCGCTTGGCATGTGAGCAATTATTTTATCCGCATCGAATTCGGTTTGAATTTTATTTCTTAAATTACCTAAAAAAGGCAAAAAATAATTTATGTTTTCAATATTCCCGTAAATTCCGCTTTTATAAAACGGTTTTTTCCTTAAAAAAGAATTTAAAATAAAATTCGGTTTAATAACTTTGACTTCATGCCCTAAAATTTCCCACTCCCGAACAAAATTTGAAATAGTTCTCGGCGTATATTTTTCGTCATCTTTTACCGGATATAAATCTGTAATAACAAGAATTTTCATTAAATATCGCCGTATTTATTCCTTTCAAAACACAAAATATTAATGAGCGAGAATAACATGACAATAATAAGCAGAACAACTGCCAGTGCTGACGCGTAACCTAAATCAAGATTCTCAAAAGCTCTTTCATAAATATAGTATACAATTGTTTTTGTAGAATTTAAAGGACCGCCTTTTGTCATAACATAAATTTCCGCAAAAACTTTCATTGCGGAAATAGTACTGATTGTAGAGACAAGTGCAATTGTCGGCATGATATGCGGAACCGTAACCGTAAGATGTTTAGTTAAAAAACTTGCTCCGTCAATATCACACGCTTCGTACAAATCTTGCGGAACACTCATAAGAGCTGCCAGATAAATCATCATATAATATCCTATACCTTTCCAGACTGTAACAACGGCAACGGAAAACAAAGCCCAATTTGTATCAACCAGCCAGCCTATCGGTTTTATATTAATTAAAGATAAAATATAATTTAAAACTCCCTGACTTGCATAAAGCCATTTGAAAGCAATGGCCGCAACAACAATTGATACAATAACCGGAAGATATAAAAGAATTTTATAAAGAGTTATTCCGCGTATTTTCTGATTGATTAATATTGCAAGAAAAAGCGGAAATATTACAAGAAACGGAACCGCTATTATCAAATACATAAATGTATTAAACATAACTTTATAAAATATCGGTTCTTTAAATAGTTTTATGTAATTATCAAGTCCGCAAAACGACGGGTTGTAGAGACTTGATGAATAATCAAAAAAACTTAAGCCGAAAGTTTGAAAAAAAGGTATGAAAAAGAAAACAATTAAAACTGCCATTGCCGGAATTAAAAATAAATATGGCGTGTATTTTTTATAATAATTCATATACAAATTATCTCATTTGAATCTTTCGCGGTCAATATTATTTTTGTATTTTTATACTTATTTTTTATTGAAATAACCGCTGCAGCGGGATATCACTCTGAAAAGGGTTTGTCAATACGATTTATGCGTTTTTTTAACGTAAACTTTTGTTAATTCGGATTTATTTTAATAATTACGGGAAGCATGGGGAATTGTAAAATTTTTTACTAAATTCTTTACTTGATAAAAAGATTGGAAAATTATACTATATACACATACCTGAAAGGAGTGATGGCTACAAGACTTGGGAAGGGTAAAAGATAGAAAAATTTTGTAAAAGTTTTCCAAAAATTTACCTGAAGGAGAGATAAAAAATTAATTAAACACAAATCAATAAGAAAGAGAGGCATTTACCTTTAAAACAGATTATTTTTTATGACAAATCAATATAGATTTGAAAGTACAAATATTTTTGGGGTAGGAGATTATTGGGTTAAGAAGGTTTTCTTATTCGGGAAACCTTTTTTTATTGTATTTATAATTCAAAATACTCTGCTTTATCTAAAATACGTTCATCCCGATAATAACTGTTGTATAATTTTGCCTTTTTCACTATATTGTACCATTGGTTATAATTATTCAAAAAATCATCCTTATTCTTATTCATATAATGAATAGTCACAATACCCTCATACCCCTGAGTTGCACGAAAAAATTCACATTGCCCCGGAATATTTTTATAATCTTCCGTGCAGCGGCCGATAATTGCATCATTTGGTGTAAGACGCAATGTTTTATACGGCGCCGTCGGATTTATTTTTAGAAGCCGCGCCGAATTATTCGTAAGAAATACATTAATAGGCAGCGTTGAATATTTGTAAGAATGTACAACAATTGTTCGAGTCCAATCAGCGCTGCTTTGCCCTTTCGGAACATACTGCAAAATTGCTTCGTTGCCGACTTTTTTGTAATACCCTTTTATCCAGAGTTCTCTGTCGGGAAACTTGATAATTATTGTTTCATACGCAGCGGCACAAAGAATTGTAAAGCAAAATATAATACTAAATAAAAGGGCTTTTTTCATACGCAATCACCCCTTTTTCACCTATCCCGGTAATTTTTTTCAACAATTCCGGTGCAAATATCTCACTCTCAAAATGTCCGATATCAAATATAACTTTTTTCGCTTCTGATGCCGTATGGAACTTAACATCCCCTGTTACAAAAGCATCTGTCTGTCCTATAAATTCCGAACCTGAGCCGGCGCAAAAACCGATTGATTTAACGGTTTTTGCGCCGTAATTATTAACATACCTGAGTTTTGGAAAAACCTTTTTAAGTTTATTGTACAATTCTTCCGTTGTTATCGGGGTCTCTAATTCAACAATTCGCACAAAATCTTCATTCCGGCTTTTTTTAAATCCGAGTTTTTGAATGATTAAATCGCTTGTTCCGCCCTCAGCCCTGTCAAGGTTTGTGTGGGCCGAATAAATGTTGATATCTTTGTATTCAAAAGGTATAAAAAATAACGGATGGTGCGAAATTATCATATCACAATGTTTTTCCCGCGCCTGATTTATAATATCATCTGTTATTGTAAGTGCAAATAGAATTTTAGTAATTTCTCTGTCGGGAAGATTAACAATCCACCCGCTTGCATCCCAGCTCTCTTGCGTTTGGAGCGGCGCAAACTCTTCTATTTTTTTTACGATTTCGTATTTATCCAAAAACTTCCTCCAAAATACGTTTGGCAATATTCACCTTGGTATCTTTTTCAATATGTTTTATATTTAAGTTTTTGTCAACAATGTAAATTTCATTTTTATCGGAGTCAAATCCGATATCTTTTCTTGAAATATCATTTGCAATCAAATAATCGCATCCTTTTTTTTGAATCTTTACCTTAGCATTCTCAATTAAGTTTTCACTTTCGGCGCAAAAACCGATAATAAGGGGGGCGTGAAGAGCGAGAGGTGAAGTATGAAGAGCAGCCTGAGTCTTGTCCTGCAAAGGATTAGCGCACATTCCCTCTCCTTCGGGGAGGGTTAGGGAGGGGTGAAGAGCGAGAGGTGAAGTATGAAGAGCAGCCTGAGTCTTGTCCTGCAAAGGATTAGTGCACATCCCATCTCCTTCGGGGAGGGTTAGGGGGGCGTGAAGAGCGAGAGGTGAAGTATGAAGCGCAGCCTGAGTCTTGTCCTGCAAAGGATTAGCGCACATTCCCTCTCCTTCGGGGAGGGTTAGGGAGGGGTGAAGAGC